>PKTR01000002.1:613000-919500 GCA_002869065.1 Hyphomicrobiales bacterium
AGTCGGTGCGTTCCCATGACGGGCCCGACGCCTCCTTCAGGACGCTGCCGCGCTCATCTTTCAGATCGGCAAAAAAATCCCGCCACTCCTCGTCGAGGGAGGCGGGCTCGTCCTGGTAACGGGCATAGAGTTCTTCGAGATAGGAAGCGTTGCCGCCGTAAAGGAACGACGTCAACGCGAAGGCCTTGTTCGCGTCCTGGCGTGGCATCTCTCGTCCGGCGGGGTCGCGCCCCGCCCCATGTTACGGCCACGGCCCCATGCCGTGCCCTTTCCTGTATCAGCGGCGCACACCCCTTTGCGCGCCGCAGATCAGTATAACCCCGTAATGTCGCCAAAAGGTTGACCGCAATGCGGTCAGCCCTTCAGCACCTCGACCAGGGTCTTGCCGAGCTTGGCCGGCGACGGCGAGACGACGATACCCGCCGCTTCCATCGCCGCGATCTTGTCCTCGGCGCCGCCCTTGCCGCCGGAGATCACCGCACCGGCATGGCCCATGGTGCGGCCCGGAGGTGCGGTACGGCCGGCGATGAAGCCGACCATCGGCTTCTTGCGACCCTTCTTGGCCTCATCGGCGATGAACTGGGCAGCTTCCTCTTCGGCCGAGCCGCCGATCTCGCCGATCATGATGATCGACTCGGTGGCGTCGTCGGCGAGGAACATTTCCAGCATGTCGATGAACTCGGTGCCCTTGACCGGGTCGCCGCCGATGCCGACAGCGGTGGTCTGGCCGAGGCCTTCATTGGTGGTCTGGAAGACCGCCTCGTAGGTCAGCGTGCCGGAGCGCGAGACGATGCCGACATTGCCCTTGGAGAAGATCGAGCCCGGCATGATGCCGATCTTGCATTCTTCCGGCGTCAGAACGCCCGGGCAGTTGGGGCCGAGCAGGCGGGACTTGGAGCCTTCGAGCTTGCGCTTGACGTTGACCATGTCCATCACCGGAATGCCTTCGGTGATGCAGACGATGAGCGGGATTTCCGCCTCGATCGCCTCGATGATCGCCGCGCCGGCGCCTGCCGGCGGGACATAGACCACGGACGCGTTGGCGCCGGTCTTTTCCTTGCCCTCGGCAACGGAGGCGAAGATCGGCAGCTCGGCGCCGCCCTCGACGTCGCCCCAGGTCTGGCCACCCTTCTTGGGATGAATGCCGCCGACCATCTGGGTGCCGTAATAGGCGAGCGCCTGTTCGGTGTGGAAGGTGCCGGTCTTGCCGGTCAGTCCTTGGACGAGGACCTTGGTGTCTTTGTTGACCAGAATGGACATTACGCGGCCCCCTCAACGGCTTTGACGATCTTCTGGGCGGCATCGTCGAGGTCATCGGCGGCGATGACGTCGAGGCCGGAGCCGTTCAGGATCTCCTTGCCCTTTTCAACATTGGTGCCTTCGAGGCGAACGACCAGCGGAACCTGCAGGCCGACTTCCTTGACCGCGGTGATGACGCCTTCGGCGATCACGTCGCAGCGCATGATGCCGCCGAAGATGTTGACCAGGATGCCCTTCACGTTCGGGTCGGCGGTGATGATCTTGAACGCCGCGGTGACCTTTTCGGCCGAGGCGCCGCCACCAACATCGAGGAAGTTCGCCGGCTCAGCGCCGTAGAGCTTGATGATGTCCATGGTCGCCATGGCGAGACCGGCGCCGTTGACCATGCAGCCGATGTTGCCGTCGAGGGCGACATAGGCGAGGTCGTACTTGGAAGCTTCGATTTCCTTCTCGTCTTCCTCGGTCTTGTCGCGCAGCTCCATCACGTCGTCGTGGCGGAACAGGGCATTGCCGTCGAACGAGACCTTGGCGTCGAGCACCCGGATGTGGCCATCCTTCATGACGATCAGCGGGTTGATCTCCAAGAGGCTCATGTCCTTCTCGGTGAAGGCCTTGTAGAGGATCTTCGACAGTCCGAGCATTTCCTCACGCGCCGTTCCGGAAAGCTCCAGCGCATCGGCGAGCTTGCCCGCATCGGCATCGGTGACACCGGTGTCGGGATCGATCGCGATGGTGTGGATCTTTTCCGGCGTCTCTTCGGCGACCGTCTCGATGTCCATGCCGCCCTCGGTCGAGGCGACGAAGGCAACGCGGCCGACGGTGCGGTCAACGAGCAGCGACAGGTACAGCTCGCTCTCGATGTCGGCGCCGTCCTCGATGTAGAGGCGGTTGACCTGCTTGCCGGCCGGGCCGGTCTGCTTGGTCACCAGCGTCGAGCCGAGCATCTGCAGGGCGAAGGTCTTGACCTCGTCGATCGAGAAGGCGAGGCGCACGCCGCCCTTCTCGCCGGCGGACGGCTCCTTGAACTTGCCCTTGCCGCGGCCGCCGGCATGGATCTGCGACTTGACCACCCAGAGCGGGCCCGGCAGCGACTTCGCGGCAGCCTCGGCCTCGTCGGGCGTGAAAATCGCGACGCCCTCGGCGACCGGTGCGCCGTAAGACTTCAACAGGGCTTTCGCCTGGTATTCGTGGATATTCATCCGTTGCGTTCCTCGTCAGCAGGAATGTCCGTCGGGACGGTTCAGCGAAATCAGGCGAGAGCCGGCTCGATGCCCTGGCAGACCTTGATCAGGCCCTCGACCGCGTCGACCGACTTCTGGAACAGCGCCTTTTCGTCGGCATCCAGCTCGATCTCGACGACACGCTCGACGCCACCGGCACCGATCACGATCGGCACGCCGACATAGACGCCGTCGACGCCGTATTCGCCGTTGCACTGCGCGGCGCACGGGAAGACGCGCTTCTGATCCTTGAGGTAGGCCTCGGCCATCGCGATGCCGGCGGTGGCCGGCGCGTAGTAGGCCGAACCGGTCTTCAGGAGGCCGACGATTTCGGCGCCGCCGCCACGGGTGCGCTGAACGATCTGGTCGAGCTTTTCCTGGGTGGTCCAGCCCATCTTGACGAGGTCCGGCAGAGGAATGCCGGCAACGGTCGAGTAGCGGGCGAGCGGCACCATGGTGTCGCCGTGGCCGCCGAGCACGAAGGCAGTGACGTCTTCGACCGAAACGCCGAACTCTTCCGACAGGAAGTAGCGGAAGCGGGCGCTATCGAGCACGCCGGCCATGCCGATGATCTTGTTCGGAGCAATGCCGGAGAACTTCTGCAGAGCCCAGACCATGGCGTCGAGCGGGTTGGTGATGCAGACCACGAAGGCGTCCGGGGCGTGTTCCTTGATGCCCGCGCCGACCGAGGCCATGACCTTCAGGTTGATGCCGAGCAGGTCGTCGCGGCTCATGCCGGGCTTGCGCGGCACGCCGGCGGTGACGATGACGACATCGGAGCCGGCGATCGACGAATAATCCTGCGTACCGGAGAGGGCGGCGTTGAAGCCGTCGATCGGCGAGGACTGGGCGAGGTCGAGCGCCTTGCCCTGCGGCAGGCCTTCGGCGATGTCGAACATCACGATGTCGCCGAGTTCCTTCAAACCGGCGAGATGAGCCAGGGTACCACCGATCATGCCCGAGCCGATCAGAGCAATCTTGTTGCGCGCCATGGTGCTTCTTTCCCTTTACGTAAACGTCAAGATAAATACTTCGTCGTTGTTGGTGTCCCTACTCCCTTTGCCCGCCCGGCGCAAGGACTCACGGGGTAAAATATAGTCGAATACGGCGCTGCGGTAAGACCCGCAACTTATTAGCATTTTCTTATTTTAGAAGGGTGGCGGCGCGGGGCGATCGGGCGCCTTTGCCGTGCGCTGCGGCGCCCGCTTTCAGCGACGCGCGCGTTCATCCGCCTTCAAGGACAGTGCCCGCGAATTCAACGACTTCGTCGGCAACCGGGCATGGAACCCGGCGCGCCGTCTCAGCCAATCCGGGTCTGCAGGATGAGTGCGGGCATCGTGTCCGTCGCCTCGGCGATGAAGAACCGGTCGCGGCCAGTCCGTTTCGCCTGGTAAAGTGCAACGTCGGCGAGCTTCATGGTTTTTTCGAGGGATTCGCCCTCGATATGGACGGCGCCGCCGATGCTGATGGTCAATTCAAGCTCATGACCCGCAATCACCTTGCCGCTGCGGCGCATGCCATCGCAGAGCTGGGCGGCGGCGTCGGCGGCCTCCTTCTCGCGGGCGCCGGGCAGGAAGATGCCGAACTCCTCGCCGCCGAGCCGGCCGATAATGGCGTCGTAGCTGACATGGTTGGACAGCACCTCGGCGATGGTCTTCAACGCCTCGTCGCCGATGTCGTGGCCGTAGGTGTCATTGATCGCCTTGAAGTGGTCGGCGTCGACCATCAGAAACGATCCCCCGTCTGACAGCCGGTCGCGGATCTGACCAAGCAGATAGGCCCGCGTCAGCACGCCGGTCAGGGTGTCGAGGCGGACATAGGCATCGACCTTCTCGATGGTCTGGGTGAGCAGGCGCAGGATGCTGAGGGAAAACACCGAAATCGGTGGCGCGATGAAAAGCGGGATCAGGGCACCGATTGCCAGCACCAACCAGAACCCCTTGCCAGACGCCCCGGTGTAACTCATGGCGACCGCAAGCACCGTAACCGGCGAGGCCACCGAGATCGCGGTGATGACGATCGTCATCAGCCAGACCTCCCGGTTGGAGCGAATTTTCAGCTTCTGCAGGATCCAGTCCATCTTCCAACCACGCACAGGCCACATACACAGGCGCCGGCGCTTCGCTCTTCTTTTGGCTGGAGGCGTTCGCGTTCCGACGCCCGTCCAAAATAGACCGGGCACGTTAAGATCGGCTTATTCCCGCGATATCGAAAAGGAAAATATTCAGCCGCGCTTGCCGTGCGGGGCGGCGAGATAATCGTTCGAGCGCATTTCGATCAGCCTCGAGATGGTGCGGGCGAACTCGAAGACCTCGGCACCGCTTTCGGCGCGATACAGCGTGTCGACCGGAGCGTCGGCGGAAATCACGATCTTGACGCCGTTGTCGTAGAGCGCGTCGATCAGATTGATGAAACGCTTGGCCTCGTTGCGCCGGTCCTCGGCCATCACCGGCACATGATCGACGAACAGCGTGTGATAGGCGTGGGCGATGCGCAGATAGTCCGCCGCACCGAGCGGGCGGGCGCACAGATCCTCGAAGCCGATGCGCGCGGCACCATGGGCGACCTGCGGGATTTCGATCCAGCGGCCCTTGGCCTCGAGACGTTCGAGATGGCCGCCGTCCGTGCCGGCAATGCGATGCCACAGGTGATCCATCGCGGCGTCGGCCTCTTTGCCGAGCGGCGAAAAGTAGAGCGGCTCGCCGGACAGCATTTCGAGCCGGTAGTCGGTCCGCGAGTCGAGCCGCACGACATCGACATGGCGCTTCAACAGGGCGATGAAGCCGAGGAAGTGGCCACGATTGAGGCCATCGCGATAGAGGTCGTCAGGATCGACGTTGGAGGTCGCGACCACGATCACGCCTGCCTCGAACAGCGCGGTGAACAGGCGGCCGAGGATCATCGCGTCGGCGATATCGGTGACGGAGAACTCGTCGAAACACAGCAGGCGGATTTCGCCGGAGATTTCGGCGGCGAGCGGCGGGATCGGATCGTCGCCGCTGACCTCGCCGCATTTCAGCGCCTGGCGGAAGGCGTGCACGCGCTCATGCACCTCGGCCATGAATTCATGGAAGTGGACACGGCGCTTGCGGCGCACGGGCACGCGCTCGAAGAACAGGTCCATCAGCATGGTCTTGCCGCGCCCGACCTCGCCCCAGATGTAGAGGCCCTCGACGGTCTCGGGCACGTCGCGGCGGCCGAACAACCAGCCGAGCGAGCTCTTCTTGCTGGCGAGCCGTGTCTCACTCAGCGTCGCGCAGAGCGCGTCGAACCGCTCGATGAGCGCGGCCTGTGCCGGATCGCGCTCGATCTCGCCGGCGCGCACCATTGCCTCGTAACGGTCGGAGACCGAGCGCATGACCTGGATGTCGCCGCTCATCGACCAACCCCGCTTGCGTTATCGCCACGGACCGGCACCGTCGCGATGCATTCAAGGCCTGGAATGGAAGAGCGAAATCGGGACATGCCGTCGGTCAGATCGGATCCGGGAGGTCTCGGGCGAGACGATGCTGCGGCGAGCGATAGAAAATATTGCAGCGCGAAGCAAGGAAAAGACGGCACGGAAAGTCAGCGAGACCGGGCGCCGGTCGTGCCGGCGGCGGTGCGGCGATGCAGAAAGGAGCGAACAGGGCGTCAGGCCATCAGGCGCATGAACAGCGCCTTCATCTCCATATTGGTGACGTGCATGCGGTTCGGCCCGAAGGTGCTGAAGCGTTCGTCGATCTCGCGATTGACGTAGAAGGTCAGATCTTCGAGAATCTTTTCGTTCTTCAAAGCCGGCGAGAACCGTTCGACAAAGGACTTCAGAATGGCTCGCATCTCGGGATCCTGCACACAGGCCTCGACGGTCAGGCCCTCAAGCAGCACGAAGGCAAGCACGTTGTAGCGCCGGCCGACATCGGCGGACAGATCCATTTCCAGCTTGTGGCTGGCATAGGTCATCAGCGCGTGGACGAAGAACGCCGTCCAGTTCTTGCTGGAATCCTTGGTCTGGCCGACGAAGGTCTTTTCGATCGCCGCCTTCATATATTCGGTGACGAGGAAATGCGTCAGTTTGCGATTGTTGAAGAGCACATTGCTCGCATTCACCGACGCGTAGCAACGCATGTTATTTTCGTAATAACGGTCGATGTTCTTGTACATGCCCTGGAGATATTTCTCCATGATGGCATCGATCACCTTGCCGTCGATGCAGCCCTGGTTCTTGGCACTGTAGTCCTTGATGAAGCGGAAAATGTTGATCGCTTCACTCACGCCGAGACCGACACAATGATGTGGGCCCGGTATCTGTCTATTCATGCTTCGACCCTGGTCCAAGTGTTGATCCGCCAGTTTGTTTTGGAAACATTACCGAATTCCAGTTTACAACGTCTTAATCCGGAAAAATTGTGATACATTTCAAACTATATGGAAATAATCGTTCGCATTTCGTACTAAATGAAACTTTCCGTCTACTGCGACAGCTTGTCTGCAACTTACCCGGAAGCATGCTACCTATTTGGCCCTCCGCGTTTTTGTCTCGGGCAACGCCGACGCAGCGCACAATGGGAAACAACCGGCCGCCGCGGACCGGCTCCCGACCGCCGCGCACGGCCCGCGGACCGTGCTGCGCCGCCGGCGCAGACAAAACCGGTTGCCCCGCAAACCGGATTTCCCGGCAGCGGGTCGGGGCGGCGGTGACGGGCGGCGGTGACGGGCGCGCTTGAACCTCGGCCGGTCGCGTCCCATATTTCCCCCTAACGGGCCATGCCCGCCGACGGATGCCAATTCGGGTCCGTATAACAAGGTCGCTTCGAGAGAGGACTTTGGCATGTCACGCCTATCTACGCTTTCAAGCCCGTTTCTGCTCGGCTTCGAGGATATCGAACGGGTTCTTGACCGGGTTTCCAAGGCCACCAACGACGGCTACCCGCCCTACAATATCGAGCGGCTGGCCAAGGCCGACGGTTATGGCGAAACCCTGCGCATCACGCTGGCGGTCGCCGGCTTTACCCGCGACCAGCTCGACGTGACGATGGAAGAGAACCAGCTCGTCATTCGCGGCCGACAGACGGAAGAAGGCGATCGCGAATATCTGCATCGCGGTATCGCGGCGCGACAGTTCCAGCGCACTTTCGTGCTGGCCGAGGGCATCGAGATCCTCGGCGCGGACCTGAAGGACGGCCTCCTGTCGATCGATCTCGCCCGCCCCGAACCGGAGCGGGTGGTGCGCAAGATCGAGATCACGGCGCACGACTGATGCCGTTCGCCGCGCCGGGAGACGACCGGCCAGGCGACGCAACAGCCGATCAACAAGCGACCAATCGGCGGCATGGCGAGGAGGAGTGAGTGATGATGAATATGGACATGAAGACCCAGGTGATGCCGGTCGACGCCTTTGCCCTGCTCGGCGACGGCGAAGTGGCCTATGTGCGGGCGATCTCGTCGGACGAACTCGGCGAGATGTTCCCGCAGGCGCCGCGGCTCGAGCCGGGCCTGAAGATCTGGGCGCTGCTCGGCGCCGACGGCAACCCGATCCTGTTGGCGGACAGCCGCGAGGCGGCGGAAGCCAATGCGCTCGAGCATGAGCTGGTGACGGTCAGCGTGCACTAAACCAAACAACCGCCCGCCGCCTTCAGCCGGTCTGAAAAACCAAAGGCCCGACACCTTCAAAGGTGCCGGGCCTTTTGATTCATGCTCTCGATTGCCCTGAGAGGGGCTCAGGAGCCGCTCAGGCGGCGTTTGAGGCCTGAGGCTGGGTCAACAGCGCGAACAGGGCCGCGGCATCCGCAGTGTCGCGCAGCTTGCCGACTGTTGCGCCATCACGCAGCACACGGGCGATCCGCGACAGCGCCTTCAGATGATCGGCACCGGCCCCCTCGGGCGCCAAGAGCAGAAACACCAGATCGACCGGCTGGTCGTCGAGGGCCTCGAAATCGATCGGCCGGTCGAGCCGCGCGAACAGGCCGACCAGACGGTCGAGCGTCGGCAGCTTGCCGTGCGGGATGGCGATACCGGCGCCGACGCCGGTCGAGCCGAGCCGCTCACGCTGCAACAGCGTGTCGAAGATATCGCGCTCGCTGAGACCCGTAAGGTCGGCAGCACGTCCCGCGAGATCCTGCAGGGCCTGCTTCTTTGAGTTCACCTTGAGCGCGGGAACAACCGATTCCGGGCTCAGAAGGTCGCTGAGATCCATGTCTTCCGTCCAATTCTTGCCGACATCGGCCAAGGCCGATACCGCATTTTCGGCACGAAACAGAAGCGTGTCAGGCCTGGGGAGCGCCAAGCGCCGGGTCGATCCAGCCGACATGGCCGTCGGGACGGCGATAGACCACATTCAGATTGCCGCTGCCGGCATTGCGGAACATCACCACCGGCGCATCGACCAGTTCGAGCTGCATCACCGCCATGCCGACGGTCATGGTCTTGATGGCGGTCGAGGTCTCGGCAACGATGACCGGCGCGAAGTCGGCCTCGAGCTCCTCTTCCGGTTCCGGCGTCGCGAAAACCGTGTAGGCGGCGGCGGCTTCCTCACGGGCAGCACTGTTGCCGTTGTTGTGGTCTTTCAGCTTGCGCTTGTAGCGGCGAAGACGCTTTTCGATCCGGTCCGCGGCCTGATCGAAACCGAACTGGGTTTCCTGACCGACACCGGAGGCCTGGAGAACAATGCCGGTGTCGAGATGTACCGTGCAGTCGCTGCGGTAGCCGGAGCCTTCCTTTTCGAAGACGACGCTGCCCTTGAAGCCGCCGTCGAAATATTTGCCGACGGCTTCTGCCATCCGGTCTTCGACGTTGGACCGCAACGCGGCATTGATATCGACGTTCTTGCCGGTAATCGTGACTGTCATCAGTTCCTCTGAATTCTAAGAAACGCGCCGCCCTGGCCCGCGCCCACTCTCAAATACCGGCGCATCCGGCGGAAACTTCCGGGCAGATTGCCCTCGGCGCTACCGTAGCGCCTTTTTCGTGATTGCGGCGGGTCTTCTAAGACCGCGCGCGCGCGAAGTCAACGACGGGTTTTCTCCCGGTCCCGGGCGGTTTCCACCACCTTACGGCTAAGTCCGTACCATCGCACGCTTTTCCCGCCTGCGCTGGACGGACGAGGGAATGCGCATCGCCTCACGATATTTCGCCACCGTTCGGCGGGCAATATCAATTCCCGACTCCCGAAGAATTTTCACGATCGTGTCGTCGGAAAGAATCTTGCGCGGGTTTTCCTCGTCGATGAGCTGGCGGATACGGTGGCGGACCGCTTCCGCGGAGTGCGCGTCGCCGCCCTCGGCGGAGGCGATCGCCGAGGTGAAGAAGTATTTCAGCTCGAAGATGCCGCGCGTCGTCGCCATGTACTTGTTCGACGTGACGCGGCTGACGGTCGATTCATGCATGCCGATGGCCTCGGCCACGGTTCGCAGATTGAGCGGCCGCAAATGCTGGATGCCGTGCACCAGGAAGGCGTCCTGCTGGCGCACGATCTCGGTCGACACCTTGAGAATGGTCTTGGCACGCTGGTCGAGGCTCTTGATCAGCCAGTTGGCGGTCTGCAAGCACTCGTTGAGATAGGCGCGCGTCTTGGCGTCACCGCTGCCGAGCGTGACGTCGGCGGCGTAGGTCTGGTTGAGCAACACCCTGGGCAGCGTGTCGGTGTTGAGTTCGATCCGCCAGCCACCATTGCTCGCGGGGCGCACCAGCACGTCGGGCACGACCGGCTGCAGCACTTCGTTGCCGAACGCATTGCCGGGCTTGGGATCGAGGCGGCGGATTTCCGCGACCATGTCGCCAAGATCCTCGTCATCGATGCCGCACAGCCGTTTCAAGGCCGGGAAGTCCCGCTTCGCCAGGAGATCGAGATGGGCGATCATCGCCTGCATCGCCGGATCGTAGCGGTCGCGCGCCTGGAGCTGCAGGGCGAGACATTCGGCGAGCGAGCGCGCGGCGATGCCGGCCGGCTCAAGGCTCTGCACCTCGGCAAGCACGGCCTCGACTTCCTCAACGTCGGAGCCGAGGCGCTCGGCGACGGTTTCAAGGTCGATGCGCAGATAGCCAGCCTCGTCGAGACTGTCGATCAGAAAGAGGCCGATCAGGCGGCGAGCCGGATCGTGGATCACCATCGCCAATTGTTCGGCGAGATGGTCGCGCAGAGAAATCGCTGATGTCGCAAAGGCTTCGAGGTCATAATCCTCACCGCCCCCACCCCGTCCGGAGGATGTCATCCAGGGATCGCCGGCAAGACTGCCGGGGTCCGGGATCACCGCCGGATCGTCGGGATAGACATCGCCGAGATCGACGTCCAGTTCACCGGTGACCTTTTCCGCGGAGTCGTCGAGACCGGCGGCGAGCACTTCGGAGGTCTCGACCTGATCGGACCCGTCGGTATCGCCGGACGAACTGTCGACGCCCGTGCCGACAGCCTCGCCGCTTGCCGCTTCGGAGTCGCGCTGCGAGCGAGCGTCACCACTGTCACCGTCGCTGTCGCGGGTCTCGCGGACGCCCTCGTAGCCGTCGTTTTCCTCGTCGCGCTCGAGCAGCGGATTGCGCTCCAGCTCGGCCTCGACATAGGCGCTCAGATCGAGGTTGGACAATTGGAGCAGCTTGATCGCCTGCATCAACTGCGGCGTCATTACCAGCGACTGCGTCGCTCTGAGCTCCAGTCTGGGCGTTAAGGCCATGGTTCGCGCAAGGATCCCGACACAATTGGTCCGTTTCTTGCTTATTACCTTAGCCGACAGTTCCAATCAAAGGGTAAATCGTTCACCAAGGTAAAGCCGGCGCACATCCGGGTTGGCGACGATCTCGTCGGGGCGACCCTCTGTGAGCACGTGGCCACCGGCAATGATGTAGGCGCGATCGATCAGCCCGAGCGTTTCGCGCACGTTGTGATCGGTGATGAGAACGCCGATGCCGCGCTGCGTCAGGTGGCGGACGAGCACCTGGATATCGCCGACGGCGATCGGGTCGATACCGGCGAAGGGTTCGTCGAGCAGCATGAAGGACGGCCGGCTGGCCAACGCGCGGGCGATTTCGACGCGGCGGCGCTCACCGCCCGACAGCGCGATCGACGGCGAATGGCGAATGTGGCCGAGGCCGAATTCCTCGATCAGCGATTCCAGCGATTCGCGGCGGCGAAAACGGTCGGGCTCGACCACCTCAAGCACGCCGAGAATGTTCTGCTCGACGTTGAGGCCGCGAAAGATCGAGGCTTCCTGCGGCAGATAGCCGATCCCGAGCCGGGCGCGGCGGTACATCGGCAGATGGGTGATGTCGTAGCCGTCGAGCTCGATGGTGCCGTGGTCGGGGCGGATCAGGCCGATGATGGTGTAGAAGACCGTCGTCTTGCCGGCGCCGTTGGGTCCGAGCAGGCCGACCGATTCGCCGCGGCGCAGCGACAGGCTGACCTCGCGCACCACCTGGCGGCTGCCATAGCTCTTGGCGATCGTTGTAACGGACAGGCGGTTTTCACCGTCGCCCGCGCCGTTTCGCGGGTCTTCCGCCCCGTCCGCGCCATCGGCCCAGCGCGATGCCGCAGCGGCACCCTTGCGGACATCCCTGGCGGCGCGCTTTGCGCCCTGGCCGAAGCCGGAAAGAAGCGAGCGGAGCTTCACGAAGACTACCCCGAATTGACACGGTTGTTGGTGATACCGCCGCTTTCCGGCGCTGTCGAGCCGCTATCGGGTCCGGCACGGCATGACGTCACGGCAGGAAAGCGGCCGGCCGCGGCGGCGCGTATCGAAAGACCGCGTTACCGCCGTCAGTTTTTCTTCAGGCTCTTCGGCTCGATCAGCATGCGGACGCGGGAGGTGCCGCGAAAACGGGCTTCGCCGGTCTTCAGGTTGATCTCGAGGCGCTCGCCGGTGACCACATTGGCACCCTTCGACAGCACCACGGAGCCGGTCATCACCAGCCGCTGCGCCTTCATGTCGAATTCGGCCGTCTCACCGGTCGCCGTCTGATCGCCGGAGGTGACGACGACGGTGCCGCCGGCGACGAGCCGCGAGATGTCCTGATTGCCGGCGCCGGGACGGCCGTCATAATAGATCCTGATCCGCTCGGCCTTGAGCACCGCGTTCTTCTGGCGGACATGAACGTTGCCCTTGAGGATCGCGACCTGCTCCTTGTCGCGCACCTCGAGCTCGTTGGCCTCGATCTGGATCGGATCGTTGCCGTTGGCGCCGAGCCCGGCAAAGGAATCCTGAAAGGTCTGCGCAGACGCGGCGCCCGCGGCAAGACCAATGGCTCCGGCCGCGAGGGCAAGGCAGAAGGCGCGGGCGAGCCGCGCGCGCGAGGTGCGGAAACCGGTCATGGCTTCTCCTGAACTGGGGCGGAGCCCGTGGCGCCGACATCGTCGGTCGCAATCTCAGAGGCGGACGGGGCTGCGGCCTCGCCCTCTTTGTTGCCGGACGCCCGCTTGAGCGCGGCAGGATTGATGGTCACGGTGATGCCGTCGCTGAACACGATCGCCTTGCCGCCATCCGTCACCGAAATCGCGCCGGCACGGATCTTCGCCTTATCGGAGGTCAGCTCGATCGGCGTCACGCTGACGACGGTACCGCCGCGCAGATCGACCTTGGCGTCGCTCAACGTCGCGCGGTAGCCGTCATTGGATTCGATCGCGATGCCGTCGCTCAGCGTCAGGCTTTCCTTTTCGCCGTCATAAGCGCCGACACCGGCGGTAAACGCCGCCCAGTTGCCGTCGCCGAGCTTGATGCGCGCATCGACTTTTTCGAGCCGCACCTGTTTGGGGTCGAGAATGCTCTGCACCGCACGCTCGGCGGTCACCTCGTAGGAGCGGTTCTTGCCGTCGTGCCCGGAGATGTGCGGGTTGGCCATGACGATGCCGTCGGAGCTCAATTGCAGCGCACCGATGTCGAACCCCGGCGCAATCGCCGAGACCAGCATGGTGACCGCTATGCCGGCGACGATGACGCCACCGGCGATCGGCAGCACGACCTTGAGGCGGCGAACACGGCGGCTGTGGCGGGTCGCCTGGCGACGGGCGGCCTCGCGGCGGACGACTTCATCGTCTTCCCATGCCCCTGCCCGGTTCGCTTTCAGCGTCGTTTCGACCGCCACCGTTTCCAATCCCGCCTGACGCCGGCAAAACTCCCCGCCGGACGCACGTCGTTACCGGCCGAAAAGGCCGCGTCGACGTTGTTGCCGTACAATATGATGCTTTTCGGGCAAATCCCAAGGGGTGGGCGCCTGCAAGGTCCGGGACCGATGCGCGACGCCGGATCAGGAATGCGCGAAAATGTCCTCGTCCGGCCAGCCGGCCAGATCGAGCAGCGCCCGCGTCGGCAGGAAATCGAAGCAGGCTGCTGCCAGCTCGGTGCGTTCCTCGCGCGCCAGCATCTCTTCGAGCCGGGCCTTCAGCGCATGCAGATGCAGGACATCGGAGGCGGCATAGGCAAGCTGCGCGTCGGTCAGCGTCTCCGCCGCCCAGTCCGAACTTTGCTGCTGCTTCGACAGATCGACGCCGACCAGCTCACGGGTGACGTCCTTCAGCCCGTGCCGATCGGTGTAGGTGCGCACCAGACGCGAGGCGATCTTGGTGCAGAAGATCGGCCGGGTGACGACGCCGAAGGTCTTGTAGAGCACGGCGACATCGAAACGGGCGAAATGGAAGATCTTGGTGACGTCGGGATCGCTCAGCAGCCGCATCAGGTTCGGCGCCTCGGTCTGGCCGCGGGCAATCTGGACCACATCCGCGGTGCCGTCGCCGGGCGAAAGCTGGACCACGCAAAGGCGGTCGCGATGGGGGTTGAGCCCCAGCGTTTCGGTGTCGATGGCAACGGAATCGCCGTAGCGGGAAAGGTCGTCGAGATCGCCCTTGTGGAGACGGATGGTCATCGCTCTGTGCCCGGATCGTGGCGCCGGGAAGACCATGCGGCCGTCTCGACAGCGTTTCGGCAATCCGGCCGGTCAGGGACAGCCCCGCGACGGCCGAATGGTTCGTCGGTTCGAACGAGGTCCGAACCGATCAGCGCAGAAACCGTCGTTCGAGGGAAAGTGGCGCGCCGGAGAAGATTCGAACTCCTGACCCCCAGATTCGTAGTCTGGTGCTCTATCCAGCTGAGCTACCGGCGCCAACCTTTCGGGCGGAAGAGGCTAGGCCTCGAATTCCGGGGGCAGGAACCCCTGCTTTTTAGCGTCTGCGGCACGCTTACGGCCCCGCAAACCGGAACGCTTCCGAACGGTGGAGAACTAGGTATCGCCTTGCGCCGGCGATTGCAAGGGTGATTTTTCACAAAACCGACACGACGGCGGGGTCGCAGCGGACCGGCGTTTCGTCCGCCCCGTCCGGGCCTTATCCGGCCAGCCGGTCGAGCACGGAGCCGAGGAAGCCGGCGAGATCGTCGGTGACGAATTCGATATGCGGATCGGAACGGCCCTCGAGTTCCCAGTCCTCGCGAAACACCTCCCGCGTGCCGCCCGGAACGACGAGCACGGTGCGCATGCCGACATCGTGCGGCACGACGAGATTGCGCGGCAGGTCCTCGAACATGGCAGCCGCACGCGGGTCGATGGCGTGGCGGGCGAAGAAGCGGTCGTAGGTTTCGCGGTGCGGCTTCGGCAGCAGATCGGCGGCGACGATGTCGAAGATGTCGTCGAAATGGTGGGTGATGCCGAGTCGTTCGGCGACCTTTTCCGCGTGCTTGGTGGTGCCGTTGGTCATGATGAACTTGCGGCCGGGCAGCCGCGCGATGGCATCGCCGAGGGCGGGATCTGCTTCGACCGGCGAGTGGTCGATATCGTGGACATATTCCAGGAAGCCGTCGGGCGATATCTCGTGTTCGATCATCAGCCCGCGCAGGGTCGTTCCGTAGCGCCGGTAGTAGTCCTTCTGGATGCGGTGCGCCTCGTCGGCCTCGACGTCGAGCAGGCGCATAAGATAGGTGCGCATGCGCACGTCGATCTGTGCGAACAGGTCCGAATGCGCCGGATAGAGCGTGTTGTCGAGATCGAAGATCCAGTCGGTGACCGGCCGGAACAGCGCCAACGCGCGCAGATGCTCGTCCGGCGCCGTGCCGGCGTCTTCTTTCTCCGATGTCGTCATCGCACCTACCGCCGGATCAGCGTGCCGACGCCATGCTCGGTGAACAGCTCGAGCAGCACCGCATGCGGCACCTTGCCGTTGACGATGACGACGCCCTCGACGCCGCGCTCAAGCGCCTCGATGCAGGTTTCGACCTTGGGGATCATGCCGCCATGGATGGTGCCGTCGTCGATCAGGCCGCGCACGTCGGACACGCTGAGTTCGGTCAGCAACCGGCCTTCCTTGTCGAGCACGCCGGGGACGTCGGTGAGGAACAAGAGGCGCTTGGCGTCGAGCGCACCGGCAATCGCGCCGGCAAAGGTGTCGGCGTTGACGTTGTAGGTCTCGCCATCCTCGCCGGCCGCGACCGGCGCGAGCACGGGAATGATCTCGCTCTTGGCAAGCAGGTCGAGCAGCTCGCGGCGCACGGCTTTCGGCTCGCCGACGAAGCCGAGATCGACGATCTGTTCGATCGAGGACTCGGGATCGCGCACGGTGCGTTTCAGCTTCGACACCGTCACCATGTTGCCGTCCTTGCCGCACAGGCCGATCGCGCGACCGCCTTCGGCGCTGATCGCGGCGACGATTTCCTTGTTGATGCCGCCGGCGAGCACCATTTCGACGATCTCGACGGTTGCCTGGTCGGTGACACGCAGCCCGGCGCGGAACTCGCTCTTGATGTCGAGCCGCTTCAGCATGTTGCCGATCTGCGGGCCGCCACCATGAACGACGACCGGATTGACGCCGGCCTGGGCGAGCATGGTGATGTCGCGGGCAAAGGTCTTGCCGAGATCGGGATCGCCCATGGCGTGACCGCCGTATTTCACCACCACGGAGGTGTTGTCGTAGCGCTGCATGAAAGGCAGCGCCTCGGAAATCGTGCGGGCGCGGCGGATGAAGCTTTCCATGTCGGGGATATCTCGGGTCTTCATCACGTGGAACCTCCGCAGCGGAAATGGGTTGGCGACTCCGCGAGCCCGGCCGGGACAGGTGACCCGAAACAGGTGACAGCGCGCTTCGGGGCGCGCGGGATGCGGAGTGCTCGCTCTATAGCGGCTTTGAGAGAGGCGGGCAATTGCCACCGGCCGGGCGGGCGGCGCCGTGGCCGGGAGCCGTATCGCGTCCCGGTGGGCGGCACCGGGCGCGCATGACGGCGTTGGCTTGATACCGGGCTAGTCGTCGCTCGGATCGTAGCCGGCGGGCAGCGTGTGCACGATACCCTTGTGGCAGCTGATGCAGTGGTCGCCCTCTTCCTTCGCCTGCTGATGCTTGCGACGGGCGCGGCGGCTCTGCTCTTCCAGTTCCATCGACTCGAAGTCATGGCAGCTGCGGCAGTTCTTCGACTTCCGCTTTTCCATGTGACCCCAGACGCGTTCGGCCATGATCAGCCGGCGGGCGTCATATTTTTCCCGGGTGTCGATGGTGCCGAGCAGATGGTGCAGGACGTCCTTACTGGCCGCGATCTTGGCGATGTACTTGGCCGGGAAATCCTTCGGCACGTGACAGTCGGCACAGCCGACATGCACACCGGAGATGTTCTTGTGATGGAAGCTCTTCTTGTACTCTTCGTAGTTGATCTGCATCTCGTGGCACGAGGTGCAGAATTCGGTCGTGTTGGTGTAGTCGAGGGCGGCACTGAAGCCGACCATGACGCCGAAAAGCCCGAGTGAGGCGACAAGCAGCGACCCCAGGACCCTCGGTTTGGTGAGCCAATTCCACAGACGTTTCACGGCCCGCTCCCTATCCCGAAAAGTGGTGACGAGAGAGAGCCGCCCGCAGGTACCGACGGCACCGTACGGGACGGCTCTCGGGTACGACACGTCGGGTCACCGGCCCACAGATGAGTGCGGACCGGAACCCGGCGCCCGGGATCAGCCCCAGGTGTCCTTGCGGATGTTGTTGTACCAGCTGTGGGCAAAGGCGACTTCGCGCTTGCGCTGCTCGGCCGACGCATCCATCGGGGTAAGGCCACCGGCACCTTCGACACCGGCGATGACGTCCTTCTCGGCGTTGTAGCGGTAGACCGCGGCAACGGAGAAGCCATAGTCGGCACCGGCGATCGAGTAGCAGGTGTTGACGTAGGACGGCTCCGGCGCCTCGACACCGGCCAGCGCGGAGGCGATGGCAGCTGCCGTGACCTTGCCCTGCGAGTTGGCTGAATAGCCCGACTTCGGCATCGCGGTCGCGATCGAGGCGTCGCCGATGACGTGAATGCCGGCATGCTTCTTCGACTCGAAGGTCTTCTTGTCGACCGGGCACCAGCCGCTGTCGTCGGTCAGATCGGCGTCCATGGCGATCTTGCCGGCCTTCTGTGCCGGGATGTAGTTGATCACCGCCGGCTTGAAGGTCTCGAAGTCGGTCTCGACCGTCATCGCGGCCGGATCGATCTTGCTGACGCCGCCGACCTTGGAGAAGGTGTTCCAGGCGATCAGCGAGTTGTCGGTGTCGTAGCCGTACAGGTCCTTCCAGGCCTGCATGAACAGACCCTGCTTGGAGAACTTCTCCTTCGGGTCGAGGATCATCAGCTTCGACTTCGGCTTGTGCATCTTGAGGTAATGCGCAATCAGGCTGGCCCGCTCATACGGCCCGGGCGGGCAGCGGAACGGGTTCGGCGGCGCGATGATGCAGACGAGACCGCCGTCATCCATGGCTTCGAGCTGACTGCGCAGCAGCGCGGTCTGCTCACCGGCCTTCCAGGCATGCGGGATCTTGCCCGCATCGGCCTCGGTCGCGCCTTCGATCGTGTAGTTGAAGCTGATGCCAGGCGCCACGACGCAATGGTCGAAGGCAAAGGTCGAGCCGCCACCAACGGTCACGGTCTTGGCCGCGGGATCGATGCCCGTCGCCATGTCCTGGACGACGTTGACGCCGAGCGCCTTCAACCCGTCATAGCCGACGGAGATGCCTTCCAGCGTACGTTCGCCGGCCAGCACTTCGTTCGACATGAAGCAGGTGTGATAGACCGCGTTCGGCTCGATGAGCGTGACGTCGATCGCCGGGTTGGCGATCTTGAGGTAGCGCGCGGTGGTGGCACCGCCGACGCCGCCGCCGACGATGACGACCTTGCCACCGGCAGCGCGGGCAATCGACGGGATGCCGATCGTGCCGGCCAGCGCAGCCGCGCCGGACAGCTTGATGAAATTACGACGACTGAACGTGTTCATGAGTTCCCCCCGCGCTTATTTCTGGCTTCCGAAGAAATTGACCAGCGCGGCGATTCCCTCATCGCCATGCGTATCGACCAGTTCCTTCAGGTTGCGCTGTTTCTTGCGCCGTTCCTTGCTGGACAGCGCCTCGTTCTTTTCCAGATCGCGCGTGCCGGCGATCAGGTCGCGGATTTCGTGCTCCAGATACGGCATCATCTGGCCGGCCAGCGCCGGATAGTCCTCGGCGGCGAAGCCATTGTCCTCATGACAGCCCTCGCAGAGGTTGTCGTAGATCGCCTTGCCCTTTTCGGCGAGCGCGGCATCGGACCCCTGATCGAGAACGCGACCGAACGGTTTGGCGGCGAAAAAGCCGGCAATCAGTTCGATTTCCTCGTCGTTGTAGCCCTTGGCAATACGCTGCATGATCGTCGACGGGCGATCGCCTGAGCGGAACGCCTTCATGGTCTCGACCATATAGTCCTTGTTAGTGCCGCCGATGGTCGGCGCTGCCGGACCGTAGCTGGTTCCATCCGGACCGTGACACCCGTTACAGGTGTTGGCCAGAATCGACGCACGCATATCGTTGGCGCTAGCGGCGGAGCCTGCAAAAACCCCGATCAACGCCGCGAAAGCCAGCGTCGAAATATATTTCCCCCGACTGGTCATTTCTCCTCCACAACCGTTTCTCTTATGACGGATGCGAAATCCTAAATATGTTTCCGCAGGAAGAAAAGTGGTGATTAGAATATTTCATTTTTTCCGGTGAAATAGTGAGGTATTTCATTCCCCTTTATACCAATTACCTAGAACTAAAATTTCAGTGCTTTGCTTTCTCTAATATTAGAGATTTCTAAAATGATCGTAACACTTCAATTATTCTTCACCCCTTGGGCTATCTGACCTTTTTGTACTGCAGCGCAAAATGCGCACGGTGTTTTCAAGGGTTTTCCTCGGCTTTTCCTTTTGCTGCAACCGCGACGTGCGGCACGCCATGGCAAATGATCGGTTACGGACTTTGATGCAATTTTATTCAAAATCGAGGCGATTTTCTCGAATATTGCTGAGCAAAACTTTTTGTTGAGGGTTTGGCGCTATCTTTCGTCGCAGGCATGAAAGGAGCGTCGGACAGGACGATGGTATCAGCGCAAAGGCTCGCAATCCGGCACGTGGCTGCGATCGTTGTGACGGCCGTTCTGGCGGGGGCTTTCGTCTGCGGCACGGCACGCGCCGAGATGAAGCCCGTCAGCTACGCGGACAGTTCGGGCAGAACGGCGTTCAAGGCCGTGAAACCGGGATCCGAACGGCTTGTCAGCGTACGCGAGATCGAGGCCATCGGCCTCAAGGAGCTGGTAACGCGCTCGCCCTGGGAATCCGGCGACCATCGTTACGCCGGCGTGTTGCTGCGCGACGTTCTCACGTATCTGGAGATGGACGATGCGGTCCGTGTCGCCATTGTCGCGACCGACAACTACGTCCAGGTCATTCCGCGTGAGGACTGGACCAAGTGGCCGGTCCTTCTGGCGACACGCGAGAGCGACGCTCTTCTTGCCCGGCGCTCGAAGGGGCCGACCCGGGTGGTCTACCCGATTTCGTCGCATCCCGAGCTGGACAGCGCCGTCTATAAGGGACGCTGGATTTGGCTGATCGAGTCGATCAGCGCGGAATACAAATGAGGCGGGAACAACGCCACCGCGGCTCTTCCCGCGTCACAAGAAACGAGCCCACGCTGCGAACTGTTGACTCCTGACCGCTGCTGCCAGCGGGGCCTGGGGCGCACGAACAAACGAACGAGCGGCACACAGCGCGCGAAAAACGGGATTTGGGGCATGAAGTGGGCGTTGCCGAAATCAGGCGGCATGGCGAGGGAAAGCCACCCGTATCGGTCGTATTTCGGCTCGATGCTGTTCATTGGCGCAAGCCTGATCCTCACCGCGATCCTGATCGTGCTGATCTGGGGTACGCTGAACTCGGTCCAGGTTTTCCTGCCGCGCGCCGACTTTGTCGTCACCCGCGACCTGCAGCTGATGATCCGCGACGTCGAGCGCGCCAAGGATGCGGCACAATCGCTCGCAATCGCGCCCGACAATCGCGAGATGCTGGCCCGCCTCGAGGAAGCCAACGACCTTCTCTATATCCGCTTCATTCGCGGCGACCATCGTGAGGTCTACGAGCAGAGCCGCACCATCAGCAAGATGGCCGACAAGCTGCGCGCCGCCATTCCCGTCATCGACGACATGGTCGGCAAGGGCGTTCCTGTCGACGAGCTGGCGATCGGCAATCTGAGCAAGACCTTTGCCGACGCGGCCGTGGTGTTCAATCGCGACTATTACCTGTTCGGCCAGTCGACCAGCGCATTCCTCGAAAAACAGAACGCCAAGATCCGCGAACTGGCGGGATACATTCCGTTTGCGCTGGCCTTTCTGTTCGTGTTTTCGGTCGCCTCGGCTTTCCTGTTCCATCTCCGCCGCAAGGCACTCGGCCGCCTCAGCCATATCGCCTGGCACGACAGCCTGACCGAGATCACCAACCGGGCAGGGTTCGTCGAACATTGCCAGTCGCTGGTCCGCGGCGCGACGGGCACCTCGAAAACATTCGCCCTCATCCTGATCGACCTTGACCGGTTCAAGGACGTCAACGACGCCTATGGTCACCAGATCGGCGACCGGCTGCTGCAGGAAATCGCGCGCTACTTCGAGCGCAATACGCGTGCATCGGACTTCGTCGCCCGGCTCGGCGGCGACGAGTTCGTCATGATCATCGAGGACGCGGCGAGCATCGATGACATCGCCAACCACATCAACCGCCTGTCGCGGACCCTGCAGGGCTACATCAAGATCGAGCGCTTCAACGTGCCGACGAGCTGTTCCATGGGGATCTCCTTCTTTCCCAAGGATGCGAACAATTTCAATGGGCTGATGCGCAATGCCGACCTCGCTCTCTACGAGGCCAAGGAACGGGGCGGCGACAGCGTCGCGGTCTATGCGCCGGAACTCCTCGACCGGCATTCGAGCCGCATCGACCTGCAGCAACGGCTGCGCGAGGCGCTTGCCAGGGACGAGTTCCTGATTGCCTGGCAGCCGCAATTCGACCTGCGCACCGGCCGGATCGAAAGCGCCGAAGCCTTGCTGCGCTGGCGCTGTCCGCGCGAGCACCGCCTGATTTCGCCCGGCGAGTTCATTCCCACAGCCGAGCAGAGCGGCCTGATCAAGAAGATCGACATGACGATCCTCGAGAAGGCCTGCTGGCAGGGCAAGGCATGGGAAGACGGGCCGCTCGGGCCGATCCGCGTAGCGGTCAACCTGTCAGGCCATCACTTCAAGTCGACCTCGGTGGTGCCGCGCATCCTGCGCATCCTGGCGCGCACCGGCCTGTCGCCACATCTGCTCGAGATCGAGCTGACGGAAAACGTCTTCATCGAGAACCACGAGGTGGCGACGGAAATCATCAAGGCGCTGCGCGCCAAGGGGATCCACGTCGCGCTCGACGATTTCGGCACCGGCTATTCGAACCTGACGATTCTCGACGATCTGCCGCTGACCAGCCTGAAGATCGACCGTTCGTTCGTGTCGGAGCTGGAAGACAACCCGCGCAAGCAGACCTTCATCAACATGATCATCGGGCTTGGGCGGGCGCTCGGCCTCAGCGTGATCGCCGAGGGGATCGAAACCTGGAAACAGTTCGAATTCTTCGTCGGTTCGGATTGCGACCAGATTCAGGGCTATCTGGTCTCGAAGCCGATCGAGACCGAGGACTTCGAGGCCTGGATGACGGCGAGCGACAATCTGTTCACCGACTTCAAGGTGGCGGCCCTCGACGCGATCCTCAAGGAGGCGGAACACTACCGCGTTGCCAGCGAGCAAAAGAAGGCCGGTCGCCTGTTTGGCTGATCTATTTTGCTGACAACCGGCTGCCGCGCGGGGGCCGAAACGGGCCCTACTCCGCGACCAGTTTCGCGATTGCCGCGCGCAGGTGATCGATACCGGTGCCCTTTTCCGACGAAGTAGACAGGATCGTCGGGTAGGCCGCCGGGCGCTTTCTCAACGCATCGCTGACATCGGCCATGACGCGGGCGACCGCGGGCGTCTTCAGCTTGTCGATCTTGGTCAGCACGACCTGATAGGAGACGGCCGACTTGTCGAGCAGGTCGAGAACGGCGAGATCGTTGTCCTTCAGACCGTGGCGGGAATCGATCAGCACGTAGACGCGGCGCAGATTCTGGCGTCCGCGCAGATAATTGAAGACCAGCCGCGTCCACTCTTCGACCGTCTTCTTCGGCGCCTTGGCGTAGCCGTAACCCGGCATGTCGACGATCGACAGCGGGCCGTCGATGACGAAGAAGTTGAGCTGCTGGGTGCGGCCCGGCGTGTTGGACGTGCGGGCGAGGCCCTTCTGGCCGGTCAGCGCGTTGATCAGGCTCGACTTGCCGACATTCGAGCGACCGGCGAAGGCGATCTCGACGCCCTGCATGTCCGGCAGCTGCGCCATCGTGGTTACGCTGAGCAGGAACTGCCAGGGCCGACAGAACAGCAGCCGCCCCTCTTCCAGCAATGCCGGCGAAAACTCGTCGTCGGGTCCACCGTTGCCGGGGGTTTCGGCGTCAGTCACCGGATCGCTCCCGTCAACTGCCCGCCTTGGGCTTTTTCCGGAACGTGTCGCGGATATTGCCGAGGATATCCACCTCGACGCCCTGGCGGCGCATGATCACCCACTGCTGGACGATCGACAGGAAGTTGTTCCACGCCCAGTAGATCACCAGACCGGCCGGGAACGAGGCCAGCATGAAGGTGAACAGCACCGGCATCCAGTTGAAGATCATCTGCTGGGTCGGGTCCGGCGGCGTCGGGTTCAGCTTCATCTGCACGAACATCGTGATGCCCATGATCAGCGGCCAGATGCCGAGCATCAGGAATTGCGGCGGATCGTAGGGGATCAGACCGAACAGATTGAAGAGCGTCGTCGGATCGGGAGCCGACAGGTCCTGGATCCAGCCGAAGAACGGCGCGTGGCGCATTTCGATGGTGACGAACAGCACCTTGTAGAGCGAAAAGAAGACCGGGATCTGGACGAAGATCGGCAAGCAACCGGCCAGCGGATTGATCTTCTCTTTCTTGTAGAGCTCCATCAATTCCTGCTGCTGCTTCATCTTGTCGTCGGGATGGCGTTCCTTGATCGCCTGCATCTCCGGCTGCACCTTCTTCATGCGGCTCATGGAGACGTAGGACTTGTTGGCCAGCGGGAAGAAGAACAGCTTGACGATGACGGTGACGGCGAGGATCGCGACGCCGAAATTGCCGAACAGCTTGAAGAACCAGTCGATGGCGAAAAACAGCGGCTTGGTGATGAAGTAGAACCAGCCCCAGTCGATCAGCAGCTCGAAGCGGTCGATCTTGGCCGATGCCTCATAGCCATCGATGACCGAAACTTCCTTGGCGCCGGCGAACAGCCGCGTCGTCGTCGAGGCGCTGGCGCCCGCGCCAACGGTGACGGCGTCGGAAAGGAAATCGGCCTGGTAGATATCCTGGGCGCCGCCGGCGTGGCTGTAGCGCGGCTGGAAGGTGCCCTCGCCGGGCACCATGGCTGCAGCCCAGTACTTGTCGGTGATACCGAGCCAGCCCGAATTCACCTTGGCCGGCTTGATCTCGCCTTCCTCGGTGACGTCCTTGTAGCTCTGCTCGGAAAGACCGTCCTCGCCGAACACGCCGACGAAGCCTTCATGCAGGATGTAGAATCCGCTCGTCTTCGGCGTGCCGATGCGCGAGATCAGGCCGTAGGGATAGATCGTTGCGGCGGCGCCCGTGCCGTTGTCGACCGAGTCGGTGACCGTGAACAGGTAGTTCTCGTCGATCTCGAAGCGGCGCTTGAAGACAAGCCCCGCGCCATTGTCCCAGTTCAACGCAACCGGCGAACCCGGCTTCAGCGTCGTATTGCCCTCGACGCTCCAGACCGTGTCGCGGCCCGGCAGGGCGAGGCCGGCGGCGGCATCGGCGGTCCAGCCGAAATCGGCGTAGTAGGGGTTCGGACCGCCATCGGGCGAGAACAGCGTGATGTTGGGGCTGTCGTCCTTTACGGTCTCGCGATAGTCCTTGAGCACCAGATCGTCGACGCGGCCGCCGGTCAGATTGATCGAGCCGGAAAGCCGCGGCGTATCAATGGCGATGCGCCGACTGGTGGCAAGCGCGGCCTCGCGGGTCATCGCGGTCGCGGCCGGCTGACCGGCGATCGGTGCAGCGGCGCCCGAAGCGCCCTGCGGGGCCGGTACCGATGTCGCCGCGCCCGGTGTGGCCGGGGCCGCCGGCGCGCCGGTACCGGCTGCGGTCTGTTCGGTCGTCTGCCCGGACTGGGTCTCGGCGAGCTTGCGCTCCGACTCCATCTTCGGCCCAAGCACGAAATACTGCCAGCCGATGAGGATGACCAGCGACAGCACGATTGCCAGGATGAAATTGCGGTTATCAGACATCGGAGGATCTCGCTGGGCTCGGCGCGGCTGCCGGGATGCGCTTGTCCCGCGCCGGTGCCTTGGAGCGTTTGTGTGTCTGGGAGCGATTGGGTGTTTGCGAGCGCGGATCGTGGACCTTGCGCAAGGCGGAGGCAAGGTCGCCGACAAGGGTCGGAAACGGCTGGGTCAGGGCATCGCGGCGACCGACCAGGACGTAATCGCAGCCGGTTCGCGCGGTGGCATGAACGACATCGACGGCGGCGCGCAAACGCCGCCGGATGCGGTTGCGTTCAACCGCATTGCCGATCCGTTTGGTGACCGTGAAGCCGAAGCGGGCGGGCGATTCCGCCGGCCGTTCGCACAGCGCCTGAAGGACAAAAGCACGCCGGGCCGTCCGCGCGCCTTGCGCGACAGCCAGGAATTGGGCTCGTTTCTTCAAACGGTCCATGAAATATACGGCTGCGTTGGGGGATGCTTCGGGCAACCGCCCCGCCGGCGCAATCACACCGTCAGGCCGACAACCGCTTGCGTCCGCGTGCGCGACGAGCCGCGATCACCTTGCGGCCACCTTTGGTCGCCATGCGCGCCCGGAAACCATGGCGGCGCTTGCGAACGAGCTTGCTCGGTTGATAAGTCCGTTTCATTATCTCTTCACCGCCGGAGCGGCCTCTAAACAACGCGTTTGTCAGGATGAGGAGGCGCGACCAGACGGCGCGACGGACCGTCGCATTTCCTTCGGCCTGTCGCCTGCGCTGTGGGGCTTATACGGGCGCGGCCCGTGCAAGTCAACGCACTGGCCCGGCGAAGCTTGCATCACGACGCTCAAACTTTCGCCGAAGCCGTGTTGACGCCCTCTTCACAACGCGGTGACACGCCGCCGCAGCGCCATCACTTCCCCGCGAGAGCCGGTACAAACACGTCAAAGACGCTTAAATAGGATCAACCGGAGCGCTCACCGCTCCATACCGGCATACATCTGGAATTCGGATCGTCGCAATGACTTCACCCACCGCGTCAGGTACCCGCGCCAGCCGGCTCAAACGCTGGGCACCGCTCGCGGCCATCGTGCTGATCACGGCGCTAGGCGTGCAGCAGGGCTGGCATGAGCAGCTTTCGCTGTCGGCGCTGATCCGGCATCAGGACGCGCTTGCCGCCTTCATCGCCGAGAACCGCGCCCTCTCGCTCCTCACCTATGGCGTCGTCTACGCGGTTGCCGTGGCCGTTTCCTTCCCCGGCGCCTCGTTCATGACGATCGCGGCCGGCTTCCTGTTCGGCTGGCTCGCCGGCGGGCTGGTGACGATCGTCGCGGCGACGCTCGGCGCCGTCGCGCTGTTCCTCGCGGTGCGCACGTCGCTCGGTGCCGCGCTTCGCGAACGGGCCGGGCCGTTCATGACGCAGCTTGCCGCAGGCTTTCGCGAGGACGCGGTGAGCTATCTGCTGTTCCTGCGGCTGACGCCGGTCTTCCCGTTCTGGCTGGTCAATATTGCCCCGGCGCTGTTTCACGTCCCGCTGCGCGTCTACGCGATCACGACGCTCGTCGGCATCATCCCCGGCACCTTCGCCTATTCGGTGTTCGGCTCCGGCCTCGGCTCCGTGATCGAGGCGCAGAAGGCGGCCAATCCGGGCTGCGCGGAGGCCGGCACCTGCTCGGTCGACCTGTCGGCCATCGTGACGACGGAGATGGTGGTGGCGCTGGTCGCGCTCGGTCTTGTCGCGCTCATCCCGGTGGCGTTGAAGGCCTGGCGCCGGCGCGGTGCGCCGTCCAGCGCGTCGAACGGAAGCTAGGCCCATGACCGAAACGCTCACTCCCGACATCTGCGTCATCGGCGCCGGTTCCGGCGGTTTGACGGTCGCGGCAGCCACCGCCGGCTTCGGTGTGCCCGTGGTGCTGATCGAAAAGGACCGCATGGGAGGCGACTGCCTCAATACCGGCTGCGTGCCGTCGAAGGCGCTGATCGCGGCTGCAGGCCATGCGCAAGCCGCCCGCGCGGCCTCCGCCTTCGGCATCGGCTGCGGCGATCTCGATGTCGATTTTTCCGCCGTCCACGCCCATGTGCACGACGTCATTGCCGGCATCGCCCCGCATGACTCGGTGGAGCGCTTCACCGGGCTCGGCGTTCACGTCATCAAGGGCGCCGGCCGGTTCGTCGACAAGAACACCGTCGCGGTCGGCGACACACTGATCAAGGCGCGGCGCTTCGTCGTCGCGACCGGTTCCTCGGCGCTGATCCCGCCGATCCCCGGCATCGACACGGTGCCGGTGCTGACCAACGAAACGATCTTCGAACTCACGACCCTGCCGGAGCATCTCGTCATCCTCGGCGGCGGTCCGATCGGAATGGAACTGGCACAGGCCTTCCGCCGGCTTGGCTCCGCCGTCACAGTGGTCGAAATGGCGAAGCCGCTCGCCAAGGACGATCCCGACATGGCCTCGGTCGTCGTCGACGCGCTGACCCGTGAAGGCGTGATGATCCTCGCCGAGACACGTGCGACCGCCGTTGCCCGAGATGGCGAAGGCATTGCAGTGACCGTCGAGGGGCCGGAGGGACCGCGCACCATCACCGGCAGTCACTTGCTGGTCGCAGCCGGGCGAAAGCCGAATCTCGACGGCCTCGGGCTCGCCGAGGCCGGCATCGCCTCCGAGCGCAGCGGGATTGTCGTCGACAAGGGCCTGCGTACCACCAACCGGCGGGTCTATGCCATCGGCGACGTCGCCGGCGGGCTACAATTCACCCATGTTGCCGGCTATCACGCCGGGCTTGTCATCCGCTCCGCGCTGTTCCGCTTGCCGGTGAAGGAGAACCGCGCCATCATCCCCTGGGTGACCTATACCGATCCCGAACTCGCCCATGTCGGCCTCACGGAAGCCGACGCCCGCACCCGCCATGGCGATGCGGTTCGGGTGCTGACATGGTCGTTCGCCGACAACGATCGGGCACGTGCCGAGCGGCGCACCGAGGGCAAGGTCAAGGTGATCGCCACCAAACGCGGCCGCATTCTCGGCGCCGACATCGTCGGGGTGAATGCGGGCGAGTTGATCGCGCCATGGGCGCTGGCGATTTCGGCCGGGCTCGGTCTGAAGGCCATGACCGGCTTCATTCCCGCCTATCCGACCCTTTCCGAAGTCAGCCGGCGGGTGGCGCTGACCCATTACATTCCCGGTTTGACCAACCCCTTCGTCCGCCGCATCATCGCCGCCCTCAGACTGTTCGGCTGAGTCCGGGTCGGCGCCGTTTACGACGCGGATGAGGATATTTTGCCCAAATCGAAATATCGGGATAGTTTCGCCGACGGGGAACGGCGACGCCAATGGCGCGACGAGAGGATCGGATGGCGACGGATATCGAGCCGACATCGGGCGACGACCTGCGCGGGCGGCCCCGGCGACGGCGTTTTGGCCTGTCCTCGAAACTGCTGGTTCTCACCATCCTCTTCGTGATGCTCAGCGAAGTGCTGATCTACCTGCCCTCGATCGCCAATTTCCGTGAAACGTGGCTGCGCGACCAGGTGCACATCGCCTCGGTGGCCGCAGCCGTTCATCCCGGCACGACACCGATCGATCCGATGAGCCAGAAGCATCTGATGGAGATTTCGGACGCCCTGGCCATCGCTGCGAGTGACGGCGAACGCCGCCGGCTGATCGCATTGTCATCGATGCCGGTGGCTGTCGACCGGGTCATCGATATCCGGGAACAGAGCATCGTCGGGGCGTTGCTCGCGACCTTCGACACCCTGCTGAATGGCGGCGACCGCATCATCCGTGTCATCGGCCCGCCGGCGATGGGCGACGGCTTCGTCGAAATCCTTTTGCCGGATGCACGGCTTCGCGCGGCGATGCTGGAATTTTCGCAGAACATCATGGCGCTGTCGCTGATCATCTCGATCATCACCGCCACGCTGGTCTATTTCAGCCTGCGCTGGCTGTTCGTGCGCCCGCTACAACGGCTGACAACGGCGATGGAGGGCTTCGCCGAGGACCCGGAAGACCCCGAGCGCAAGATTGCCCCGTCCGGGCGCAGCGACGAGATCGGCGACACCGAACGCGGGCTGGCGGCGATGCAGGACGAGCTTGCGCGCACGCTACAGCAACAGCGCCATCTCGCCGACCTCGGCCTCGCCGTTTCCAAGATCAATCACGACCTTCGCAACATCCTCGCCTCGGCGCAGCTGTTTTCCGACCATCTGGAAAGCGTGCCGGACCCGGTGGTGCAAAAGGTCACGCCGAAGCTCGTCGCCTCGCTCGACCGGGCGCTGGTCTATACCCGCTCGGTGCTCGCGTATGGCCGCGCCGAGGAAGCCGCGCCGCAGCGCCGCGTCGTGGTGCTGAAACATCTGGTCGACGATGTCGGCGAGTTGCTCGGCATCGGCACCTACCGGTCGATCGAATGGGTTAACCAGGTCTCCTCCGACCTTGAGGTCAATGCCGACCCGGATCAGCTCATCCGCGTGTTGATGAATCTGTGCCGCAACTCGGTTCAGGCGCTTGAGGCGAGCGATGATCCGGCTCTCGTCCGCCGGATCGAGGTGAGCGCGTCGCGACCAGACGGCAAGACCGTGATCCGCGTGCGCGATACCGGACCGGGCGTGCCGGCGCGGGCGCGAGAAAAACTGTTCCAGGCGTTCCGCGGTTCGGCGCGGGCGGGCGGCACCGGCCTCGGGCTCGCCATCGCCGCGGAACTGACGCGGGCTCATGGTGGTACCATCGCACTGATCGACAACGGGCCCGGCGCACTGTTCGAGATCACCTTGCCCGACCGGGCGGAAAACGGTCCGGCCGCCAACGGCAACGGCAAACGGAACGGCCTACGCAAAGACGGGCGCCCCGACACCTTGCCGTCGCGCCCGCCCGTTATCGACTGATCGCCAGCGCGATCATTTTCCCGACGAAACCAGGAAGACGATATCGCGGCCCGACCGGCCGGAATTGCCGGCAATGGTCTTGAGCGTCTCGTCGCCGCCGGCAACCTTGAAGCCGGCATCGGTCAGCTTCGCCGTCAGTTCGTCGGCGGTTGCGTCGAACAACGGCGCGACTTCGGCCACTGTCGCGTTTTCCATGGCGTGAAAGACGCGGACCATCGGGTTACCGCCACCGCCGCCCATGGTCGCGGCACCGAAGGCAATGGCTGCGACCAGCGAAATCGCGGTCGGGATGTAGATCGTCTTGCGCTTGAAATAGGTCAGGAACGAGTTCCAGTTCTTGTAGAGATGGAACACGACCGGCACGAGCAGCACCATGCTGAGCCATTCATGCATGGCCTTGAAGATGTCCTGAGCCGTATGGAAGAAGATGAACACGCCGGACACGGCCGAGATGATGAACAGGGTCGTGGTGAAAGTGGTGGCGTATTTGTTGACGATATTCTGGAACATTGGATCACCCGCTTGACTTGGGCCGGTCTCCGTCTGTCTTGGGGCGAGCGGAGCGCCGGCCGTTTTCGACACGCAAATTCCCGCTCCCGGACGCCATCGGGGCAACGGGGTTATTGCGCGGTTTTTCTTGTTTTATGCGCCGACACTGAACCCGGGCGCGGCCGAATCCAAGTTAAATTCCTGTAAGATAGCGGGCGCCGAATGTTTACCTTGCGAGTGCCGGCAAATTGGTCAGATCGCCGCGTCGAGCGCGTGGAACGCCTTGATCGCGGCCCAGCCTTCCTCCGCCGTGTCGACGAAGCAGAACAGGTCGAGATCCTGCGGTGAAACCGTCCCTTCCTCGACCAGCGCGTCGAAATTGATGACGCGGTCCCAGAACGACTTGCCGAACAGGATGACCGGCAACCGCTCGATCTTGCGGGTCTGGATCAGGCAGAGCGCCTCAAACAGTTCATCGAGCGTGCCGAAACCGCCGGGGAAGCAGGCAAGCGCCTTGGCGCGCAGCAGGAAGTGCATCTTGCGGATGGCGAAGTAGTGGAACTGGAAACACAGCTCCGGGGTGATATGCGGGTTCGGTGCCTGTTCGTGCGGCAGCACGATGTTGAGGCCGATCGAGGGCGCCTCGACATCGGCGGCGCCGCGGTTGGCCGCTTCCATGATGCCCGGGCCGCCGCCGGACACGACGACGAACTCGCGGCCATAGTGCTTCATCGCCTCTTGCGAGGCATAGCGGGCGAGCTTGCGCGCCTCTTCATAGTAGCTCGACTTGGTTTCAAGGCTTGCCGCGGCCGGATTGTCGCCGGAGACCGTAGCGCCCGGTTCCGGGATCCGTGCCGAACCGAAGATGACGACGGTGGAGTTGATGCCGCGCTCGCTCAGAATCAGTTCCGGCTTCATGAGTTCGAGCTGCAGGCGTACGGCACGCATCTCGTCGCGCAGCAGGAAATCGGGATCGTCGAAGGCAAGCCTGTAGGCCGGCTAGCGGGTCTGCGGCGAGCTCGGCGCACGTTCCCACGCGGCCCGATCTTCCTCGGCCGTCGGAAATGCCTGGCCCGACCGCCCGTCCTTGTTCCTGCGCATGTGGCCTCCTCCTCGTCGGATGGCGCGAAGCAACGCCCCTCGGTAGGGGATGGCGGATATCGAGGCAAGGGGGAAACCCGCCGCATTGCACATTGTCGCCGCGGCGGCTATTTTCGCGCGCCATTCGATGGAGCATAATCCGGGCAAATCGGCCCGATTTGACCGCACGGACCGTGCTTCACACCGTGAATCCACGAGCGCTCGCCGATCGCCGGACGAATCCCCGCGATCGAGGAGCGCCCCAGCAACTGCCGGAGCAGAGCCGTCATGAACCACGACCACACCGACGTTGCCGCGCTGGCCGCAACCATCGAAGACGCCTTCGAGAACCGCGACCAGATCGATACCAACACCCGCGGCGCCGTACGCGAGGCCGTCGACGCGGCGCTCGACATGATGGACAAGGGCCGCGCCCGCGTCGCGGAAAAGGTCGACGGCGACTGGGTGGTGAACCAGTGGCTGAAGAAGGCCGTGCTCTTGTCGTTCCGCCTCAACCCGATGGAAGCCATCAAGGGCGGTCCGGGCGATGCGACCTGGTGGGACAAGGTGCCGTCGAAGTTCGACGGCTGGCGCGCGGTCGATTTCGAGAAGGCCGGCTTCCGCGCCGTGCCGAACTGCATCGTGCGCCGCTCGGCCTATGTCGCGCCGGGCGTCGTCCTGATGCCGTCCTTCGTCAATCTCGGCGCCTATGTCGACACCGGCACTATGGTCGACACCTGGGCGACGGTGGGGTCCTGCGCGCAGATCGGCAAGAACGTGCACCTGTCGGGCGGCGTCGGCATCGGCGGCGTGCTTGAACCGATGCAGGCCGGGCCGACCATCATCGAGGACAATTGCTTCATCGGCGCGCGTTCCGAAGTCGTCGAGGGCTGCATCGTGCGCGAGGGCTCGGTGCTCGGCATGGGCGTCTTCATCGGCAAGTCGACCAAGATCGTCGACCGCGCGACCGGCGAGATCCATATCGGCGAAGTGCCGCCGTATTCGGTCGTCGTCGCAGGCACGATGCCGGGCAAACCGTTCCCCAATGGCGAACCGGGACCGAACCTCTACTGCGCCGTCATCGTCAAGCATGTCGACGAGCAGACCCGCTCGAAGACCTCGATCAACGAGCTCCTGCGCGACTAAAGCGCTTTCCCGAACTGAAGGTCCGCGTCAGCGAAATGTTGACAGACTTTTCGGATAGGAAAACGCGTGAAACCAACGAGACGAAGCATGCTGCGTCCTTCAAATACGACGTAGCATGCTTGATGGCCGGCACCCGCCGCCTCGCGTCAAGACAGGGGTCGACCGCCGATGTACCGCACGCTCGATTCCGAAAAGATCGTGGCCACGCTGGAGCGGCTTCAGATGCGCATCGAAGACCGCTTCCCGGGCCGCGGGCTCGGTGCGGTCTGCCGCGAGCTGACCGGCATCGCGGTCGAGGCAAAGACCCGCGCCGAGCAGATCGCGGCGCCGAATGTGGCGCTCAGGATCGCGGTCGGCTCGGTGCTCGCGGTTGGCATCATGCTGCTGGTCTCCGTGCTGCGGAACGTCGATTTCCACCCGACCGGCGGCACCCTGTTCGGCGTCGCCCAGGGCATCGAGGCGACCATCAACGTCATCGTGCTGACTGGTGCGGCGGCGCTGTTCCTCGTCACACTGGAAAGCCGGGTGAAGCGCAAGCGCGCGCTCGACGATTTGCACGGGCTGCGCGCCATCGTCCACGTCATCGACATGCACCAGCTCACCAAAGATCCGGCGATGGCTTTTCAACCCGGCCGGCAGACCCCATCTTCGCCTGTGCGCAAGATGGATCCGTTCGAACTGGTGCGCTACCTCGACTACTGCTCGGAGATGCTGTCGCTGACCGGCAAGGTCGGCGCGCTGTACGCCCAGAGCCTGAGCGACAGGGTGGTGGTCGGCGCGGTCAACGACATCGAGGTTCTGACGACCAATCTGGCGCGCAAGATCTGGCAGAAAATCATGATCCTGGAGACCTATGGTCCGGGTGCCATGAGCGGACCTGCGATCGACAAGAACAAGGGATAATCGCGGCTAGAGCCGCGTCGTCGGGAAAGATTGATGGACGGATACGATAGCACCAAGGCGGAGCCGAACCTTCTGTGGCTGTTCACGGGCATCACGGGCCGCATCACGCGGATGCCGTTCTGGCTCGGCATCGCCTTCGTCAATGTCATCGTCGCCTTCTTCGTCGGCACCCCGATGCGCAATCCGGCGCTGGCACCGACCTTTGCACCCTTCATGCCGTTCATCCTGATCCCGGCGATCTGGGCGGAGATCGCGCTGATCATAAAGCGGGCGCATGACTGCAACGTCACCGGCTTCGTCGCCCTGTTGAGCCTCATTCCCTTCCTCAATGTTCTGCTGGTGGTCTTCTTCGGCGTGCAGCCGGGCGACCCGAAGCCGAACGCCTTCGGCCGCGGACGCAACAGCCCGGTCTGACGGCAGGTGCCGTTCGCTGCCGGCAAATGCCCGCCCGCGCATTGACGCCTCCCGGCACGGGGGATACATCGCCTTCATGACCCAGTCCCAGAATACCCAGTCTCAGAACGATCCGGTGCGCCTGGCGCACGACCTCATTGCCTGCCCTTCCGTCACGCCGCGCGAGGGCGGCGCGCTCGCCTATCTGGAAGAGCTGCTGACGGCTGCCGGGTTCGCGGCTCACCGCGTGACCTTTTCCGAACCCGGCACGGACGACGTGGAAAATCTCTACGCCCGCTTCGGCACCGGTAGTCCGAATTTGTGTTTTGCCGGCCATACCGACGTGGTGCCGACCGGCGACACGGCGCGCTGGAGCCAGCCGCCTTTTGCCGCAAACGTCATCGACGGCGTGCTGTACGGGCGTGGTGCGGTCGACATGAAGGGCGGCATCGCGGCCTTTGCGGCGGCTGCCCTCGATTTCATCGCAGAACAGGGCGACGCCTTTACCGGCTCGATCTCGTTCCTGATCACCGGCGACGAGGAAGGCCCCGCCGTCAACGGTACGGTGAAGCTTCTGGAATGGTGCGCGGAACGCGGCGAGACGCTCGACGCCTGCATCGTCGGCGAGCCGACCAATGTCGACGACCTCGGCGACACCATCAAGATTGGCCGGCGCGGCAGCCTGTCGGGCACGCTGACGGTGAGCGGGCGGCAGGGCCATGCCGCCTATCCGCATCTCGCCGACAATCCGGTACGCACGCTGGTGAAGATGTTGGACGTGCTCTTGAACGATCCGCTCGACGCCGGTACCGAGCATTTCCAGCCCTCGAACCTCGAGGTCACCTCGGTCGATGTCGGCAACCCGGCGTTCAACGTCATTCCGGCGCAGGCGACCGCGCGCTTCAACATCCGCTTCAACGACCAGTGGACGGCGGAAAAGCTCGATGCCTGGCTGCGCGAAAAGCTTGATGCCGCCGACGACAACAAGGGCCGCTATACGCTCGACTTCGAGCGCGGCGCGAGCGAGTCCTTCCTGACCCGTTCGGAAGTGCTGATCGGCACGCTCGCCGATGCGGCGGAGGAACTGACCGGACAGCGGCCGGCGCTGACCACAGGCGGCGGCACGTCGGACGCGCGCTTCATCAAGAACTACTGCCCGGTGGTCGAGTTCGGCCTTGTCGGCCAGACCATGCACCAGATCGACGAGCGGGTGCCGGTCAGCGATCTGACGCAGCTCACCGCGATCTACCGTCGCTTTCTGGAACGCTATTTCGCCGGCTGATTTCCTCCCCTCGCGCGGGGAATGCTAGACTTGTCAGCCTGCGTACTGAAAGGAACCCGGCATGTCGTTTTTTCGATCCCTGTTCGGCGGCGGTGGCAAGGCAGCGGAGCAGAAGCCGCTTGCCGAGGAGACCTACAAGGACTGCCACATCACCGCGACACCGAGCGAGAACAACGGCCATTTCCAGATCGCCGGGCTGATCGTCAAGGAGATCGACGGCGAGCGGCGCGAGCACAAGCTGCTCAGAGCCGATTATTTTCCCGACAAGGCTCAGGCGGCGGAAGCCACCATTCGCAAGGCGAAGCAGGCGATCGACCAGCTCGGCGACACGCTGTTTCGCTAAAGCGCAAATCGCTCATCCCCATTCAAGGGCTGGCAGGATCGCCTATCGCAGCCTATCTGTGCACAGGCGGCGCGTGCTTCGCATGGCGCCGGGTCAGAGCGTAAGCCCTATCCGAGGGCTCACGGCATGAGAGGAATGGCGCCGCCATGCTGTCATTGAACGAGGTTTCGCGCGGGATCACCGGCGCCTGGCTGCTTGCCAAGGGCAAGCGCGAGGCGATGGCCGTGTTCGACGTCTCGCTCGGCGGCTTCTGGCGTTCGTTCGCCGCGGTGTTCCTGATCCTGCCGATCTACGTCGCGACGATGTTCGCGCAGCGCGCGGTGCTGATCTCCGACACGCCGCTGACAGTCGACACCTTCCCCGACAACGCCTTCTTCATCGGCAACACGATCGGCCTGTTCCTCGACTGGCTCGCCTTCCCGATCGTCACCGCACTGCTCGCCCGCCCGCTCGGCTTCGCCGACCGCTACGTGCCGTTCATGGTGGCGCGCAACTGGACCAGCGTCCTGGCGATCATCCCCTATTCGGTGCCGATCCTGCTCTATTCGCTCGGCATCATCTCGGCCGAACTGACCACCCTGTTCACGTTGGTCGCGATCTTCGCCGTGCTCTACTACCGCTTCATGGCGACGCGCATCTCGCTCGACGCCAACGTGTCGCTGGCTGTCGGCCTCGTCGTGCTCGACCTGGTGCTGAGCCTGCTGCTCGGCGAGGCGATCAACCGGCTGATCGGGTTTAGCGGATAATTTCGCTCACGGTTGAGCGCTCACTGACGTTCGCTAACCTCCGCGGGAGCGCGCTGACCGCGCGGCGGCCGTTGGCCTTGCGAACCCTGCGGGTTCGGGTGGCCGTGCCGACCCCAACAGTGAACTCAATAATCCACGCGGTACAGATAAAGCCCGTCCGGCGGGGCGACGGGGCCGCAGCGGGAGCGGTCGCGGGCGTCAAGCGCGGCGCGCAGGTCGCGGGCACTCCACTTGCCGGTGCCGACCTCGACCAGCGAGCCGACCAGCGAACGCACCTGATTGTGCAGGAAGGAACGCGCCGAGGCGCGGATCTCGATGTCCTCGCCGTAGCGGGCAACATCAAGCCGGTCGAGCGTCTTGACCGGGCTCTTTGCCTGGCACTCGCTGGCGCGGAAGGTTGTGAAGTCGTGATTGCCGAGGAGAAGCTGCGCGGCGTCATGCATGGCGTCCGCATCGAGCGGGCGAGCCACCTGCCAGGCGCGATGCCGGTCGATGACCAGCGGCGGGCGGCGGTTGACGATACGGTAGAGGTAGTGCCGGGCGGTGGCGGAAAAGCGGGCGTCGAAATCGTCGTCGACCCGTTCGGCGGCAAGCACGGCGACCGGGTTCGGCCGCAGATGAGCGTTGACCGCATCGCGCACCGTATCGGTCGGCCAGTCCTTTTCCAGATCGATATGGGCGACCTGGCCGAGCGCATGGACGCCGGCGTCGGTCCGCCCTGCCCCGCCGACGACGATTTCCTCGCCGCAAAAGGCTTCTATTGCGGTCTCCAGCGCCTCCTGCACGGTCGCGCCCTCGGCCTGGCGCTGCCAGCCGACGAAGCCGGTGCCGTCATATTCGATGGTGAGCTTGTAGCGCGGCATCAGGCGGCTCCGCACGACCAGCCGGCGGGCGGCACAGGTTCGCCGCCGTCCTCCTCAGGCGCCGGCATGAAACGGGCAAAGGCCGGCGCGTAGTGCAGGAAGCCGGTGACGCCGGCAAGCGCGCCGGGCACCAGTTCGAGCGCCATATGGGCGTCACCCGCCTCGGCGGACCACGGCGAGGCAATCGGGCGCGCCAGATCCGCGGAGAAATCGAAACAGCGGTAATAGTCCGGCTCGCCGAGCACGAAGGCAACCGCCTCGCCGCCCTCGGTCATGGTGCGAATGCCGGCTTCGGTTAGCGCGGTGCCGATGCCCTCGCCCTGACGGCCGTTCGCCACCGCAATCGGCCCAAGCACGGTAACCGGGATCCAGCGGCCCTCGGCTTCGATCATGGCACGCGAGAAGCCGATATAGCCGACGATCTCGTTGTCGATCTCGGCAACGAGGCCGAGCAACAGGTCGCCGCCCTTGCGCAGATCGGCAATCAGGCGGGCTTCGTCGGTGGAGTCAAATGCGGTGCGGAAGGCCTCGGTCACCAAATCGGCGATTGCCTTGTGGTCGCCGGCGATCTCGCTGCGCAGCGTCGGGGTCACGGCGGTCATCTGCGGATCCTCATGGGGCATCTCCTCAGGCAATGACGGCGCCGGCTTCAACCGGTGTGCCGCGCAGGAATTCATCGGCCTTCATCGGCTTCTTGCCGGCACGCTGTACCTCGATGAGCCGCACCGCACCCTCGCCGCAGGCAATCGCCAGCGTATCATCGAGCACCGTCCCGGGCGCGCCCGCGCCGTCGGCCAGTTCGCTACGCAGCACCTTCACGCGCTCTTTCTTTCCGGCAAGCGTCATCTCGCACCAGGCGCCCGGGAACGGTGACAGACCGCGGATGTGATTATGAACCTCTGCAGCCGTGCCGTTCCAGTCGATGCGGGTCTCGCCCTTGTCGATTTTTTTCGCATAGGTCGCGCCCTCATCGGGCTGCGGCGCGCAGCCGAGCGAGCCGCGCTCGAGCGCAGCCAGCGCGCGCACCATCAGGTCGGCGCCGAGCGGGCTCAGCCGGTCGTGCATTTCGCCCGCCGTCATGTCGGCGCCGATCGCAAGGCGTTCGGCGGAGCAGACCGGGCCGGTATCAAGCCCTTCATCCATGCGCATGACCATGACGCCGCTTTCGGCATCGCCGGCCATCACGGCGCGGTTGATCGGCGCGGCGCCGCGCCAGCGCGGCAGCAGCGAGGCATGCAGATTGAGACAGCCATGTTCCGGCGCCTCCAAAATCGCCTTCGGCAGAATCAGGCCATAGGCGACGACGACAGCGACATCGGCATTCAGTTCGGCAAAGGCGGCCTGCTCGTCCGCGCCTTTCAGGCTCTTCGGCGTCATTACCGGGATCCCGAAGCTCTCGGCGCGCTCATGCACCGGCGACCTGCGCAGATCGTAGCCACGGCCGGCGGGGCGCGGCGGCTGGGTATAGACGGCAACGACCTCGTGGCCCTGACCGACGATTTCGGACAGGGTCGGGACGGAGAAATCCGGCGTTCCCATGAAAATCACGCGCAGCGGCATCGGCAAGGCCTTCGTGTTGGCGGCAGGCCGGCCATCGCCGGCGCCACATTCAAAACGCTTCGTCCCGCAGGTGCCGCAAACAAACGGCCGCGGTCAAGCCCGCGGCCGGTGAAATCGATTGAAGGCGGCAGGGTGCCGCGCCGGCAGACGGAGTCAGGCGGCGCCGCGACTGGTGGCCACCTTCTGGCTGAGACGCGCCTGTTTCTGGAATTTCTTGACCACACGGTCGCGCTTCAGCTTCGACAGGTAATCGATGAACAGCGCACCGTCGAGGTGATCGATCTCGTGCTGCAGGCAGACCGCGAGAATGTCGTCGGCCTCGATTTCCTGCATCTCGTTGTTGCGGTCGAGATAACGCACGCGCACCCGCGCCGGACGTTCCACGTCGTCATAGAAATCGGGCACCGACAGGCAGCCTTCCTGATAGACGTGGAGCTCTTCCGACGCCCACACGACCTCCGGATTGGCGAGCTGCAGCGGCTGCGGCTCCTCGCCCTCGCGGGCAACGTCGACCACGATGACGCGTTTCGGCACGGCGACCTGAATCGCGGCCAGACCGATGCCCGGTGCCGCGTACATGGTTTCGAGCATGTCGTCCATCAGCGTGCGGATTTCGTCGTCGACACGCTCGACCGGCTTGCAGACCTCGCGCAGGCGCGGATCGGGGACGATGATAATTTCACGTTTTGCCATGGCGTTGAAATAAGCAAGTCGATTGCGGGCGTCAATGAATCGGCGAGCTGGACGTTACCGAATGGTCGAAAAATAGCGTCGACTTGCGCAGGAAAGGCCGGGCTCCTCGGTGCATTCGTGCAGCGAGAAGAGGATGACCTCGGCACGCCCGATGACGTTTTCCATCGGCACAAAGCCCATGTCGTCGACAAACCGGCTGTCGGAAGAGTTGTCGCGATTGTCGCCCATCATGAAGAGATGGCCGGCGGGCACGCGATAAGGTCCGACATTGTCGGCGTTTCCGTTGTCGCGCTGTTCGAGGATGGCGTGGCGGCGTCCCTCGGGCAGCGCCTCCTCGAAGCGTCCCGCCGCAACCACGAAGCCATGGTCGTCGCGATAGCGGAACGTCTTTTCCAGCTGGCGCGGAAGGACCTTGCCGTTGACGGCGAGGCGTCCGCCAATCACGTCGACCCGGTCGCCGGGCAAGCCCACCACGCGCTTTATCATGGTCTCGCCGCTCTGCGGATGGCGGAACACGACAACGTCTCCCCGTTCCGGCAGGCGCGCGAAGATCCGCCCGTCGAGCGGCAATTCGAGCGAACCGAGCAATTCGGGCAAGGATGCCCGGCTGTAGCCGTAGGCGAACTTGTTGACGATGATACGATCGCCGACCTGAAGTGTCGGCAACATGCTCTCCGAGGGAATGAAATAGGAGGCGAAGGCGACCGTCTTGAAGACCAGCGCCAGGGCCAGCGCGGCGCCCAGCGTCTTTGCCGTATCGGCAAGCATTTTGAATATCTTACCCAAGACCCGGCCCTTCCGTCATCTCGCACCCGTCCTGCGACGTCGTTCGGCGATGGTTACCGCCAATTCTGGCAGCGATATGACAATAGCAGCGTTCGCGCGCGCTCGCCAACGAAGCAGCGCAGTCGCGCTTTTTGCCCGAATCGTTCTATGTTTGTTTCATGGACGCTATTCTCATTCAGATCGCCGGACGCCCCATCACGACCGGTGAAGTTGTTATTTTCGTCGCCGCCCTCGGGCTCGGGCTGTTGCTCGTTGCCGTCATCGCGCTTGTTCGCGGCGGACGGCAACGCGCGGCGAGCGAAGCGCTGGCGCAGGAACGGTCGCGCGAGCTGGAGAGCCATATCGAGGAGCTGATGCGCACCCAGGCGGAAATGACCGGGCGCATGCAGACCATGGCCGAGGTGTTCGGCAGCCGCCAGTCCGATCTCGGCAAGGCGCTGATGGAGCGGCTCGACGGCATGGGCCACCGGCTCGGTCGCTCGATGGCCGACACGACCCGCGACACGCACGACAATCTGCGCAAGCTGCACGAGCGGCTGGCCATCATCGACCGCGCCCAGCACACGATTTCCGACCTGTCGGGCCAGGTCACCGGACTGCAGCAGATCCTCGCCAACAAGCAGAGCCGCGGCGCCTTCGGCCAGGGCCGTATGGAGGCGATCATCTCCGATGCACTGCCGCCGGCGAGCTTTTCGTTCCAGGCGACGCTGACCAACGGCACCCGTCCCGACTGTCTCATTCACCTGCCGAACGACGCGCCGGCGCTGGTCATCGACGCGAAGTTCCCGCTTGAGGCCTTCAACCGGCTGAAGGAAGCGGAAACGCCGGAAGCAACCAAGGCGGCGCAGGCGCAGGTGCGGCGCGATGTCGGCAAGCATATACAGGACATTTCCGAGCGCTATTTCGTCACCGGCGAGACGCAGGACACCGCCTTCCTGTTCGTGCCCTCCGAGGCGCTGTTCGCCGATCTGCACGAGCATTTTTCCGATCTGATGCAGAAGGCCCACCGCTCACGCGTCGTCATCGTATCGCCATCGCTGCTGCTGTTGTCGATCCAGATCGTGCAGACGGTGTTGCGCGACGTGCGCATGCGCGAGGAAGCGCACATCATCCAGCGCGAGGTCGTGCGTCTCGTCGACGACGTCAATCGGCTGCGCGACCGTGTGCTGAACCTGCAGAAGCATTTCGGTCAGGCCAACCGCGATGTCGAGCAGATCCTGATTTCGAGCGACAAGATCACGACGCGTGGCGGCAAGATCGAGTCGATGGAGCTGGACGATACGCCGGCCGACAAATCCGGCAGCGCCGCCGTGCCGTTCAAACCCGTCGCCGGCAGCGCCGCCGAATAGCCGTATCGTTTCCCCTCCCCTTTTGCGGACAGTGTCATGAGCCTTCTGTTTTCCATTTCCGGCTGGGACGTCGAGACCTGGGCGGCGCATTTTCGCCGCCGCGCGCCGCAATACGACCTGCAGACGGGTCCCTTCGCCGAAGACCCGGCGCGCGTCGACTACGCGCTCGTTTGGAAGCCACCGCATGGCGCGCTGAAACAGCTTCCGAATTTGAAGGTGATCTTTTCACTCGGCGCCGGCGTCGATCACATCCTCTCCGATCCCGAGCTTCCCGACGTGCCGATCGTGCGCGTCGTCGACCCCGATCTCACCGGCCGCATGACCGAATGGGCGGTGTTCCACGTTCTGCTGCACCATCGGCGGCATCTGATGCTGGCCGAGGCGCAGACACGGCATGAATGGGCGAGTTTCACCCAGCCCGCCGCGCGCGACGTGCGGGTCGGCATCATGGGGCTCGGCGTGCTCGGCGCCGATGCCGGTCAGGCGCTGGCGCGGCTCGGCTTTCAGGTCGCCGGCTGGAGCCGCGGCAAGAAGGCGGTCGAAGGCGTCGAAACCTTCCATGGCGCGGACGGGCTCGGCGCCTTTCTTGTGCGCACTGACATCCTCGTCTCGCTGCTGCCGCTGACGCCGGACACGCGCGGCATCCTCAATGCCGACCTGTTCAAGCAGCTCGCCCGCGACGGCGCGATGCCGGGCCCGGTGCTGATCAATGCCGGGCGCGGCGAGACCCAGCGCGAGGACGATATCCTTGCAGCACTTGCCAACGGCACGCTTCACGCGGCGAGCCTCGACGTGTTCTCGACCGAGCCGCTGCCCGCCGATCACCCACTGTGGGACCACCCCCGCGTGGTGATTTCGCCGCACAACGCCGCCGACAGCGACCCGGATCGCCTGTCCGGCTATGTGCTCGACCAGATCGCCAGCTTCGAGGCCGGCAGGGGTCTGACCAACGTCATCGACCGTACCGCCGGGTACTGATCTGGTCGGCAAAGCGGATTCCACTCTTTCGTTGGCGCGAAAAACCTGACAAAACGGGCCGGACAGATCGATCCGACACTGGTTGCGCGCGGACAGACGCGACCGGCAAAGCAAAAAATTCGAGGTGTGAAATGCCCCCCTATCGCTCGCGTACGTCGACCCATGGCCGCAACATGGCCGGAGCCCGCGGCCTGTGGCGCGCGACCGGCATGCAGGACGAGGATTTCGGCAAGCCGATCATCGCCATCGCGAACTCCTTCACCCAGTTCGTGCCGGGCCATGTGCACCTCAAGGACCTCGGCCAGCTGGTTGCCGAGCAGGTCGAGAAGGCCGGCGGCGTCGCCAAGGAGTTCAACACCATCGCGGTCGATGACGGCATCGCCATGGGGCATGACGGCATGCTCTATTCGCTGCCCTCGCGCGAGATCATCGCCGACAGCGTCGAGTACATGGTCAACGCCCACTGCGCCGACGCGATCGTGTGCATCTCCAATTGCGATAAGATCACGCCGGGCATGCTGATGGCCGCGATGCGCCTCAACATTCCCGTCGTGTTCGTCTCCGGCGGGCCGATGGAAGCCGGCAAGGTGGAACTTGAGGACGGCAAGGAAGTCGCGCTCGATCTGGTCGACGCCATGGTGGCGGCCGCCGACGACAAGATTTCCGACAATCTGGTTGCGGCCATCGAGCGCTCGGCCTGCCCGACCTGCGGCTCGTGCTCGGGCATGTTCACGGCCAATTCGATGAACTGCCTGACCGAAGCGCTCGGCCTCGCACTGCCGGGCAACGGCTCGATGCTGGCGACCCATGCCGACCGCGAACGGCTGTTCGTCGAAGCCGGCCACCTGATCGTCGACCTCGCCAAGCGTTATTACGAGCAGGACGACGACAGCGTGCTGCCGCGCTCGATCGCCTCGTTCACGGCGTTCTGCAACGCCATGACGCTCGACATCGCCATGGGCGGCTCGACCAACACGGTGCTGCACCTTCTCGCCGCCGCGCAGGAGGGCCAGGTCGATTTCACCATGGAAAACATCGACGCCCTGTCGCGCAAGGTGCCGGTGCTGTGCAAGGTCGCGCCGTCGGTCTCCGACGTGCATATGGAAGACGTCCACCGCGCTGGCGGCATCATGGGCATCCTCGGTGAACTCGACCGCGCCGGGCTGATCGATGCGAGCCTGCCGACCGTGCATGCGGCAACCATGAAGGACGCGCTGGAACGCTGGGACGTGACGCGCACCACCAGCAACGCGGTGCACGAGTTCTATTCCGCCGCGCCCGGCGGCGTGCCGAGCGTGACCGCCTTTTCGCAGTCCAAGCGCTACGCCGAGGGTGTCGACACCGACCGCGAGAACGGCGTCATCCGCGACAAGGCGCATGCCTTCTCGCAGGACGGCGGTCTTGCGGTGCTGTTCGGCAACATCGCGCTCGACGGCTGCATCGTGAAGACGGCCGGCGTCGACGCCTCGATCCTGACCTTCTCCGGCCCCGCCTATATCTGCGAGAGCCAGGACCAGGCGGTCAGCGACATCCTGACCGGCAAGGTCAAGGAAGGCGACGTGGTGCTGATCCGCTACGAGGGTCCGAAGGGCGGCCCGGGCATGCAGGAAATGCTCTATCCGACGAGCTATCTGAAGTCGAAGGGCCTCGGCAAGGCCTGTGCGCTCATCACCGACGGCCGTTTCTCGGGCGGCACGTCCGGGCTTTCCATCGGCCATTGCTCGCCGGAAGCCGCCGAGGGCGGCACCATCGGCCTCGTCGAGCACGGCGACACGATCTTCATCGATATTCCGAACCGCATCATCCGCGTTGAGGTCAGCGACGAAGAGCTGGCTACCCGCCGCGAGAAGATGGACGCGAAGGGCGCTGCCGCCTGGCAGCCGGAGAAGCCGCGCAAGCGTCATGTCACATCCGCGCTGAAGGCCTATGCGGCGCTGACGACGAGCGCGGCGCGCGGTGCCGTGCGCGACGTGGAGCAGCTTTCGCGCAAGTAGGTTTGGCGTTTACGGGAACACGAAAAGCGGCGGGCGCAGGTCCGCCGTTTTTTGTTGGTGCGCCCTACCCGCGATCTGGCGCTTTCACGGCACCATTTGTGTCGCTAAGTCCCCCCTACAAACACTCCCCCTCGTCATCCTCCGGCTTGAACTGGAGGATCGTTCTCTACTCGCACGGGCGTGCACTGTTGCGCCCAACAAACGTCTCTGTTCGCCCGTGGAGCAAATCCGCACCGTCCGTGGGTGTCGCGGGCCGATCCTCCGGTCAAGCCGGAGGATGACGTGAGCGGGGGGAAGAGCCAATTCCTGAGCCGCACCGGCATACCGTTCCGAGAGGGGCAATAGCCCCCGGATCAAGTCCGGGGTGACGCGGAGCGAATGCCGTTCTTAGCCACGAGCCAGAACCAAACGGCTCGTTACGAAGTCTGACCCTAAAGCCGCCGCACGGCGGTCACGGGGCTGCCGGAGGCGGCGATGCGGGTGACGGCGTCGTCGAGCGGTTCGATGGCGACGGCCATGAAGAAGCCGCTCGCGTGCAACAGTCGCGTGTCGTCGAGCATGATGCCGACATGGCCCTTCCAGAAGACGAGGTCGCCGCGCTGCAGCGACGGCAGGCCGGCGGAGATATCGAGCTGATCGCCGAAGCCCGCCTCCTGCATGTCGGAATCGCGCGGCGCGGCGATGCCGGCCTCGGCGGCGGCCAGTTGCACCAGCGCCGAGCAGTCGAGGCCGAAACTGGTGCGCCCGCCCCAGCGATAGGGCGTGCCGACGAAGCTCTCGGCGACCGCGACCCAGTCGTCCGCCTTGTGATCGAGCGGCACGAGGTGTTTGGCGGCGACGGCGCTGCCGTCGGGCAGGATCGCGTATTCGAGATCGCGCACCGTCTGCGTCGAAACAACCGTGACCCGCGACCCCATCGAAATGAGCCCGCGCGGCGGCAGCTTCAGCTCGGCCATCGGATAGCGATAGGTCCGCAGCACCGCGACGCGATGGGTCGGTTCGGGTGCGAAAGGTCCGAGCGCATCGGCCGGCAGCCAGCCGACATATTCGTCGGTGCCGGCCTGGCCCCAGACCCAGCCTTCCGGCGTGCGGTCATAGATTGTGACGGTTTCGCCGAAGAGGAGTTCGGTGTCGATGGAGCGGTCGGCGCGCGGCTCGGGGCGCATCGGCGTTGCATCGGCCACCACCCGCAGCGTCTCGCCAACGGCGTAGCGGTCGGCGGTGACGGTGCCGCGCAGATGTTCGGCGGCCAGATCGGGACGGGCCGGAACGAGCCTGCGGTCAAAAGCCTTCATCGCGGCAACTCCCGTGCCTTGTCGACGACCAGATCGCCGAGCTTTTCCAGATAAAGCGCGCCCTCAAGCGTGCGCTGGATGACGACATTGCGCCGATCGGCCTCATCGCGGCGGCGCGACAAGAGCTTCATGTGCCCCATCGTGTCGAGCGCGCGGGTGATCGCCGGCTTGGTGACACCGAGCTTCTCAGCCAGCCCGCGCACGGTGTGCGGCGGTGCCTCGAGATAGACGGTGAGCAGGATGGTCAACTGGCGGGCGCTCAGATCCTGATCGCCGTCGCGGACCAGCGCCAGATTGACGTCATGCATCAGTTTCAGCGCCTGGGAGGGGCGCATCTCGACAGCCATGGCAACGAACACTCACTCGGCCGCCGGCGCGCGGCAGCGATACGCGGAACAGGGAAGCACTCCGAAATTCGTTTCGGAGCCGATATCATTATGCCCGAGACGAGCACTCTGGCAAGGTTGGCGCTTTGAGACCTGCCCCGGCTATTTGCCGTAGCGCTCTTTCAGCATCGCGTAGAGGGCGCGGATCGCCTGGCCCTCGCCGCCTTCTGGCTTGCCGGGCTTTGCCGTCGGAGTCCAGCCGTAGATATCGAAATGAGCCCAGCTTCTGGCGTGTTCGACGAAGCGGGACAGGAACAGGGCGGCGGTGACGGATCCGGCAAACGGCGCCGAGGTGATGTGATTGATATCGGCGATCTTGGAATCCATCATCTTCAGATAGGGCTTCCACAGCGGCATGCGCCAGAGCGGATCGGCGACGGCAACGGAGGCCTTTTCGATGGCGCCGGCAAGCGCATCGTCGTCTGTGTAGAAGGGCGGCAGGTCGGGCCCGAGCGCGACGCGGGCAGCGCCCGTCAGGGTGGCGAGGTCGAGCATCAGGTCCGGGTGCTCCTCATCGCCAAGCGCCAGCGCATCAGCGAGGATCAACCGGCCTTCGGCGTCGGTGTTGCCGATCTCGACATTGAGGCCCTTGCGGCTCGGCAGCACGTCGCCGGGGCGGAAGGCGTTGCCGGAGATGGAATTCTCGACCGCCGGGATCAGAACGCGCAGACGCACCGGCAGCTCGGCATCCATGATCATGGTGGCAAGGCCGAGCACGTTCGCCGCACCGCCCATATCCTTCTTCATCAGCGCCATGGCCGAGCCCGGCTTGATGTCGAGGCCACCGCTATCAAAGCACACACCCTTGCCGACGAGGGTGACTTTGGGGTGATCAGGATTGCCCCAAGCGAGATCGACGAGGCGGGGATGGCGGCTCGAGGCCTTGCCGACGGCGTGCACCATCGGCAGGTTTTCGGCCAGAAGGTCCTCGCCGACGATGACCCGGTCGGTGCCGCCATAGGCGACCACCGTGTCGATCGCCGCGTCGGCGAGTTCGACCGGTCCGAGGTCGTTGGCCGGAATGTTGATCAGATCGCGGGCGAGCGCCACGCCTTTGGCGATGCGGACCACCTCATCGCGGTCGACATAGCCCGGCGTGACGAGACGCACACCCTTGTCGGTGCGCTTGCGGTAGCGGTCGAAACGGTAGGCGGACAACAGGAAGCCGAGCGCGGCGCGGCCGGCATCGACCGCCTCACCTTCGAGCCGGTAGGTACCCGCCGGCAGATCGGTCGCCAGCTTGCCGAGCAGGAACGGGTCCTCCTCGCCATGCCCCTTGCCGAGCCCGAACAGAACGCCGGCAAGCGCGCCATCCTCGCCGGCGAGCCGCAGCATGGAGCCGGCCTCGGCCTTGAAGCCGTTGGCCGCCACCCAGCCGGCAACCGACGGCGATGCGTCGCCGAGATAGCGCTCCAGACCGTCGGTCGAAACGCAGGTGACCGGAACGCTGGCGACGGAGGCGTCGGGGGCAAGAAGGATATCGGGCGCAAGGCTATCGGACACGGGCGCAACTCTCTGATTGGACGCGAAAAAGGCTGTGCGGAGGCGGGGCCGGGCATCGGTCGTGGTGCCAGCGGCAAGGCCAGCCAACCGCATGGCGAACCACCTCGACGATGGTACTCGCCGCGCTGCCAGCGTGCAACGCGAGGGCGACGAGATTACGGCAAAAGACGAGACCTTTGCTGCCTGTCTACGGTGGCCCGGAGCACGCCTTCGCGGCCGTTTTAACGAACTATTAGGGTTAACAGACTATTGCTGCGAGGGACGGCGACCGCCTGCGTCGCCTGCAAACGGCCGGAGCCCGACATGCCGAATCTCTCGATCCGCTCCTTCGCAAATTCGCTGGCGCTGCGCAGCGCGCTCGTGCCGATCGTCCTTGCGGTCGGTCTTGCCGCCTGTTCGACGACGAAGAAGTCGTCGGTCGGCGCGCATGGCGGCGCCGCGATCAGCCAGGGCGCCAGTTATTCGAGCGAGCAGATCCGCCAGGCAGTTCAACAGTGGGGCAACAAATACGAAGCGAGCCCCGACGACCGTAATGTGGCGCTCAATTATGCAGCCGCGCTTCGTCTCAACGATCAGATCGATCAGGCCGTCGCCGTGCTGCGCAAGGCGATGATCAAGCACACCAAGGACCGCGAGGTGGCGGCGGCCTATGGCAAGGCGCTCGCGGCTAAGGGGCAGTTCGACGAAGCGCTCCGGGTCATCCGCTCCGCGCACACCGACGACCGGCCGGACTGGCGCCTGCTGTCGGCGGAAGGCGCCATTCTCGATCAGATCGGCAAGAATGCCGAAGCCCGCCGGCAATACGGCCAGGCTCTCAAGATCGTGCCGAACGAACCGTCCGTGCTCAACAATTTCGGCCTGTCCTACGCGCTGACCGGCGATCTCACCCAGGCGGAGAAGGTATTGCGGCAGGCCGCGGCGCAGCCCGGTGCCGACAGCCGCGTCCGCCAGAACCTCGCTCTCGTGCTCGGCCTTCAGGGCAAGTTCCAGGAAGCCGAACGAGTGGCGCTGAACGAACTGGAGCCGGCCCAGGCGGAAGCCAATATCGCCTATCTGCGCGGCATGCTGAGCCAGCGCAACACTTGGAACGACATCAAGGCGCAGGACAAGAAGAAGAAAAACCGCAGCTGATTTTCAGCTGGCCGTCCTTCGGAACAGCCCCTCAGCCAACGGAAAACAAAACCGGCCGCATCGCCTGCGGCCGGTTTTTCGTTCGAGGTCTGCGGTCCCGGGTCTGCCGTTCCAGGGTCTGACTTTCCAGGGCCTGCCGGGATGGGATTCGTTCGGAGCCCCTGCCCGGCCTGATACGGCTACATGTTCATGATCTGAATGATCGCCGGGCCCATGATGACGGCGAACAGCACCGGCAGGAAGAACACGATCATCGGCACGGTGAGTTTCGGCGGCAGCGCAGCGGCCTTCTTCTCGGCCTCGGCCATGCGCATTTCGCGGTTCTCGTCGGCCATGATGCGCAATGACTGGGCAAGCGGCGTGCCATAGCGTTCGGCCTGGATCAGCGCGGTCGTTACCGCCTTGACGCCGTCAAGACCGGTGCGAATGGCGAGGTTTTCATAGGCCTGCCGGCGGTCTTCGAGATAGGACAATTCGGCCGTTGCCAGCGTCAGCTCTTCCGCGAGCGGCACTGAAGCGACGCCGATTTCCTCCGACACCTTGCGGAAGCCCGCCTCGATCGACATGCCCGATTCCACGCAGATCAGCATCAGGTCGAGCGCATCCGGCCAGGCGCGGCGGATGGAGAGCTGACGTTTCTGAATGACGTTCGAGATGAACAGGTTCGGCAGATAGAAGCCGACCAGCGCGATCAGAACCGCAAGCGAGAATTTCAGGCCGGCCGGCTGCTGGCTCGCATGCATGACGACGAACAGATAGAAGAGCGCCAGCATGAACATGATAAAGGGCGCGACGAAGCGGGCGAACAGGAACACCACCATCGGCGCCTGGCCGCGGTAACCGGCCATCTTCAGACGATTGCCGGTCTCGTCGTCGGACAAGGCGCGGCGCAGGTTGAAGCGGTCGACCAGCTTCTGCATGTAGTCCTTCGGCTTCGGCCGAAGATTGACCTGCTTTTCCTGCTGCAGCCGCAGACGCTCGCGCGCCCGGATCTTGTCGCGTTCGATGGCGACCGTCTTCATGCGCGACTGGAACTGGTCACGCTCGAGCAGCGGCAGCGCCACCGTCAGAATGGTCGCGGCAACGGCGATCGCGGTGACCGCCATCAGCAGGAACTGGCTGTTGGTGAGGAGTTCGGCAATGTCGGAAAGCATGCTTTCGTCCCCCGCTAGAAGTCGAAGTTGATCATCTTGCGCATCATCAGGACGCCCATCAGCATCCACATCCCGGCGCCGCCGAGAATGAGGTTGCCGGTGGTGGTCGTGAACAGCGTCATGATGTAGCCGGGGGTGGTGAAGAACACGAGCAGCATGACGATCAGCGGCAGCGAGCCGATGATGGCAGCCGAGGCCTTCGCCTCCTGACTCATGGCGATGATCTTGCCCTGCAGCTTCTTGCGATCGCGCAGCACCTTGGAGAGGTTGCCGAGCGCTTCCGACAGGCTGCCGCCGGCCTGTTGCTGGATGGCAATGACGATGGCGAAGAAGTTCGCCTCTTGCAGCGGCATGCCTTCATAGATGCGACCGACGGCTTCATGCAGCGGAACGCCCATCTGCTGCGCCTCGAGGATGCGACGGAACTCGCCGCGCACCGGCTCTTTCGCCTCCTGGGCGATGATGCGCAGGCAGTCGCCGAGCGGCAGGCCCGCCTTGACACCACGCACGATGACGTCGACCGAATTCGGAAACTCGGTCAGAAAGGCCTTCTGGCGCCGTTTGCGCATGAACTTGATCAGCCAGTTCGGGAAGCCGAAGGCACCAACGACCGCGATCCCGCCGGCCACGAGAAGCGGTGCACCGGCAACGAGGCCGAGTATGAAACCAACAACTCCGCAAATGGCGCTGATGATGAAGAATTTCGGTTTAGACCAGGTCAGCCCGGCCTGGCGGAGACGCAAAGCAAGCGGCGGCGAAGCGTTTTTCTTCTTCTGCGCCTTCTGCTTTTCCTCCATTTCCTTGAGGGTTTCCTGCACCGAACGGCGCCGCTGGCGGCCGTCGCTCTTGGCGACCTGAGCGGCCAGGCCCGGTGTCTTGCGGACTTTTTCGACACGCTTGCGGCCGCGGGTCTCGCCGGTGATCGCAGGGGCGACCAGCGCGTAGATGATGGCGCCGACGCTGAACGTCACCAGGACAACGATCGCCAGAACGGTAGTGCTCACGCCGAACATCGATGCGCCCCTCAGACCATGCCCGGCTGTTCGCCGGTATCGGCGGCATCAAGCGCCGCGGCAAGACGGTTCTCTTCGCCGAAGTAGCGCGCCCGATCCCAGAAATAGGGCCGGCCGACGCCGGTCGAGCGGTGACGGCCGACGATCTTGCCCTGCGCATCCTCGCCCATCATGTCGTAGACGAAGAGGTCCTGGGTGATGATGACGTCGCCTTCCATGCCGACCACTTCGGTGATGTGGGTGATGCGGCGCGAACCGTCGCGCAGGCGCGAGGCCTGGACGATGACGTCGACGGAGGAGACGATCATTTCGCGCACGGTGCGGGACGGCAGGTTGTAGCCGCCCATGGCGATCATCGATTCCATACGGGCGAGGCATTCGCGCGGGCTGTTGGCGTGGATGGTGCCCATCGATCCGTCGTGACCCGTGTTCATGGCCTGCAACAGGTCGAACACCTCGGGTCCGCGCACTTCGCCGACGATGATGCGCTCGGGGCGCATACGCAGGCAGTTCTTGACCAGGTCGCGCATGGTCACCTCGCCCTCGCCTTCGATATTGGGCGGGCGGGTTTCAAGGCGGACCACATGCGGCTGCTGCAGCTGCAGTTCCGCGGAGTCCTCGCAGGTGATGATGCGTTCGTCGGTGTCGATATAGCGGGTCAGGCAGTTGAGCAGCGTCGTCTTGCCCGAACCGGTACCGCCGGAAATCACCGTGTTGCAGCGGACCCGGCCGACGATCTGCAGAATGGTCGAGCCTTCCGGCGAGATCGAGCCGAAATTGACCAACTGATCGAGGGTCAGCTTGTCCTTCTTGAACTTACGAATGGTCAGTGCGGGACCATCGATGGCAAGCGGCGGCGCGATGACGTTGACACGAGAGCCGTCGGGCAGGCGCGCGTCGCAGATCGGACTCGATTCATCGACGCGGCGGCCGACCTGGCTGACGATCCGCTGGCAGATGTTCATCAGCTGCTGATTGTCACGGAACCGGATCGGCGTATCGGTCACCTTGCCGGCGACTTCGATGTAGGTGATGTCGGCGCCGTTGACCATGATGTCGGCGATGTCGTCGCGCGCAAGCAGCGGCTCCAGCGGACCGTAGCCGAGCACGTCGTTGACGATATCCTCGAGCAGTTCCTCCTGTTCGGAGATCGACATGACGACATTTTTCAGCGCGATGATCTCGCTGACGACGTCACGGATTTCCTCACGCGCCGATTCCTGGTCGAGCTTGGCGAGCTGCGACAGGTCGATGGTGTCGATCAGTGCCGAGAAGATCGACGTCTTCACGTCGTAGTAGTTTTCCGAGCGCTGCTTGGAGCGCGGTGCCTGGTCGTAGCTGAGCAACGGCTCGGGCGCGGGAGCCTCGACCGGCGCCGGCTCACTGGCGAACGACGTGAAGCCGTCATCCAACGCCTTCTCGTTCAGTGCCGGTTCGTCGCCGAACGGATCGAAATCGATGCTCGGTTCAAGCGGCGTCGTCGGCGACAGGGAGTCCGTGCGCGGCGGTTCCGCCGGCCTCTCGACCGCAGGTTTCGGCGCTCCAGGAGTAACGCTGCCACGCTTTCCGAACATGCCGTTCGCCTCTCGCTTCCTCTGCACTCAACCTCAACGCGCGCATCGAAGCGATGCGCACGACACACTCACTCAGGCGCTCTTCTTGGCGCGAAACCGTTCGAGCAACGGTGCCAGCGCCGATTTCTTCTGACGACGCGCCTCGCCACGGCCCGTGATCACCTGAGCGATGGTGTCGAAGGTCGCGCCGACCGGGTTTTTCGGGTCGACTTCGCTGATCATCTGACCGTTGTTGGCGGCACCGCCGAACAGCGGAATGTCGAACGGAATTTCCGCCAGGATGTCGGTATCGAGCGCGCGCATGAATTCCTCGCCGCGAATTTCCGGCCGTTTCGGCATACCGACCTGGTTCAGCACCAGTCGGGGAGCCGCGTCATTCGGCCGGGCGTTCTTGAGGAAGTCGACGATGTTCTTGGCATTGCGCAGATTGGCGAGATCCGGCGCGGCGACGACAACGATTTCGTCGGCGCTGCGCAGCACCTGGCGCGACCAGCGGGTCCACACATGCGGCACGTCGAGGATGGCGGTCGGAATGCTGCCGCGCATCACATCGAGCAGCCCGTCGAAGCTCTTCTCGTCGAAATCATACGGCCGGTCGAGGGTCGCGGGCGCCGCCAGAAGGCTCAGATGCTCGGCGCATTTCGACAGCAGGCGGTCGAGATAGACCTCGTCGAGGCGCTCCGGCGACTGCACTGCCTCGGCAATGCCCTGCACCGGGTCCTGATTGAAGTCGAGACCGGCGGTGCCGAACGGCAGATCCATGTCGGCGAGCACGACCTCGCTCTCGAACTGGCGCGCGATCGACCAGGCGACGTTGTGGGCAACCGTCGAGGCGCCGCAGCCACCCTTGGCGCCGACGAAGGCGACGACGCGACCGAGCGGGCTTGCCTCGGGGTTGTGATAGAGGTCGCCGACCGCACGGATGAGGTCGAAAAGCTGCAACGGAGCAACGAGGTATTCGCTGACGCCACTGCGGATCAGATCGCGGTACAGCTCGACGTCGTTGACGTGGCCGATGACGATCACCTTGGTGCCGGCGTCGCAGACTTCGGCAAGCGAGTCGAGTTCGGCCATAAGATCGACGCGCTGCTTCATCGACTCGACGATGATCAGGTTCGGGGTCGGCGCCGAGTGGTAATAGTTCGCCGCCGCCATCACGCCGCCCATGTGGACCTTGACGTGGGTCTTGGTCATGCGGCGGTCCTTGGACGCGGTCTCGATCAGGCGACTGATCTCGGGCGTCTCGCAAAAGGCCTGCATGGAAATGCGCGGCAAGGGGCCGAGGCTGGCCAGCATGTCGGCTTCGCCCGTAGCGGCGGTCTGCCCGGTCATCTCCGGTTCAGGCGGCGCTCCGAAAGTGAGAGTGGCCATTACTCACCTCCCTTGACGTTGGCGATTGCACCGGCGCCGTCGTCGCCATAATCCGTGCCCGTCTTCTCGCCCTTGGCGTACTTCTCGAGGACCGTGGCGCGGCGCATCGGGTCGGACGGCGTCATGGCGCGCGGATGCAGGAGGTCGGCCGGATTGGCGACCATCGCCGCCAGATTGCTCTGGGTAGCGCAACCGAATTCGCTGTAGCTCGAGTTCTCGAAATTGGCGGCGAGATTGTCGCGCCAGATACCGCACTGCCCGACGGAGGCCTTGAGGCCGACATATTGCAGCCGGATCGGCGCGGCCGCCTCGGGGGCGTCGGTGCGATAGGTAAAGGACTGGATCATGTCGGAACGAATACCGGCATTGATCAGGGTCGAGCGGACCTGACGGGCCACATACATCGCCGCGGTATCGTTGTTGGCGCCACTCGGGACCTGGATCTCGATGCCGCCATCGCCGCGCTTCCTTGCGCGATCGGCGAAGGCGACGACGACGCCGGCAAGATCGGACGACAGCACGCGGGTGTGAGCGCCGACCGGAATGTCGAGCACTTCGGGCGCCTCGCTGATGATGATCGGGTGCCGCGTCTTGTAGCCGTCGGTCGGGACCGAGCCGGTTATGACGGGATCCTTGCGGCACGCGGAAAGCGCCACAGCGGCAAGGATGACGGTGCCGATCACGACCGGGCGAAGAGGCCCGCGGGCCGGCCGGCTATGTTGCGTGACAGTACTCATGACAGATCTCCAAATGCCCACCGACCGGGTTACTCGTAGATGAATCCGTAACGGCCATGGTACTGGCCGGGAGCGCCCTGCTCGCCGTCAACCCGGTACATCCGGTTGAGGCGATTGAGGAAAATCGTTGCGGCATCGGATGCCGGCGAGAGATTCTGGTCCGGACGCCGTAGCGCCGACGTCTTCACCGGATCGACCAGATACGGCGTCACGAAGACCACGAACTCGCTCTGGCTGCGTTGGTAGTCGCGGCTCTTGAAGAGCGCGCCGAGCACCGGCAGGTTGAGCAGGCCGGGAATGCCGTTGATGCTCTGGCGAACGTCGTCCTTGATGAGACCGGCCAGGACCAACGTTCCACCAGACGGCAGTTCGACGGTGCTGTCGGCGCGACGCACGCGCAGGCCCGGGATCGACAACGTGTTGCCCGAGCCGCCACCGCCGACGGTGTAACCGCCATCGGTGGTCAGTTCGCTCATCTCCGTCTTGACGCGGGTGCTGATGCGACCGCCGGACAGAACGACCGGGGTGAATTCGAGGCTGATGCCGTATTTCTTGAATTCGATCGTGATGTTGCCATCCTGGTCGCGGCCGACCGGAACGGGATACTCGCCACCGACCAGGAAGCTGGCGCTTTCACCGGAGACGGCGGTCAGCGTCGGCTCGGCCAGCGTACGGATCACGCCGTCCTGCTGCAGGGCGCGGATGGTGCCGCTGACGCCGGAACTGCCGGTCTGGTAGGTGCCGTTGACGAGGCTGTCGGCAATCGCCGCGCCGGCGACGGAGAACGGATTCTCCGTCACAGCCTGAACGGTCATATTGCCGATCGAGCCGAACGGCTGCAGGTCGACGCCGAGCTGCTTGATGATGGTGCGCTGCACTTCGGCAATGGTCACCTTGAGGTGGACCTGTTCCTCGCCGCGCACAGCGATCATCGAAACCACCTTGCCCTCTTCACCGCCAGTGAACTTGGAGGCGATGTCAACGGCGCGCTTGGCCTCTGCCGGGGTGTTGGCCGTGCCCGACAGGACGACGCTGCCGTTGAGGGATTCCGCCTTGATGGCGCTACCGGGAAGCAGGCGATTGAGCGCCCGTTCCAGATCGCCGGTATCGGTTTCCACCGAGAGCTCGAAGCTGGCGAGCTGATGACCGCCCTGACCGAACAGGAAGACGTTCGCCTGGCCGGCGGCAACACCGAGAATGTAGACCCGGCGCGAGGATCTCACCACGGCATCGGCGATCTCGGGATTGGAGACGAGGACGTCGGCGACGTCGGCTCCCAATTCGATGACCACCGACTTGTTCAGGCCGACCTTCAGCGGACGAGCTCCGGAGAGCCCGCTGGCGGGGACGCGCAGCAGCTTGGGATAGTCACTTGCGGCAACAGCCGGCGGCGCGGCAAGGGCGCCGAGCACCGTTGCCAGCGCAACTGCCAGCAGAACCGTATTTCGTTTCAACCAACCGCTCATCTCACTCACACTCCTCAGCCGGTTTACCGACACGCACCCGCGACGATTACCGTGACGTGGTCGACTGGGTTTGGATTCCGTATTTGACGTAGCTGACACCGCTGCGCCGTTTGCGCTTGACCGTTTCTTCCGTCCCGGGCTGGGAATCGGCGATCGACCGCAGGGCCAGCGAAATCGAGCCGAGCTGCTGCGACTGGGCGATGATTTCCGCCTCCGACGGCCCAAGCTCGAGGGTCGCCGTTTCGCGACCGACAACGGCCTTCTCGCCCTCGCGGTCCTCGATCGTCTGGTCGATGGCGAGCACGCGGACATTCTCGAGGATCGTTTCGCTGTACCATTCCTGGCGTTCGCCGCCGTTCGAGCGCTGCCGGGTCAGGATGACGTCGACGCGGTCGTTCGGCAGCACGAAGCCGCCGGCGGTGTTGAGCGCGGAAACCTGCACCGCGATGGCGCGGCGGCCCTTCGGCAGGATGGCCGACATGAAGCCGCGATCGGAACGGATCAGCTTCTGTTCCTTGATCGGTTCACCCGACAGGAATGGCGTGCGGGCGATGGTGCCGGTCAGTTCCTCAAGCGCCTGAGGGCGCGAGGAGCGCACGATATAGGCGCCACCGAGACCGGATTGCGGCCATTTCTGCCATTGCAGCTCGTTCGGGGTGATCATCTTGCCGATCGGGACGTCGACGGAGGCGACGAGGACCTCATCGGACGGGATCTCTTCGACCTTCGTGATGACGGTCTGCTTTTCCGGCTTCTGCCCGATCGCATTGACGAGCAGCATGGCGGCGAGAAGGCCCGCCACGATGGCCACCGCGATGAGAATGAGACGCTTACTTTTCATTGCCACCGATCCAACAGGTTCTCGGGCGACCTGATCCGCCCGTTGTCTGAATTCTCGGAGGCAATCCTCAAATTATGGTTAATCGGTCGTGACGATTTTTAGTTAATCTATTCTTGCACCGGGAAATGGCGGAGTTCGTGGGAGTTTGAAGCGGCAAACGCGCACCGATTGAGGTCGGCCGCGCGCACGGGAGGTGCCAGGACAGGAGGTTCGGACGGTATCCTAGTGCAGGACAGCCGCCAGCCAGAGCGTTTCGGGATAGATCACGAGCGCGCCGGCAGCCAATGCGATGCCATAGGGTACGCCGTTTGTGGCGTTATGCAGCCGGGCAACCCAGCCAATGTCGGCCATTGCCGTGGGCAAGGGAATGCGGCGCGCGAAAAGGATCACAAGGGTGAGCGCTCCACCGAACACGGCCGCAATCAGCAGAAACTGAAGCGTATGGAAGCCGCCGAACCACAAGGCGATCGAGGCGGCCATCTTGGCATCGCCGCCGCCCATCCAACCCATCGAAAAACCCGCGAAGCCGATCGCCAGAACGGCGAAGGCAACGAGCACATGCATGCCGGCCTGTTCCCAGCCAAGCCCGATCCGGGCGGCGAAGACGGCAAAACCGATGATCAGCACCAACGACAGCTTGTTGGAGATCCGCATGGTCAACATGTCCGACAGGCCGGCGAAGATCATCGCGAGCGGAAACACAGCGATGAGCAGGCTGTCGACGATGCCGAGGCTGGTAAACATGGGGGAACTCCTTGCCGTTTGCGAAGCCGACATTAGAGCGTTGAGGTGAAAACCCGGTAAACGCGTGGACCCGCGCGGGATGAGAAACCGCAGCCGCAGGGGCATTTTACGTTCGGGTCGAATAGGCGAAATGCTCGATCGGCCTGTTTCGGGCAGCTCCGTCGGCGCCAATTGGTCCAATTGGCTGCACGATGCTGTTCGTCTAGGCGCATCTTTGTCGACGCCAATTGGTCCAATTGGCTGCACGATGCTTTTGACAAAGAAAAACCGGCGCAGGTGACTGCGCCGGTTTTCCATACCCGTCTCGATTATCCCGGTCGGTTGGCCGCTCCGCCGTTGCCGGCCAGAGCGGCCAGAACCCGATCGCGCGGGATAATCGGATCAGACCGTCTGATCAACCGCCGTTGGCGGCCTGCAGCTTGGTCGAAACGGTGCCGAAGGTCGTGCTCAGCTGGGTGCCCAGCGTCGTCGCGGCGCCGATGATGGCAACGGCGATAAGCGCGGCGATCAGACCGTATTCGATCGCGGTGGCACCATCTTCGTCCTTCAGAAAACGCATGAAATTCTTGGTCATGTTACTTGCTCCTTGCTCCACTGTCGTCGCTTTTTCGGTTTCGTCGGATTGTTTTTTCCCGCCGATCGGAACCTGAAAGCACCCTATCACGTAGCTCTTGCCAAGTTCTTAAGTCACGATGACGTTTTTCTCGAACCTGACTGCAGTGAATGACTTGGTTAACAGTCTGTATCCAGGCACTCAACTGCGGAACTACTTGAAAGATTGCTTCAAGCGATCCGAGGGCAACTCTAGCGGCCAATTCCAAACATTCCGTATCCGCGACTCTCTAAAGTCCGCCCTATCTCGGTTTTCAGGGCGTTAAGGATGACGGATTCACGCCCTGCTCAGCGGGCCTCAGCAGCCTGGCAAGTATGGCGCTGCATTCGACAGCGACGGGGTGGCGGATATCGCTACCGGGGTTCGCACTGCGCGCCTTACCCCACGAAATTCGTCATGATCTCAATAGATTGTGCGGGTTCTCGGACATCAGCCGGCGATGCCGCTGGTAACCTTTGCACACCGCTGAGCAACGATCCGCGAGATCTTTTTCCCGCCCCCACGGGGACTGTTAGGGAATCCTTCACCAAACTGGCGGAAAACTCATGCGAAGTTTGTTTCGCGGAGGGATCCCGCATGTCGAAGTCCAGATCAGTCACCCAAACGCCCGCTGCCGGCCGCATGGCCCGCCGGAACGGACTGTATGCGGCCTTCGTCGTCGCGTTAGGCCTCGGCCTTCTTGTGTCTCCGGAACCGGCCGCGCTCGCCAAGGAACCGATCAAGGTCACGCTCGACCGCGCCAAGGTGATGCGGATCGAGTCGCCCGCCGACACGGTCATTGTCGGCAACCCGGCCATTGCCGATGCCGTGATGCATGACCGCACGACGCTGGTCGTGATCGGCCGCGGCTTCGGCTCCACCAATCTGATCATTCTCGATGAGAACGGCGAGGCGATCGCCGACGAGACGCTGGTCGTCGGTCCGCAGTCGGATGCCGTCGTCACGGTGCAACGCCGCGGCCTGCGCTACAGTTACTCGTGCTCGCCGGCCTGCGCCCCGACGGTCAATCCGGGGGATGAGGAAAAGTTCTTCAAGCAGGTGAGTGAGCAGGGCTCGTCGCGCAATGCCGCTGCCCAGGAAGCGGCCTCCGCCAAGGGCAACTGACACCATCGCGTGCCGAGGCCTGACGGAGCGGTTGACGTGTCGTTCCGCGCTATACTCATTATAGACTCGCGCACGTGAAGTGTTGCGTAAACAGAGTGTTACCACGCGCCTTCACAGCTTCACCTTAAAAAGAAACCGTTCCGAAAGATATCTTTGCTACTCCTTGCCCAAGAATAATGGGTCAGGGCCGCCTGCCGTTTTCACCGACAGAACCGGCCCGAGGGTAAGGCGTAAAAGAATGCAGGCGTTTCGACGTCGAAAGATAGAACTCCCGAACTGGTTGGGCAGATCGCTCCCGGCGCGTTTCGTGCGCAACGAGGATGGCGTTTACGCGATCGAATTCGCGATGGTCGCGATGCCGTTCTTCGCGCTGCTGTTCATGATCTTCGAGGTCTCTTTCACGATTTTCGCCAACCAGATCCTCGACAACGCCGTCAGTGACGCCGCCCGGATGATCCGGACCGGACAGGCGCAGCAACAGAATTTCAGCCAGGCGGAGTTCAAGCAGCAGGTGTGCGGAGGCCTTGTCGGCCTGTTCGACTGCGACTCCTACCTGCATATCGACGTCAAGACGTTCTCCTCGTTCGGCAGCGTCGCCCTGAGCGAACCGACGGATGAAAACGGCGACGTCGACGATGGCAGCTTCAGCTACAATGACGGCGGCGCCAATGACATCGTCGTGGTCCGCGTCTTCTATGAATGGCCGATGATCAGCCCGTTGTCGGGCTCGCACCTGGCCGATCTTTCGAACGGCCGGCGACTGCTTTCCTCAGTTGCCGCGTTCCGCAACGAACCGTTCCCCTGGTAACGAGGAGGCGTAGCGATGGGTATTCCGCCACTCTTTGAAAAGGCCAGCCGGACCGTAGCCGCGAAACTGGCGCGCTTTCGCCGCGACAAGCGCGGTATTGCCGCCGTGGAATTCGCCATGCTGGCACCTGTGCTCGTCATTGCCTTCATCGGCACGTTCGAACTGAGCGAAGCGATCACCGTCAACCGCAAGGTGACGCATGCGACCAGCACCATCGCCGACCTGGTCACCCAGTCGGAGAAACTGACGAACAGCGAAGTCGAGAACATTTTCGACGCGACCGCAGCCGTGCTATCGCCCTATCCGAGTGCCAACCTGAAGCTCGTGGTGGCCACTATCGGCCCCGATGCCAATGGCGACCCGATCGTCGTTGCCAGCCGTGCGCGCAACACCACCAAGTGGACGGAAAATACCGCGCCGCCGATCAGCCTGCCCGAAGGGCTCGACTACAGCAGCCAGCAGATCGTCATTGCCAAGAGCGAGTACAGCTACAAGGCCGTGTTCTCCAGCCTGAGCAAGGAGATCATCGGCAACGAGAGCTGGACCATGGGCGACATATTCTACCTGCGCCCGCGCAATTCGAGCTCAATCACGTTCAACTAGGCACGTGATTTTCTGAGGCCAAAATTCCAACTTTATGATTCTAATTCCACAAGGATGCATTCCAAAATTGATTTTTTGGAATGCATCGTTGGTTTTTCATATTCCAGAACATTTTCGCATCAACCCTTCGGCATGGCCGCCGGAGACGCCTCGCGCTGCGGCCGGAACGCATCGATCAACAGCGAAAACATCGAGCGGTCGGCGGCGACGAAGCCCCCGCCATAGACACGTTCGACCGCGTCATAGGCAGCCCCGTCGAGCTCGTTGAGGCGCACCAGTTCCGCCACCAGCAACTTCTTGAGCGCATCCGGCAATCCGCGACGAACGGCATGAGGTCCGTGCGGGATGAGCCGCGAACGCCACACGATGGCCACTTCATCCATCGTCATCGTGCCGTCCGCGACAAGATCGTGGAGCGTACCGCGGTCGAAGCCTTTTTCGGGATCGCCGGACAGGCTGCTCCAGGCGATGGCGGCGTCGGCGGCCCCCAGCAGGACCGTCTTGACGGCGGATGCCGGCGCACCGGCAAAGGTGACCGACTGGAAATAGTCATCGACATGGATGCCGGCGCCCTGAAGCTCGATGAACGGCACCAGATGCCCGGCCGTCGAGCCGGGACGCGAGAGCACGAGGGTCGCGTCTTTCAGGTCCGCCAGCGACGCGGGTTTCCTGTCGGAACGGGCAACGATGATCGAATGGTAGCCGGTCGACCCATCCTCGGCCTTGGGAACCACCAACGGCTCCAGGCAGCGGCAGGCGGCCTCGGCGGCGGCATAGGCGCTGGCATTGTAGATGGCGTAATCGATGCGGGCCGAGGTGTGGGCGTCGATCAGCATCGCGGTGTCGGCCATCGGCAGCACTTCGACGGGGATGGCTAGCTCGAGCGACAGGCGGCGGCGGAAGGGCTCGATCCGCTTCAGGCCATGGCGCGGATTGGAACCGGCCACGAAGCCGATCCGCAGCACCTTGACGCGCTCACGCCAGTCGGAGTCATCGGCTCTGGCCGACGTCCCGAAAAGTGCGGCAGACGCGACGGCAAACGCCAAAACGAGACCGAACATCGTCCGGATCATCGGATCCCTACCCTATGTGCAAACCCTGGCCCCCGCCGCCGCTAGATATGACGGAACGCGGCAGCGAGTTCAAACGCCGACGGCAAATACGGTTACTGGGTATATTTTCCGGCCCCGTTGCCGCATTCGTTCGTCACACCGAAGCACCCCTCTCCGGGATACTCAGGCCTGTTCGAAGCCGGTCAGCACGTTGACGCAATTGATGCCGAGATCCTCGACCGCGTAGCCGCCTTCCATGATGAAGACCGTCGGTAGATCGAAACCGGCGAGCGCCTCGCCCATGCGCAGGAAATCCTGGTTTTTCAGCGCAAAGCCCGAGATCGGATCCTTCTCGAAGGTATCGAGACCGAGAGACACGACGAGCGCGTCGGCGCCGAAAGCGTCGATGGCCTTGCGCGCCGTGCCAAGCGCCTCCGCGTAGGCCGGCCAGGCCGTGCCGAGCGCCAGCGGCAGGTTGAGATTGTGCCCCTCGCCCGCACCCGTGCCGGTCTCGTCGGCATAGCCGAGGAAATACGGGTACTCGTCGGCCGGATCGGCGTGGATCGAGCAGAAGAACACGTCGTCACGGTCATAAAAGATCGACTGAGTGCCGTTGCCGTGGTGGTAGTCGACGTCGAGGATCGCGACGCGAGGCGCGCCCTGATCGCGCAGATAGGCGGCGGCGATGGCGGCGTTGTTGAGGAAGCAGTAGCCACCGAAATAGTCGGCGGCGGCGTGGTGTCCGGGCGGGCGGCAAAGCGCGAAGGCAGAGCGTTCGCCGCTGTTGACGATGCCGGCGGCGGTCAGCGCGACATCGACGCCAGTGCGAGCCGCCGCCCAGGTTCCCGCCGTCAGCGGCGAGCCGGCATCGAAGGAATAGTGGCCGAGCAGGCCGTCGATATGACGCGGCACCACGTCGGAGCGCAGCCCGCGCACCGGCCAGGCGAACGGGAAAGCCTCGTGCACGCGCTCCGCGGCCAGCCATTTGGCCCAGAACCCTTCCAGGAAATCGAGATAGTCGGCCGTGTGCACCCGCTCCAGGTGGCTGCGCTCGAACGCGCGCGGCGGCTCGATCGGACCGAGGCCGACGGCCTCGACCCGGTCGCGCACCATATTTGCGCGGACGGGGATTTCGACCGCCGGCTTCAGCATGCCGTCGGCGATTTCCTGCTCGGGGTGATGCAGGGCGTGGTCGGGCGAGAAGATCGTTCGCATGGGTGCGGTTACCGTCTGGAGAAGGGAGCGACGGCGCGACTTTAATGCGGAACCGGGGGACGGGAAACGGCTTCTTTACCGTGATCGCAGGTGGCTCGAATTGCTCGGGTTTTCTTCACGGCGCTGAAAGCGCGCGCTGCCTACTCTTGCCACGGATCAAGCCGAATGGATGACGGAAATGATGCGTCTCGTGATGCTGGCGGTCGGCCTGTGTGCCGCTGCCCTGCTCTTCCCCCAGCATGTGGAAAGCGTGATTGCCATGGTGGCCGGCCAGAACCAGGCCGGGGAATCGCCGGCCGAACAGTCCGCGCCGCAGCCGACGCGTTCGGCGGGGCCGCTGGTCAACGCGCCGCGCGCGGTCGGCGGCACCGTGATCCTGACGGCGGCATCGAACGGACATTTCTACACCGAGGCGATGATCAACGGGCGGCCGCTCAAGGTCGTCGTCGATACCGGCGCGACATCCGTCGCCATTCCGTATGAAGACGCGCGGCGCCTCGGCATCATGCTGTCGCCGTCGGACTTCACGGTTCCGGTGCACACCGCAAACGGCGAGGGCCGCGCCGCATCTGTCAGCTTGCGCGAAGTCCGCGTCGGCTCGATCCGGGTCAGCAATGTGCAGGCGATGGTGCTGCGCAAGGGGCAGCTCGGCATCACGCTGCTTGGCATGTCGTTCCTCGGGCGCCTGTCGCAGGCCTCGATCTCGTCGGGCGAGCTGATGATGCGGCCGTAAGCGGCATCACTCGCGGACTTCAGCCGACGTCCGGCCGCGAAAACCATCCGCAAACGCCCCGACCGACAATCGGTCGCCTTTAAAAAACCGCGCCAATCGGCTAACAGGAATGAGCAGTTCCTCTCAAGCCGCGCGAGACACATTCCCATGTTGCCGACACCGAAACCGGCTCTCAAGCCGAACACCTACGAGTTCGAATCCACTCCTCTCGTCAAGCCGACCGGCTTTCGCGAATACGACGCGCGCTGGTGGTTCGGCAATCCGGGGGCCGCGAAGGACCCTGAGCTCAACCTGATGGGCGTAACCGCGCTCGGCATGGGGCTCGGCACGCTGATCAAGGAAATGGGCGTCAAGCCGGAGATCGTCACCGGCCACGACTACCGGTCCTATTCCTCGTCGATCAAGATGGCACTGGTGTCTGGCATGATGGCAGCCGGCTGCAAGGTCTACGACATCGGCCTGGCGCTTTCGCCGATGGCCTATTTCGCCCAGTTCGAGCTCGATGTGCCGGCGGTCGCCATGGTCACGGCCTCGCACAACGACAATGGCTGGACCGGCGTGAAGATGGGCGCCAACCGCCCCCTCACCTTCGGTCCCGACGAGATGACCCGGCTGAAGGAAATCGTGCTGTCGGGCGCGTTCGCCAAGGGCGACGGCGGCGGCTACGAATATGTCGAGAATTTCGCCGAGCGCTACTTCGCCGACCTGACGGGCCGGGCGAAGCTGTCGCGACCGATCAAGATCGTGGCTGCCTGCGGCAACGGCACGGCAGGCGCCTTCGCGCCGCAGATCCTGAAAGCGCTCGGCGCCGAGGTGATCGAACTCGACTGCGAGCTCGACTACTCCTTCCCGCGTTACAATCCGAACCCGGAAGACATGGAGATGCTGCACGCGCTCCGCGACAAGGTGATGGAAACTGGCGCGGAAGTCGGCCTCGGCTTTGACGGCGACGGCGACCGCTGCGGCGTTGTCGACAATGAGGGCGAGGAGATCTTCGCCGACAAGGTCGGCGTCATGCTGGCGCGAGATCTCGCCGCGATCTATCCGAACTCCCAGTTCGTCGTCGACGTGAAATCGACCGGCCTGTTCATGACCGATCCAGTGCTGAACGAGCGCGGCGCCAAGACCGACTACTGGAAGACCGGCCACTCCTACATCAAGCGGCGGGTCAACGAACTGAACGCGCTCGTCGGTTTCGAGAAGTCGGGCCACTATTTCTTCAACGCGCCGATCGGACGCGGCTACGACGACGGCCTCGTCTCGGCGATCGCCATTCTCGACATGCTCGACCGCAACCCGGGCAAGTCGATGGCCGATCTGCGCCGCGCGCTGCCGAAGACCTGGGGCTCGCCGACCATGTCGCCGCATTGCGACGACGAGACCAAATACGGCATCGTCGACAAGGTGGTGCAGCGCTTCACCGACATGAAGGCCGCCGGCGAGACGATCATCGGGCAGAAGATCATCGACCTCGTCACGGTCAACGGCGTGCGCGTCGTCGCCGAGGACGGCACCTGGGGCCTGGTGCGCGCCTCCTCGAACAAGCCGGAGCTGGTCGTCGTCGTCGAAAGCCCGACCTCGGAAGAGAACATGCACGCCATGTTCAAGGCCGTCGACGCGGTGCTGCGCGAGAACCCGGAAGTCGGCGAATACAACCAGACGATCTGACGGGAGTCAGCGTCTTAGCGAATACGAAAGGCCGGGGACTTCCCCGGCCTTTTTGTTTGGAGTGGGAGCCAGAAATCGTACTTGGTGGACAGGGATTCAGAGATTGGGTTCAACAACAGGGAGGTCGGTGAGAGCCCACTTTTCCTCTCACTCACGTCATCCTCCGGCTTGACCGGAGGATCGCGTTCCAAGTTCTCCGGCGCTATCAACTGCTAGCGATTAAGCAAGGGATAGAGGTCTTCCCACTCAGGATTACTTTTCTCAATGAGTTCGACTTTCCAAGCCCGGTTCCACGCCTTGAGACGCTTTTCACGATGGATCGCGTCAGCGACCGACGGGAAGCCCTCATAATACACCAAGCGGTCAAGAGCGTAGCGTCTGGAAAAACCTTCATGGATCCCTTCGCGGTGTTCCCATATCCGCGGTGCAAGATCGTTGGTAACCCCGATATACAGAGTCCCTTTCGGCCGATTGCTGATCATGTAGACGAAGAAAGTCATGCTCTTATACAGGCCGCGCCCGATCCTCCGGTCAAGCCGGAGGATGACGTGGGGTGGGCTGAGGATGAGGTGGTTTGAACCGGAAGTGATGTCGGCAGAGTGTCATGCAGCTCCTTCCACAAACGCAACGGCATACCGTATCGAGGTGGGCAATAGACCCCGGCTCAAGGCCGGGGTGACGGGGAGTGTGTGTGGTAAACGGCGAGCCCGACAATTCATGCCGCGCCCACGCAGGCGACGCAGTGACGCCCTTCTTTCTCCGCCTCCTCAAAAATCGAGCGGGGCGTTGTCGACCACTTCCTTCATGACGAAGAAGGTGCGGGTCTGGCGCACGCCGGGCAGCGCGATGAGCTGTTCGCCATGCAGCCGGTTGAAGTCAGCCATGTCGCGGACGCGGATTTTCAGGAAATAGTCGAAGTCGCCGGCGACCAGATGGCAATCGAGAATGAAGGGCAGGTCGCGGGTCGCCTCCTCGAAGGCGGCGAAGCTTTCCGGCGTCGAGCGGTCGAGCACCACGCCGACCATGACGAGCGCGGCGCGACCGACCTTTTCCGGCGCCACATGGGCACGCACGGTCTCGACATAGCCTTCGGCAAACAGCCGCTGGGTGCGCCTATGGCAGGTCGCGGCGCTGACATTGACCCGCGCGGCGAGCTCGGCATTGCCGATGCGGCCATCGGCCTGCAGCAGGCGGAGAATCTTCAGATCGGTTCTGTCGAGATCGGAGGGCATGAAAGTTTCTTCCGTTTATTGAAATATATTCCGAGTATTCGCTCAACATTCTCGTCCACTCTCACTTTGCCCGTCAATTCCATCTCCCATTTCGAGAGCACCTTTCTGAGCTGTTTCGCTAGGATTGAACCAATTCCTTCAATCGCACAGGTGTTCTCATGCTGGAAAAATTCGACCGCTACCCGCTCATGTTCGGGCCGACCCCGATCGAGAAACTCCCCCGCCTTTCCGCCGCGCTCGGCGACAAGGTCGAGATCTACGCCAAGCGCGAGGACTGCAATTCCGGTCTCGCTTTCGGCGGCAACAAGGTGCGCAAGCTCGAATATATCATCCCCGACGCCATCGCGTCCGGCGCCGACACACTCGTCTCCATCGGCGGTGTGCAATCGAACCACACACGGCAGGTGGCCGCCGTCGCCGCCAAGATCGGCATGAAGTGCCGGCTGGTACAGGAAAGCTGGGTGCCATTCGAGGACGCCGTCTACGACCGGGTCGGCAACATCCTGATGAGCCGGGTGATGGGCGCGGAGATCGAACTCGTCGACGAGGGCTTCGACATCGGTATTCGCGAGAGCTGGGAAGCGGCGCTCGAGGACGTGAAAGCCAAGGGCGGCACGCCCTACCCGATCCCGGCCGGAGCCTCGGTGCACAAGTTCGGCGGGCTCGGCTTCGTCGGCTTTGCCGAGGAAGTGCGCGCGCAGGAGGCCGAACTCGGCTTCAAGTTCGACTATGTCATCGTCTGCACGGTCACCGGCTCGACCCACGCCGGTATGCTGGTCGGCTTCGCCGCCGACGGCCGCGCGAACAGGGTGATCGGCATCGACGCGTCCGGCACGCCCGACCAGACCCGCGCGCAGGTGATGGAGATCGCGCAGAACACAGCTGAACTGGTTGAACTAGGGCGGCCGATCAGCGACGATGACCTCGTCCTGATCAACGACTATGCCTATCCCTGTTACGGGGTGCCGTCGAAAGAGACCAACGAGGCGATCCGGCTTTGCGCCCGCACCGAAGGCATGATGACCGATCCGGTCTATGAGGGGAAATCGATGCAGGGGCTGATCGATCTGGTCGGCAAGGACTACTTCCCGGCCGGCTCGAAGGTCCTCTACGCCCATCTCGGCGGCGTGCCGGCGATCAACGGCTACAGCTACATCTATCGCAACGGCTGAGGTCGGCGACGCAAGCAGAGGCCGGCGGTGCAAACCGCCGGAGGGTCGCTACTTCTTGGTGGCTTTCGGCGGTTTGTCCTCGCACATGCGGCGAACGTAGGTGGCGTGGTTTTCCGGGCTCTGCTGCTGCAAGTCGAAGGACAGCAGATACCAGGTGTCGCTTGGGCGGTAGATGTGGAAGATCAGCGAGAACGTGTTCTGGCCGTGCACGAAATAGGAACGGCAGACGATCGACGGCGTAATCGAGGAATCGTGCGCGGGATCGAAAGCGACCGGTTGCAGCCCGTTCACGAGGCCCTGAAAGCCGGCAACGCTGCCCGCCACCTGCTGTTTCACCTTGGCGTACGAGTCCGGCATCCGGGCGATCACCCCATCGGTGAAGCTTTTCGCATCGCGCTTGACCAGACTGGCGACCAGGTCGTCGGTCCACGGCGCCATTTCGGGAGCAGCATGCGCCGACGTCGCCGCGAGAAAAAACACTGCGGCAGTGATGCGCGCCCAATTGCAGGAAAAATTGCCCATTCATCATCTCCGTTGCACGGTTCAGGCGAACCGGCCTGTTTCAGGTGAGGGAACGACGCCGCATCGTACCATGCATCGGCACTTCGGGCAGTATCGGAGGCGCGGGCTGGGGCGAAAACATTGTGCAGCGCAAACGTTCATGGAAACAACCAGAGACATTTCCGGTTGAACTTTTCATTGATGTTACCGGATTTTTCCGTTTATCTGATTTACGTAACAAAAACGGCAGCAGGGATCGCCGGCAGTATTTGATGCCGGGCGGGACGATTTCCGAAGTCGCCGGACGCATAAATATTCCAAAGCAGCGGGGAAATGCTCATGAGATACCGACTCGGTCATCACTTCCGATCGGCCTAGATCCGTTCGCCCGACAATCCGCTTTCCGCGCTCCGTGACCACCCGAACGCGCGGAGTCAAAACGATCTCGCACGGATTAAATTCCGCCAATCGGCCGCAACTCACTCAACGGTGCCAATCGGTATGTCATTCCAGCCAATGAACCGGCTTTCCGAAAATGTCGCCTTCGTCGATCTGACCGATGCCGACAAGAAAGCCGCCTGGGCGGCCTGGGCAGTTATCGCGACCGCCCTGCCCGCCATCATCGAATCCTTCTACGAACACCTGCGGTCGATTGACCAGGATTACCCACTCCACGGCATCGACATGCCGAGATTAAAGGCGCAGCAATTCGCCTATTGGGAGATGATTTTCACCGGCAACCTCGCGGGCGCGGCCGAACTGCAGAACAAGCGCATCGTTGCCAAACACAAGGCGCGCGACATTCCGCTCAGCACCTATCTCGGTAGTTATGGCTGGTTCGGAACCCACTTCATGCAGGCGGTCACGTCGACGCCGCTGCCTGACGGCGTTTCGGTCGGCGCCGCGATGACGGCGATCCACAAGCTGATCGTACTCGACATGATGACGGCGTCGGACGCCTACGATTCGTTCGCGGTACTTTAAGGAAAAATCCGAAGGCGAAAGACAGCACCGTGCGGCGCTGCCGAATGAGGTGTGTCCTGCCCCGTTGAAAATGCGTCATCTTTTGTGTCACTGGGCCAGAGATTTTTTATACGAATTTCGGATATATGTCGTGAAATGATCAATAATTCTCAATTTTTTCTCATTTATACTGCACAGTTTTGGCGTTATTCTCCTATTGCTCTACGGAATAACTGCATTTCTTCCATTGGTTGCAATCTTCATGCATAGAAAATTAAATATTGCACTCGACGATAAGAAGAAATTGGGGATTCGCGGGGACTTCCTGGCCAACGTGACACGCTTCTTGACCTTTCTTCGGAATAGAACACGAATCAATGCTTGGGCCGAGTGTCCATTACGGACTTATCTCAATTTCAACGCCGAAAATTCTTGCTGGCGCTCGCGAGCGAGCAAGATGCTCGATCACCCTTCGTTTCGCTGCTGAACCCGCGCACATCCGACATCCACCGTTTCACCGAGCAATCAAGAAGAACATGCAGCCATGAACGCCACCGCAAGAAACCTGCTGAACCACCATGAAGCCTTCGTCGACCTGACCGCATCCGACAAGGCCGCGGCAGAGGTGGCGTGGACCATCATCGGCCCGCAATTGCCAAAGGTGATCGACGCGTTCTACGAGCACCTTGCGCGCATTCGACAGGATCGCCAGCTGATCGGTATCGATGTCGAAGCGCTGAAGAAGAAACAGTTCGCCTATTGGGAGATGATGTTCGCGGGCAACCTGAAAGGGGTGTTCGAGGCGCAGAGCAAGCACATCGTCGCCAAGCACAAGGCCCGGGATATCCGCCTCAGTACCTATCTCGGCAGCTATGGCTGGTACGGCATCCGCTTCATGGCGATGATTGAAGGCGCGGAGATCCCGGAGGGCATGACCGCGAGTTCGATCATGGCCGCCATCCACAAGCTGATCGTGCTCGACATGATGGTGGCCTCCGACGCCTACGACAATTTCACCCTGCTTTAGCCGCCCGCTTGCCCGCGGGGGTTTGAGCGACGCGCTTTTGTGTTAGTGAATCCGGAATGCCGCGTGGCAGGCGACGCAGGTTTCGGTGACCGCGCCGAGCGCGGAGAAAATCGCCTTGCGACCCTCGGCGCTGTTGGCGAGATCGGCATCCTGGACGGCGACCACGAAGCGGCTGGCGGCGTGATGCATCTCGGTGCCGATGGCCTGCATCCGCTCGGGCATGAAGGGCGCCATGTGCGCCGCGCCATGCGATCCAAGCGACGACATGCCGAGACGGGCTTCGGCTATCTTGCCGGCCGCAGCCGGATCGTCGTCGGCCAGCGCGGCAAGAATTTCGTTCACCGCAGCCAGGTGATCGCGCATGTTGCCGAGCATGTGCTCCTGCATCATCGCCGGCAGCTCGACCAGCTCGCGCTCGTCGCCGGCGGCATTCAGTGAAACCGGCGCCAGCGCGGCCAGAGTGAATGCGGTCAGCGCGAATGCGGCCGACACGCCTGCTGTGATGAGTTTCCTGCGCATGATGTCTCCTCCCCTACGGTCGACGCACTCTAGCGAGCCGATGCGAGGAAGTGCCATCACGCATCGGCATGGCGCAGTCATTTTTTCGCGAGCAGAGGACGGACCGGCACAGCCGGGCGGGCGGTGCTATTTGGTGCCGTACATGCGGTCGCCGGCATCGCCGAGACCGGGCACGATATAGCCCTTCTCGTTGAGGTGATCGTCAATCGCCGCGGTAACGACCGGCACATCCGGATGCGCCTTTGTAAAGTGCTCGATGCCTTCGGGGGCGGCCAGAAGGCAGAGGAAACGGATATGCGAGGCGCCGCGCTCCTTCAGCTTGTCGATGGCCGCAACGGCGGAATTGGCGGTTGCCAGCATCGGGTCGACAACAATCACCAGCCGGTCGCCGAGGTCCTCCGGCGCCTTGAAGTAATACTCGACCGGCTCCAGCGTTTCGTGATCGCGGTAGAGCCCGACATGAGCAACGCGGGCCGACGGCACCAGATCGAGCATGCCTTCGAGCAGGCCGTTGCCGGCGCGCAGGATCGAAGCGAAGACGAGCTTCTTGCCGGACAGGACCGGCGCCTTCATCTTCGCCAGCGGGGTCTCGATTTCGATCTCTTCCAGATCGAGCGGGCGGGTGATCTCGTAGCACAGAAGCAACGATATCTCGCGCAGCAGGCGACGGAAACCGGCGGTCGACGTGGACTTGTCGCGCATGAGGGTGAGTTTGTGCTGTACCAGCGGATGGTCGACGACGGTCACGTCCGACATTGGCTTTCCCCGAGATTTGCCTGCCGGCGCGTGAGAGAAGGCGCCCGGCACATCGTCAAACGATAGAAGCTCCGGGACACCGGGGAAAGGCTCAGGCGTGAGGACTCACAGAAAACTGGTGCCGTGGGAAAGGCTGGGGAGCTTCAGCCAGCCGGCGACCGAGGCGCCGATATCGGCGAAGGTCTTGCGGGCACCGATATCGCCGGCGCCGAGCATGCGGCCGAAAGCAAGCACCGGCACGTATTCGCGGGTGTGATCGGAGCCCGGCCAGGTCGGGTCGCAGCCGTGGTCGGCGGTCATGACGACGAGGTCGTCGTCGCGCAGCGCCGCCTCAAGCTCCGGCATGCGCCGGTCGAAGGCCTCAAGCGCCGCAGCGTAGCCCGCGACATCGCGGCGGTGGCCGTAGAGCATGTCGAAGTCGACGAAGTTGACGAAGACGAGGGCACCGTCGGGCGCGTCGGCAACGGCATCCAGCGTGGCGTCAAACAGCGCGTCGTTGCCGGCTGCCTTGACCGTGCGGGTAATGCCCTGGTGGGCGAAGATGTCGGCAATCTTGCCAACGGCGATGACGGACCGCCCCGCATCCTTGGCAACATCGAGCAGGGTCGGCGCCGGCGGTGGCACCGAAAAATCACGGCGGTTCGCGGTGCGCACGAAGCTTTCCGCGTCCTCGCCGACGAAGGGCCGCGCGATCACCCGGCCGATGTTTAGCGGATCGACCAGTTCGCGGGCGATCTTGCACAGCGCCATGAGACGTTCGAGCCCGAAGTGGTCTTCATGGGCCGCGATCTGGAACACGGAGTCGGCCGAGGTGTAGCAGATCGGTTTGCCGGTGCGGATGTGCTCCTCGCCGAGTTCCTTGATGATCTCGGTGCCGGACGCGTGGCAATTGCCGAGAATGCCCGACAGATCGCCACGGGAAATCAGCGCCTCGGTCAGCGACGCGGGGAAACAGGGGATTTCGTGCGGGAAATAGCCCCAGTCGAAAAGGACGGGGACGCCGGCCATTTCCCAATGGCCGGACGGCGTGTCCTTGCCGCGCGAGGTTTCCGCCGCAAAACCCCACAGGCCCTGCGGCGCGCCGTTTGCGGGGATGCCCTTGACGCCCTCGCCGCGGGCGGCAAGAGCGGCGGCGGCAAGGCCGTGGCCGATCAGGTTGGGGATGACGAGGGGGCCTGAGCGCAGGCCATCGCAGTCGCCATCGCCACGGGCACAGGCTTCGGCGATATGGCCGAAGGTGTCGGCGCCGACGTCGCCGAAGCGATCGGCGTCACCGGCCGCGCCGATGCCGAAGGAATCGAGTACCAGTATGAAGGCTCGCGCCATGGAAAAACCCCGCTTGCCACGGGATTCATCCCGCGACCTCTGTCGGTCATTCCCTCAACATATAGGCGTTGGCGGAAACGGAAATAATCCCGCCACGAAAAAACCTCGCCGGTGCCGGGCGGCGCGGCCGCGTGTCCCGCGCTTTTCGTTTATCCGGCCGCCCCGCAGGCAAGGAAGCGGGCGACGACGTAGGCTTCATAGGGAAGGTCCTCGCCCATCAGCGGTTCGAAGCGCTCTTCGCGCCAGGAGAGGATATCCGTCTCGCCGAGCTGCACGGTCTGCCGGCTGCCGGCATCGCCGAACTTGCCCCAGCCGTATTTCTCGTAGGTCAGCGCGAAGGGATCGCCGCAGGTCAGCGTCAGCATACCCTTGTTGACCGCCTTTTCGTTGGTCTCGAAATAGATCTTGCGGGCCGTGCCGTCGGCGCTTTCGACCGCCACCGCCCAGGTCGTGTAGGCCATGCCGAGATATTGCCGGTAGATCGGCACGACCGTCTTGCCGGGCCGAAAGTCGCTCGGCTTTTCCGCCAGAGTCATTTCGGCCCTTGAGTCCGCCGCGATCGCCATGGACAGACCGGCAACAAGCGCTGCCAGCGCAAACCGAAAAACCGCCTTCATGAAATCCCTCTCCTCGAAATCGCATCCGCACTCAGCGTGCGAAAAGCCGCCCGCCGCCACTTTGTCCGTGGCGACAAGGCGGGGTCAAGGAAGAGGACCCCGTTCGACCGCCGGAGCCAAACATGTTCCGGGACGCTGGGGTTATGCCGGCGCCTACAGGCGACGCAGTATCGGCACGATCACCGATGCCTTGTTGGTGATCTCACGATCGAGCCTGAAGTCGTAATTGCCGGACGCGTTCCGGAACACCTTGAGAACGTAATAATTCGCGAGCGCCGGGACGTTCTCCCCCTCGAACTCGACCTTGTCGTAGCCCTTGAGAGTGACGCCGGCGCCGGCGAGATCGAAGCTGCTCAGAGTCACCTTGCCGTTTGCCACTGCGTTGCGGTTTCCGACGATGCTGCCCTTGTCGGCGCGCAGGGTCTTGCGGACAATGATGTAGCGCCACGGGGAGCCCGGTTCGGCGGCTTCGTCGAGGAACCAGGTCTGGCGGATATCCTCGTCGCCCGCACTGATCCGCCGATTGATCTCGCGGCCGAATTTCGTGAAAGCCTCGTTTATCGAACGGCCGCGAACATTGTTTTCGAGCTTGATAGCCAGATCGCCTTCGAGTTCGGTCTTCAGACCAACCGGGACAGGCTTGTTGATGTCTGCGGACAAGGAAACACCGCTGAGATTGTTCGCGACGACCGAAGTTCGACTGAAGCCGTCGACCGTGACCGGAAGCTGGAGTCCGGAGAGAACCTCGGAAAACCCGGTTTCCTTGTTCCAGACGATGATCTGCCCCTCAACGTAACGCGAAGAATTGATATAGCCCTCATCCGTCTTGAGGTGCGAGATATCAACAACATAAGTGCCCGGCCCGCTGGTGTGGTGACACCCAGCCACCAGCGCGGCCACTGCAAACGTGCCGATTGACTTGCCGAATTTCATCGCTGCCCCCTATGCTTCTTTTAATTGCAGATTCTATTTATACTCGTTTCAAGCGTACTTCAGGGCAAATGTGAAAATCAACCGGCAACCCCGCTGATTGCCGAGAGTGGGAAACACGAATTTCCACGGATCAGTTAGCCGTTTAAGCGAACGGAGGCTCAGGTGCCGATGCGCTCAATGATGGCGCCGCCAGGCGCCATTTTCTCGCTGACACTTATGTATGCTGCACGCAGTCGTTTTGCAGCGCGATCGGCATCGCTGTCATTCGCGGCATGAACGACAGCAAGCGGTGCATCGGGGCCAACGGCCGCGCCGAGCCCGGCGAGCACCGTGAAGCCGACACGGTGGTCGACGGCATCCTGCGGGCGGGTTCGACCGCCGCCGAGTTCGACCACGGCCACGCCGACGGCGCGGGTGTCGATCGACGATACGAAGCCGCTTCGCTCGGGGTGGATGGCGCGCACCACAGGCGCTGCAGCGAGATATGCCTGCGGGCGCTCGATGAGATCGACGGGCCCGCCAAGCGCCACGACCATCTTCGCGAAACGTTCAGCCGCCGCGCCAGAGGTGAAGGCATCGGCAATACGGCGTTCGCCCGCGGCGGCGTCTTCGGCAAGACCCGCGGTCGCCAGCAGCTCGCCGCCGAGCGCCACCGTCACCTGCCACAAGCGAAGATCGGCCATTTTGCCGGTGAGGAAGTCGATCGCGTTGACGATTTCGAGCGCGTTGCCAGCACCCGACGCGAGCGGCTCGTTCATGTCGGTCAACAGCGCGGTCGTCTTCAATCCCGCGCCATTGGCCACCGCGACGAGGCTTTTCGCCAGATCGCGGGCGTCGTCGACGCTCGCCATGAAGGCGCCGGAGCCCGCCTTGACGTCGAGCACCAGAGCATCCAGCCCTGCGGCGAGCTTCTTCGACAGGATCGAGGCGGTGATGAGGTCGATCGATTCGACCGTCGCCGTCACGTCGCGGATGGCGTAGAGCCGGCGGTCGGCAGGAGCGAGATCCACCGTCTGGCCGATGATCGCGCAGCCGGCCTCCATGAGTGCGGAGCGGAACAGCGCGAGGTCGGGCTGGCTGACATAGCCGGGAATGGAATCGAGCTTGTCGAGCGTGCCGCCGGTGTGGCCAAGGCCGCGCCCGGAGATCATCGGCACATAGGCACCGCAGGCAGCAAGTGCCGGCGCGAGCATCAGCGAGACATTGTCGCCGACGCCGCCGGTCGAATGCTTGTCGAGCGCCGGGCCGGGCAGATCCGACCAGTCGAGCACGGTTCCCGAGTCGCGCATGGCGAGCGTCAGCGCGACGCGCTCCTCCGTGGTCAGTCCGCGAAAGAACACCGCCATCGCAAAGGCCGCCGCCTGTCCCTCGCTGACGGCGCCGGCGGTGAGGCCTTCGATGAGAAAGCTGATTTCCTCGGCGCTCAGCACCTCGCCTTCGCGTTTCCTGCGGATGATTTCCTGCGGCAGCATCGGTCGTCCTCGTTCGTCGGCAATAGTCAATTATAGCAGGCCCCGTTTTAGCAGGCCCCGATTTAGCAGGCTTTGCCCCGCGCCGTCCGGCTCATTGTTTGCGCGGCTTCGCCCCGCGTTGCGGATGGGCGTTCGCCGGATCTTCCGGCCAGTCGTGTTTCGGATAGCGGCCGCGCATGTCGCGACGGACGTCGGCCCAGGAGCCCCGCCAGAAACCCGGCAGATCGCGCGTGACCTGCACCGGACGCTGCGCCGGCGACAGCAATTCAAGTACCAGCGGGATGCGGTGGACGCCTACGGTCGGGTGTTCGGCAAGGCCGTAAAGCTCCTGCACCTTGACCGAAACGGAGGGCCCGGCTTCGGCGGCATAATCGACGGCGATGCTGCGCCCGGTCGGCACGGTGACACGCGGCGGCGCGAGCCGGTCGAGATCGGCCTTGCGGTCCCACGGGATCATCGCGTCCAGCGCGGATTTCAGGTCGCCGGGCTTGATCTGTGCGAGCGCCGTCTTGCCGGCGATGAAAGGGCCGAGCCAGCCGGCGAGACCCTCGGCCAGCGCCGTATCGGACATGTCCGGCCAGGGGTTGTCGCCCTCGCCGGCGGCGTCGCGATGGAGGAAGCCGATGCGGGCGCGCAGGCGGGTCAGATCGTCGGTCCACGGCAGGCATCCGAGCCCCTTCGCTGCGATGCCCGCGAGCAGCGCTTCCGCGACGCGATCGGGATCTGGCAACGGATCGTGCGCCGCGTCGAGCACGACACGGCCGAAGCGGCGCGTTCGCCGCGCACGCACACTGCCGGAACCGGCATCGAACTCCGCACTCGTGCCGGCGTCGATATGGTCGGCGAACAGCTCCTCGATGTCACTCTTGTCGAGCGGCGCGGCGAGCAGGATGCGTCCCGCCTGAGCACTGCCCTGCACTTCGGCAACGGCGAGGTATTTTTCGCGGGCGAGCGGATCGGCAGGGTCGAGTCTGGCACCGCGCCCGTTGGCGAGGCGGTACGCGCCCGGTGCGCCACGGGCCTCGGCCACCCGGTCGGGATAGGCGAGCGCCAGCAGGCGGCCGGCATCGGCGTCCGAAGTTCCGCCGTCGCCGCCACCCGCGCCGGCGAGTTTCGCCCAACGGTCAGCGAGGCGGCGCGCTTCGCTTGCGCGCCCTCCCTCGCGGGCAAGACGGCGGAGCCGTTCGCGCAGATCGGTATCGGTGCCGCCGAGCGCGTGTTCGGACACGGTTACGGCGATGCGGGCGGCGGTGCGCACCGCCCCGGGTTCGAACAGCGTCTTATCGCTCGCGCGGTGGATCATGTGGGCGAGGCGCGGGTGCAGCGGCAAACGGGAAAGCGCCCGCCCCTCGTCGGTGAGGTGTCCCGCTACGTCGATCGCTTCGAGATCGCGCAGCAGCGCGACAGCCTCGCTCCATGCCGGTGCCGGCGGCGGGTCGAGCCAGGTGAGCGCGGCCGGGTCGGTCACGCCCCAGGCAGCGAGATCGAGCACGAGATTGCACAGATCGGCTTCGAGGATTTCGGGCCGGTCATAGGGTGCGAGCGCCGCAGTCTGGCCCTCGTCCCACAGCCGGTAGCAGCGGCCCGACGCGGTACGCCCGGCGCGGCCTCGACGCTGGTCGGCGGCGGCGCGGGAAACGCGCATGGTCTCCAGCCGCGTCATGCCGGTCGCCGGTTCGTAGCGCGGCTTGCGGGCGAGCCCTGAATCGACAACCACCGTGACGCCATCAATGGTGAGCGACGTCTCGGCGATCGCGGTCGCAAGCACGATCTTGCGGCTGCCTCCCGGCGCCGGCCGGATCGCCGCGTCCTGATCCTTGCCCTCCATCGCGCCGTAGAGCGTATGCACGCTGACGGTCGCCGGCACCTTGTCGCGCAGACGTTCGGCGGTGCGTTCGATTTCGCCGCGTCCGGGCAGGAAGGCAAGCACGGATCCGGCCTCTTCGCGGCAGGCGCGCAGGATCGCAGAGGTCATGTCGTCTTCGATGCGGAGCGCAGAATTCCGGGAAATATAAATTGTATCCACCGGATACATTTTGCCTTCACTGGCAATGACGGGAGCATCGCCGAGCAGGCCTGCAACGCGCGCGCCGTCGACGGTCGCCGACATCACCACAAGCCGCAGATCGGGCCGCAAGGCCCCTTGCGCGTCGAGCGCCAGCGCCAGGCCGAGATCGCCGTCGAGGCTGCGTTCGTGGAACTCGTCGAACAGCACGGCGGCAACGCCGGACAGCTCCGGATCGTCGAGGATCATGCGCGTGAAGACGCCCTCTGTGACCACCTCGATGCGGGTGCGGACGGAGATGCGGGCATCCATCCGGACCCGGTAGCCGACCGTCTCGCCGACCTTCTCACCGAGCGTTTCGGCCATACGACGGGCGGCGGCGCGGGCGGCAAGGCGGCGCGGTTCGAGCACGATGATGCGCTCGTCGCCGCGCCAGTCGGCTTCGAACAGGGCGAGCGGAACGCGGGTGGTCTTGCCGGCGCCCGGCGGTGCGACGAGAACGGCGGATGGTTGCGCGTCGAGAGCTGCAAGAAGATCGGGAATAGCGGCATCGACGGGCAGCGGAGCGGGGCGCATGTCAGCCCCTTTCACAGGACCGGGCACCCCGGATCGCAACGCTCCAGGTCACCCCGTCCTCAAGCGCGCCAGCGACGGCGGTCGCAATCAAGTGCAAACGCACTCGGCGTGCGGGCGAAAGCGGCCATGCCGACGAGACCGGGGAACGGATGCTTGACGATCTGCGTCGGGATCCGCGACATGATCGCGCGATGCGGGCCCTTGGCCTCGAAGGCGGCGCGGAAAGCCCCGCTGGTGAGCCAGCGCTCAAGGCTGCCGACGACACCGCCGGCGAGGTAGACGCCGCCGCGGGCGAGATAGACCAGCGCCAGATCGCCTGCGATGCGGCCAAGGATGATGGCAAAGCGCGTCAGCGTCTGCGAGGCGAGTTCATCGCCGGCATCGGCGGCCGCGGTCACGGCTTCCGGCGTTTCGAGAACCGGATCGACGCCGTTGAGCGATGCGAACGCGCGGTAGAGCCGCATCACGCCGGAGCCGCTCAGCACGTTCTCGACGCTGAGCCGCCCGTCCGGGACCTCGATATGCGGCCAGAGCGCGAGTTCTTCCTCACCGATCGGGCCGAGGCTCATATGGCCGGCCTCGCCGGCAACCGGACACCAGCCGCAGCAGGTGCGCACGAGTCCGGCGGCGCCGAGGCCCGTGCCGGGGCCGAGGATGAGCCGCGCCGTGTCAGGCACCGGCTGGCCGTCGCCGATCACCTGCAGGTCTTCGGGCGCGAGACCCGGCAGCGCCAGCGCGTCGGCCTCGAAGTCGTTCACCACCATCACTTCGCGCAGGTCGAACGCGCGTCGCAAAGCCGCAGGATCAATGGTCCAGCTGCTGTTGGTGATGCGGAAAGTGACGCCGTCAACAGGGCCAGCGAGCGCCAGCATCGCGCTTTGCACCTTCGGCCGGGACGAATCAGTCAGGATGTCGCTGACCGCCGATTCGAGCCCGTCATAATCGGCGCAACGCCGCACCGGCAGGAATTCCGGCTGGGCCTGCGGCCCTTCGAGCACCGCCAGCCGCAGATTCGTGCCGCCGATATCCGCCAAAAGCATGGGAAAACAGAACGGTTCGGAGAATTCGGGCGCTGGCGTCATGGATCCACTCATTGGTCAGGTGGCAACGGCCTGCCGATCCACCGTTCGGTCGGCGCGTGAGCCGGCTGGGTGTCCGGCCCGTTCCGTTGCCGGCACTGTGGGCGAAATCCACAGTGCCGGTCAAGGACACCGATCGTGACGAGAATTTACGCCTTTCGTCGCATGAAAGAGCATGCAAATCACGCCAGCCCGTGCCAATCTGCCTTCCGCGCGCCGCCCGACGCCGTTTTGCGGCGGCGCCACGTTCTTTCATTCCAAGGGGAACTCCGATGATTGGAAAGATTTTCGCGGCCGCTGCCGCCCTCGCTCTGACCGTGGCGCCGGTCATGGCAGAGGATATCAAGCCGGCCGTCGTCTACGATCTCGGCGGCAAATTCGACAAGTCGTTCAATGAGGCTGCCTATATCGGCGCAGAAGAATTCAAGAGCGCGACCGGTATCGATTTCCGTGACTTCGAAATCCAGAACGATTCCCAGCGCGAGCAGGCGCTGCGCAACTTCGCGCGCAAGGGGTATTCGCCGATCGTGGCGATCGGCTTCAGCCACGGCGCTGCGGTGGAAAAGGTTGCCGACGAGTTCCCGGACATCAAGTTCGCCATCATCGACATGGTCGTAGACAAGCCGAATGTGCGCTCGGTCGTGTTCAAGGAGCATGAAGGCTCGTATCTGGTCGGCATGCTGGCCGCGATGGCCTCGAAAACCGGCAAGGTCGGTTTTGTCGGCGGCATGGACATCCCGCTGATCCGCAAGTTCGCCTGCGGCTACGTGCAGGGCGCCAAGGCGGCCAATGCGGACGTCACGGTATTCCAGAACATGACCGGCACCACGGGTGCCGCCTGGTCCGATCCGGTCAAGGGCGGCGAGCTTGCCAAGTCGCAGTTCGACCAGGGCGCGGACGTGGTCTATCAGGCCGCCGGCGGCACCGGCATCGGCGTGCTGCAGGCTGCAGCCGACGCCGGCAAGCTCGGCATCGGCGTCGACTCCAATCAGAACCACCTGCACCCGGGCGCGGTTCTCACCTCGATGCTGAAGCGCGTCGACGTTGCCGTCTTCAACGCGTTCAACGACGCCAAGGAAGGCAAGTGGTCGACCGGCGTGCAGGCGCTTGGTCTGGCCGAGGACGGTGTCGGCTGGGCGCTCGATGAAAACAACCAGGCGCTGATCACCGACGACATGAAGGCGGCGGTCGAAAAAGCCAGCGCCGGCATCATCGACGGCTCGATCAAGGTGCACGACTACATGTCGGACAACACCTGCCCGTTCTAAGACCGAGACGACAGAGCGGCCCCGCGTAATCTTCCCGCGGGGCCGAAATTTTTCGTACCCGGAGCGCCCACGATTGCGGCCCCGCGAGAAGCGCCTGGCATGGCGGCGTTTCGCGCGCTGACATCATCAGGCCGGGTGAAGTTGCCGAAAGGTCCGCAATGACCGACGCCGAAACCAGAACGCTGCCGCCGGCAATCGAACTTGTCGGCATCGACAAGCGCTTCGGCGCGGTGCACGCCAACCGCGACATCAACCTGACCGTGGAGAAGGGCTCGATCCACGGCATCGTCGGCGAAAACGGCGCCGGCAAATCGACGCTGATGTCGATCCTCTACGGCTTCTACCACGCGGATGCAGGCGAAATCCGTATCGACGGCGTCGCGTGGACAATCGCCGACAGCCAGCAGGCGATCGCCCTCGGCATCGGCATGGTGCATCAGCACTTCATGCTGGTGGACACCTTCACGGTGCTGGAAAACGTCATGCTCGGCGTCGAAGGCGGCGCCCGGCTCGCCGGGGGGCGTGCAGCGGCACGCGCCGAACTGAAACGGCTTGCCGCCGACTACGGTCTGGAAGTCGACCCGGATGCAGTCGTCGAGACGCTGCCGGTCGGACTTCAGCAGCGCGTGGAAATCCTGAAAGCCCTGTTCCGCGGCGCCGAAACGCTGATCCTCGACGAGCCGACCGGCGTGCTGACCCCGTCCGAAGCCGATCACCTGTTCCGCATCCTGAAAGTGCTGAAGGAACAGGGCAAGACGATCATCCTGATCACCCACAAGCTGCGTGAGATCATGGCGGTGACCGACAATGTCTCGGTGATGCGGCGCGGCGAGATGGTGGCGACCTTCAAGACCGCCGAGACCACGGTCGAAGACCTCGCCGAGACGATGGTCGGGCGGCGGGTTCTCCTGCGCGTCGAAAAAGGTCCGGCGAAGCCGGGCGCGACGGTGCTGTCGGTCGAGAATCTTTCGCTGACCGACAAGCGCGGTGTGCGGCTGTTGCAGGACATCTCGTTCGAGGTGCGCGCCGGCGAGATCGTCGGCATCGCCGGCGTCGCCGGCAACGGTCAGTCGATGCTTCTCGAAGTGCTCGGCGGTATCCGCCGGCCGACTTCCGGCGGCATCGTGATCAACGGCCATGACGTGACCGCCGGCGGCCGCTTCGACGCGGCGAAGATGCGCCAATACGGCCTCGGCCATGTGCCGGAAGACCGCCATCGACTTGGCCTCATCACGCCGTTCGAGGAATGGGAAAACGCCCATCTCGGCTATCACCGCGATCCCCAGTTCGGTAGCGGGCCATTGCTCGATGTCGATGCGATGCGCGCCGAGGCCGCCCGCCATATCGAGGATTTCGACATCCGCCCGCCGGACTGCCGGCTGAAGACGGCCAATTTCTCCGGCGGCAACCAGCAGAAGATCGTGCTGGCGCGCGAGATCGAGCGCGACCCGGAGGTTCTGATCGTCGGTCAGCCGACCCGCGGCGTCGATATCGGCGCCATCGAGGCGATCCACCGCCGGCTGGTGGCGCTGCGCGATTCCGGCAAGGCGGTCCTGCTGGTGTCGGTCGAACTCGACGAAATCCGCTCGCTGTCGGACCGGGTGCTCGTCATGTTCGCCGGACGCGTCGTCGGCGAACGCCCGCCCGAAACCAGCGAAGGCGAACTCGGCCTGTTAATGGCCGGCGTCACTGGAGCCGACACTGGGGAGGCAGCAGCATGAGCGCGCCGATACGCCGCCTTCCCGGCTGGGTCGATTACGGGCTGTTGCCGCTGATCAATGTGGCGATGGCGTTCGCGGTTGCCGGCCTCGTCGTCCTGATGGTCGGCGAGAACCCGTTCGAAGTGGTGCGGATCATGATCGCCGGCGCCTTCGGCTATGGCGAGGGCATCGGCTACACGCTGTTCTACACCACCAATTTCATCTTCACCGGCCTTGCCTTCGCGGTTGCCATGCATGCGGGCCTGTTCAATATCGGCGCCGAGGGCCAGGCCTATATGGCCGGCATCGGGCTCGCCTTCGTCTGCCTCGCGCTCGATCAGCTCCTGCCGTGGTGGCTGGTGGCACCGCTGGCGCTGATCGGCGCGGCGGCCTTCGGCGCGGGCTGGGCGTTCATTCCCGCCTATCTGCAGGCCAAGCGCGGCAGCCACGTGGTCATCACCACGATCATGTTCAACTTCATCGCCGCGACGCTGGTGCAGTACCTGCTCGTCAACGTGCTGCGGAAGCAGGGCTCGATGCAGCCGGAAACCCGCACCTTCGAAGCAGGCGGCCATCTGCCGAAGATGCAGGAGGCGCTGTCCTGGGTCGGCATCGAGATCGCGCGCTCGCCGCTCAACCTTGCCTTCGTCGTAGCGGTGCTCGCCTGCATCTTCGTCTGGGTGCTGATTTGGCGCTCGAAACTCGGCTACGAGATGCGCACGGTCGGCTACAGCCCGGCGGCGGCGACCTACGCCGGCATCTCGACGACCCGCATCACCATCATCGCGCTGATGATTTCCGGCGGGCTCGCCGGGCTGATGGCGATGAACGAGATCATGGGCGAACAGCACCGCATGCTGCTCGATTACACCAGCGGCTACGGCTTCGTCGGCATCGCGGTCGCCCTGATGGGCCGCAACCATCCGGTCGGCATCGCGCTCGCCGCGCTGTTGTTTGGCGTCCTTTATCAGGGCGGCGCCGAGCTCGCCTTCGAAATCCCGGCGATCACCCGCGACATGATCATCGCCATCCAGGCGCTGGTGATCCTGTTCGCCGGCGCGCTCGAACATATGTTCCGGCCGGCGCTTGCCCGCATATTCGCGCGCCCCGAGCGCGTGGCAACGGCGTGAGAGGAGACGCAGCCATGGACCTCCTCACCACCATCGTCCTGATCCTCGACTCGACCGTGCGGCTTTCGGTGCCGCTGATCTTTGCAGCCCTTGCCGGCATGTATTCGGAGCGCTCCGGCGTGTTCGACATCGGGCTCGAAGGCAAGATGCTCGGTGGCGCGTTTGCCGCCGGCGCAATCGCGGCCGTCACCGGCTCGGCCTGGCTCGGCCTGCTGGCGGCGATCGCCGTTGCGGTGCTGCTGGCGCTGGTGCACGGCTTTGCCACCATCACCCATCGCGGCAACCAGATCGTTTCCGGCGTGGCGATCAACTTCCTCGCCGCCGGCCTGACCGCCTTCCTTGGCCAGCACTGGTTCCATCAGGGCGGCAAGACGCCGCCCGTCTCGGGCGCCGCCCGCTTCGGCGACATCACCCTGCCCTATGCCGAAGAGCTGCGCGACGTGCCGGTCGTCGGGCAAATCTACTCCGAGCTGTTGTCCGGCCACAATCTGCTCGTCTATGTCGCGTTTGCCGCCGTGCCGTTTTCCTGGTGGGCGCTCTATCGCACCCGCTTCGGACTGCGGCTCAGGGCGGTCGGCGAGAACCCCGCCGCCGTCGACACCGCGGGTATTTCGGTGATCTGGCTGCGCTATCGCGCCGTCATGGTCTGCGGCGTGCTGACCGGGATGGCCGGCAGCTATCTGGCGATTGCCCAGTCGGCCTCGTTCATCCGCGACATGACGGCGGGCAAGGGCTTCATCGCGCTCGCCGCGCTCATTTTCGCCAAGTGGAAGCCGGTCCCCGTGCTGTTCGCCTGCCTCTTGTTCGGCGTGCTCGACGCGGTCGCGATCCGCCTGCAGGGCAAGAGCCTGCCGCTGATCGGCGAAGTGCCGGTGCAGGCGATCCAGGTGCTGCCCTATGTGCTGACCGTGGTGCTTCTGGCCGGCTTCATCGGCAAGGCGATCCCGCCGAAGGCCGGTGGCGTTGCCTATGTGAAGGAACGCTGAGGATGAGCAATGACCTTTTCGAAGCGGCAAAGGCGGTGCGCAAGCGCGCCTATGCGCCTTACTCGAAGTTTGCCGTCGGCGCGGCGCTGCGCACCCCGTCCGGCGCGATCCATGCCGGTGCCAATGTCGAGAACGCCAGCTACCCGGAGGGCTGCTGCGCGGAGACCTCGGCGATCAGCCAGATGATCGCGGCAGGCGAAACGAAAATCGCGGAAGTCCTGGTCATCGCCGACCGCGATCCGCCGATCACGCCGTGCGGCGGTTGCCGCCAGCGACTGGCCGAATTCGGTAGCGCCGACACGCCGGTCCATGCCGCCGATCTTTCCGGGGTGCGCAGGACCTTCACGCTTAGTGAGTTGTTGCCAGCCGCCTTCGACCTGTCGGAAGAGAAACGATGATCCCGCCGATTGCCGAAGCCCGCGACGCCGGGCGTGTTGCTGCAGACGCCGTACGTGCCCGCGCCGGCGACAGGTACGCCATCGGTATCGTGCTCGGATCGGGCCTCGGCGCACTCGCCGATGCGGTCGAGGATGCGGTGCGCATCCCCTATGGCGATATTCCCGGCTATCCGCGCTCCGGTGTCACCTCGCACGCCGGTATGCTGGTCGCCGGCCGTCTCGGCGGCAAACGCGTGATCGTGCTTGCCGGGCGTTCGCACACCTACGAGCACGGCAATCCGGCGGCGATGGCGGTGCCGATGGCGATGCTGGCCGCGCTCGGCTGCTCGGCTGTGTTCCTGACCAATGCCGCAGGCTCGCTGAAGGACGACATGCCGCCCGGTTCGCTGATGGCGATTGCCGACCACATCAATCTGACCGGGCTGAACCCGCTGGTCGGAGCCGAGGGCGACAGCCGCTTCGTCGACATGTCGAGCGCCTACGACCCCGGCTTGCGGAAAACACTTTCTGCGGCGGCTCAGCATTTGGACACAGGTTTGTCACATGGGACTTATATGTGGTTCCCGGGGCCATCCTTCGAAACGCCGGCGGAGATTCGCGCGGCACGGGTTCTCGGCGCCGATGCTGTCGGCATGTCGACCGTTCCCGAAGCGGTGCTTGCGCGCTATTTCGGCCTTAGGGTCGTCGGCCTGTCGACGATCACCAATTTTGCGGCGGGAATGACCGGAACGGCGCTGTCGCACGAGGAAACCAAAACGGTCGGCGGCGCCAACGCCGACAAGGTCTGCCGGCTGATCCCGGCCTTTCTGGAGGAGTTCGACCATGACGGCTAGCGAGACCCGAGCAATTGCCTGGCGCGCGCTGCCCCTGGTCGACCTGACCGACCTCACCGATACCTGTACACCCGAAGCGATCGACCGGCTGTGCGACGACGCCCAGACCCGGCATGGACCGGTTGCGGCCGTGTGCGTTTGGCCGCGCTTCGTGGCGCAATCGCGCGAGCGCCTCGCCGGCACCGGCATCCGCATCGCGACCGTGGTCAATTTCCCGCAAGGCGGCGAGGATACCAACCCGGTTCTCGCAGAGACCCGTCAGGCGCTTGCCGATGGCGCCGACGAAATCGACCTCGTAATGCCATATCGCGCGTTTGCCGCCGGCAACACCGAGCTTGCCGCCACGCAGATTTCCGCGGTGAAGGACGAACTCTCGCCGCGTGCTCATCTGAAGGTCATTCTGGAAACCGGCGAACTGAAAGACCCGGCGCTGATCCGCGCGGCATCCGACATGGCGATTGCGGCCGACGCCGACTTCATCAAGACCTCGACCGGCAAGGTCGGCGTCAACGCGACGCCGGAAGCCGCCGAAATCATGCTGTCCGCCATTCGCGAGAGCGGCCGCCCGGTCGGGTTCAAGGCGGCCGGCGGCATCCGCACCGTCGAGGAAGCCGGCGTCTATCTCGAAATCGCCGACCGACTGATGGGGCCGACCTGGGTCAACCCGGAGACCTTCCGCTTCGGCGCCTCCAGCCTGCTTTCCGCACTCGCCAAGGCGATCGATTAGAAATCCAGCGCGGCGCCACTCCCCTCGCCGTCGTCTGTCCCGTTGGTCGGAAATCCTCCGCACCCTTTTGTGCTCGGGTCATCCTTCGCCCTCTTTCCGTCATCCTCTGCGCCTTTCCCTCTCCCGTCGTCCTCCGGCTTGACCGGAGGATGACGTGGTGCGGGTGGCCAGGACAGGGCGACCCGCGACCGGCATACCGTTCCGAAAGAGGCAATAGGCCCCGGCTCAAGGCCGGGGTGACGGGGAGTTCGTGTAGTTAGGTAGTGGCCCCTGACAAGGGTTGCAGGGTTTTGAGCGCTAGCCCCTCAGACTCAAAAGTCCTTCAGCAGCCGCGTCGTTTCGGGATCGAGGAAGCCGGCGATGGTGGCTTCGGTCTCGAGACGTAGCGCGCGGGAAAGATCGGTCGAGGCGGTCTCGTTCAGCACCCGCTTCATGGCGCGCACGGCCAAGGGCGGCAGCGCCGCGAGCTTGGCCGCCACCTTTTCCGCTTCCGCCATCAGCTCGTCAGCCGGCACGACCCGCCAGGCGACGCCCATCTCCTTCAACTGCGCGGCCGAATAACGCTCGCCGAGCAACAGCATCTCGCGCGCGGTATTGAGGCCAACGAGCGCCGGCAGCAGCGAGGTGACCGCGCCGGTGACGAAGAGATTGAGCGAGACTTCCGGGAAAAAGCCTTTCGCCGCGTCCGACCAGATCGGGAAATCGCAGTTGATCGCCCATTCGAAACCGCCGCCGACGGCCCAGCCATTGATTGCGCCGACCACCGGGCAATGGCCGAAGACGATCGCATCGGTGGCGCGCTGGATGGCGTCGACCAGATCGCGGGCCTCGGCTTCCGATTCCGGGTGGACGTGTTCGTGGCGGTCGTCGCCAGCGCAAAAGGCGCGGCCCGAACCGGTGAAGATGATGGCCCGGGTCTCCGGGTCGGCATTGGCGTCGTTGAAGGCGGCGGCAACATCGTCGATGAGCTGCCGGTTCATGGCGTTGAGGCTGTCGGGCCGGTTCAGTGCGATGGTGCGCACACCGTTGTCGCCGCGCGTGCTCAGCACGGTCTTGTAGGTCTTGTCGCTCATGTGTGGCTCCTGATGACCCGTTTGGTCTTGCCTTCCGTCCGCGGCAGGCTGTGCGACGGCAACAGCGTCACCTTGGCGGTGGCGCCCAGCGTCTTCTTCAAACGATGCTCGATCGCTTCGGCCAGCCCGTCGGAGGCGGTGACGCCGTCGGCCAGCTCCGCCTCGACCGGCAGCACGTCATAGGGCGGCGGCGTGTCGAGCACGATGCGGTATTCGCCGGAAAGCTCCGCAAATGTATGCAGCACTCCGGCGACCATCGCCGGGAACATGTTGAGCCCGCGCACCACGACCATGTCGTCATTGCGGCCGATGACGCGGAAGCGCGGCGCGGTGCGGCCGCAGCGGGCACGGCCCGTGCCGGTGACGCGGATGATGTCGCCGGAACGGAAGCGCACCAGCGGCTGACATTCCTTGGCGAGATGGGTCAACACCAGCTCGCCACTCTCGCCGTCGGCAAAGGGCTTCACGGCGCCCGTGTCGGGATCGATCAGCTCGGGATAGAGCACGTCGAGCGCGACGAAATGCAGATCGTTGTCGACCTCGCTCTGGCCGGCGAAATTGCACAGCACGTCGGAGACGCCGTAATTGGCGTTGCGCGGCTTCATGCCCCAGGTCGTCTCGATGCGCTCGCGATAGGCCGGCTCGTCGAGCCCCGCCTCGCCGCCGAACAGGCCGAGCTTGAGGCCGAGATCCTTCGGCGCCACGCCCGGATAGTGTTCGGCCAACACCTTTTCGAGCACCGCCGGGTAGGACGGCGTGCAGGAGATCGCCGTGATGCCGAGTTCGCGGATGGTGTGGATCAGGCCGACCGTGCCGCCAACGCCATAGGGGATGACGGTGGCGCCGGTCGCCTCCAGCGTCGCGTGGTCGGTGTAGCCACCCATCCAGAGCTGATAGTTGAGGCAATGAACGACGCGGTGTCCGGGACCGAGGCCGGAGGCTCCTTGCGCGCGGCCACCGACTTCCGCCGTCATCAGCGCATCCATCGCGGAAAGCGCGAGGTTCATGGCGACGCCCGTCGTGCCCGACGTGCGGTGGACGCGGGAGACGCGCTCCGGCGGGCAGGCGAGATAGGTGCCGAAGGGCTCGTGATCGCGCTGGTCGTCGCGCAGCATTTCCTTGGTGGTGAACGGCAGATCGGGCAGTTCCTCGAGCCGGCCGGTCAGCGCGTGACCGGCGAAATGCGTCCGGTAGAGCGGCGAAGCCTCGGCGACATAGGCCGCCTGTCTTTGCCACAGCGCGCGCTGATGCTTTTCGATGTCGGCGAGGTCGCAGAAATCGGCCTTCGGCAGGGTTGGACGCTCGGTCATGAGGACACCGTTCAGATGCAGGAAAATCCGCGAAAGGACAACGCCGTCACGTTACGGCGACAGGAACCGTAGCGACGCTTTCCAACGCACGCAACGGGAGATCGCGGCGGCGTCACGCAATGTCAGACGGTGAGATGATCGAACAGGATCGCGACGCCGAGACCGATGAGACCGAGCCCTCCGAGCACTTCGGCCCAGCGGCCGAACCGGACGCTAATGAGGCGGCCGACCATGACGCCGATCGTCGAAAAGGTGAAGGTACTGAGGCCGATGGCGAGCGCGACCACGACGATGTTCACCTGCAGGAAAGCGAGTGACACACCGACGATCATGGAGTCGATGCTGGTGCCGACGGCCGTCACGACGAGGATGAGAAAAGACCGGCCTTCGGCCACCGCCGCTTCGTCGACCTCGCGGCGCAGCGCGTTGACGATCATGCGGCTGCCGACGATGGTCAGCAGGATGAGAGCGATCCAGTGATCGACGGCGGCGATGTAGTGGCTTGCGGCGATGCCGGCGAGCCAGCCGAGCAATGGCGCCGTCATCTCGACGCAGCCGAACACGAGCCCGGTGCGCAGCGCATCGACGAGGCGCGGCCGGTGCAGACCGGCGCCGCGGCTGATCGAGGCGACCAGCGAATCCATCGACATGGACATGGCGACAACGGCGATGGCGAGGGGCGACATGGCATATCCCGGCGACAGACGCAGGCCGGCCGTGAAATGATTGTCGCACCGCAACATTCGCCGACTGCGTCCGATTAGGGAGTTCCGGCTTTCAAGTCAAATTCCTACGGACCCGGTGTGTGGGCGCAGGGTGCCGATCCGCGTCGCTAACCGCGTGAGGCCGCACCGGCTTCCTTGACCGCCTCGTAGCCAGCGAGCGCGGCAGCGCGCGCCTTTGCATGATCGACGATCGGGGCGGGATAGGTTTCGCCGAGCCGCACGCCGGCGCGCATCAGGTCCATTGGCGCGGCCTCGCACGGCGCGTGGATGTCCTTCACGTCGAGCTTCGTCAGTTCCGGACACCAGCGGCGCACATAGGCGCCGTCGGGATCGAATTTCCAGCCCTGCGAGGTGGGATTGAAGATGCGGAAATAGGGTGCGGCATCGGCGCCGCTGCCGGCGACCCACTGCCAGCTTGCCGCATTGTTGGCGAGGTCGGCGTCGACCAGCGTGTCGCGGAACCAGGCTTCGCCGTGCTTCCAGTGCAGCCTCAAATGCTTGACGAGGAAACTCGCGGCGACCATGCGCACGCGATTGTGCATGTAGCCGGTCTGCCAGAGCTCGCGCATGCCGGCGTCGACCAGTGGGTAGCCGGTGCTGCCCTGTTGCCAGGCGGCGAGGTCTTCGGCGCTTTCCCGCCAGGGATAGGCGTCGAAGGCGGGTTTCCAGTTTTCGTCGGGCAGGGTCGGGAAGTGCCACAGGAGATGGTGCGAGAAATCGCGCCAACCGAGTTCGGCGAGGAATTTCTCACCGTCGCGGGCAAGGGCCGGATCCGCGCCGCTTGCGAAGCGGATACGCGCATAAAGCTGGCGCGGCGAGATTTCTCCGAAATGGAGATGCGGCGACAGGCGCGAGACGTTTTCGCGATCCGGCCGGTCACGCAGCGTCGCGTAGCCCTGCAGCCCGTCAACGATGAAGTCCTCGAAGCGCGCAATCGCGCCGGCCTCGCCCGGCTGCCAGATATCGGTCCAGCCCGCCGCCCAGTCCGGCTTCGTCGGCAAGAGCGCCCAGTCGGCAAGCGTGTCGCCGCTTTTTGCCAGAACGACATCGAGCTTTTCCGGCGCCGGCATGGGCCGCGCGATATCGTGCGCCGACAGCGCTTTCCAGAACGGGGTGTAGACCTTGAACGGCCCGCCGGTCTTGGTCTCGACCTCCCAGGGTTCGGCAAGCAGCGAAGCGTTGAAGCTCTCGACCGTCAACCCACTCTCGCGGAGCGCAGATTTCAGATCGGTGTCGCGCGCAACCGCACGGGGTTCGTAGAGCCGGTTCCAGACTATCGCACCGGCGCCGGTCTCAGCCGCGACGCGTGGCAGGATCTCGGCCGGATCGCCGCGTATCAGCGTCAGGCCGCCGAGGCTTTTTGCAAGCACGGCGAGGCTGTGATGCAGCCACCAGCGGCTCGCGCCGCCGAGCCGATGCGGGTCGTCCTCATCGTCCTCGAGGATGAACAGCGGCACGACCGGCCCGCGCCGGGCGGCTTCGAAGAGCGCGGGATTGTCGGCAAGCCGGAGATCCCGGCGAAACCAGACGATGGTGGTCATGGGCGCGGCCCCGTCAGTGAAACATTTTCAAAGACTATGGGGCAGACAACGGAGACGGCAACGGCTGATGCTTGCAGCATCTTCGCCCGATGGTTTTACAAAGCCGCGGCGATTTCCTCGACGATGGCTTCCGCCGCCGCTCGGCGGTTCTCGGCGCCAACGACCGGGCGGCCGACGACGAGATAATCGGATCCGTCGCGGATGGCGTCGCCGGGTGTTGCGATGCGCTTCTGGTCGCCCGCTGCCGACCCCGCCGGGCGGATGCCGGGGGTGACGAGCACCATGTCGGGACCGACGACCGCGCGCATGGCGCCGACTTCCTGCGGCGAGCAGACGATGCCGCTCATGCCGGCGGCGCGGGCATCCGCCGCGCGGCGCGCGACGAGGTCCGACACCGTGCCGGCATAGCCCGCATCGGCGATGTCGCCATCGTCCATCGAGGTCAGCACGGTGACGCCGAGGAGGCCGAGCGGCGCGTCGCCGCGGGCCGCCACCGCCGCCCGCATGGTCTTTGGATAGGCGTGCAGCGTCATGAAGGTCATGCCCATGTCGACGATGTTCTCGATCGCCTTGGCAATCGTGTTGTCGATGTCGAGCAGCTTGACGTCGAGAAAGATGCGGTGCCCCTCGCTCGCCAGTTCGCGGGCGAATTCGAGCCCGCCGGCGAATTGCAGCTGCATGCCGATCTTGTAGATGCCGACGGCGCCGGCGGTCTCGGCGACGATGGCGCGGGCCTCGTCCACGGTCGGCACGTCGAGCGCGACGATCAGGCGGTCGGTCGGGGTTTTCGGGGCAAGGTTCATCGGCGGCGCTCCTTACAACGGGCACGGCGGCGGGATGGGCGAACGGTCTGGAGACCGGACAGGCTTTAGCAGAGTCGGCGAAAATGGGGAATGGGCGGCGTGATCACCGCCGATTGCATTGCCGGCGCCGGGATGCCACCCTGTCACCGTGCGATGGCTTCACCAACGAGCGACGCGATGAACACGCTGCCCCGACCGATCTATTCGGTCTCGCCACCACCACCACTCGGTTCGTGAGGAGCGTCCCGCTTTTGCGGGACGTCCTTTCCGAGACGCCGATCAGGCTGACCCGGTCCACAAGGGCCGGGCGCTTTCCTGCGTGACCTGATCCGTCTCGTCCTTCCCGGAATTTCTTTTCGTATCGACCCGCGGCGTCGCGACGCCGTTCGCGTGTGTGAGCATTCGCGGGCGACGCGAGAACCGAGTGGATTTGTCCCATGCAGAGGTTTTCACCCCTTCTCGTTCTTTGCATTGCCGCGTTCTTCCTGATGATCGGCGTCGGCATGATCGTCTCCCTGCTGCCGCAAAAAGTGTTCGCGGCAACCGGCTCGCTCGAAAGCGTCGGCCTCATCGCCTCCGTCTTTGCGCTGGCCTATTTCGTCGCCCAGTTGCCGGTCGGTATGCTGGCAGACCGCTTCGGCGCCAAACGCCTGCTCGTCGCGGGATACACGCTGTGCGGACTGGCTGGCCTCGTCTTCCTTGCCGCACAAGATGCCGGTGCGGTCTTTGCCGGCCGGCTGATACAGGGCATTGGCGAAGCGCCGATCTGGGCGCTTGGGCCCGCCGCCCTGTCCGTCGCCTATTCGCATCAGAAAGGCCGGGTCATCGGCATCTACAATGCGACGATCCACGCAGGGCTGACCGTTGGGCCGCTGGCGACGCTGGTGATTGCGGCGGACGCCCGCGCCACCGTGCCGTTCGCGCTGTTTGCCGGCCTGTGCCTGGCGGCTGCCGTTTTTCTGGCCGTCTTCTTGCGGCGCGCTCAACCGGTTCCGTCCAGCACCACGGCGAGCAATCCGCTCGCCTCGTTGAAGACGGCGCTGGCGACCCGAAGCGCGGGAACGGTGCTTGCCGGCGTCTTTCTCTACGGCGCAGGCTATGGCGTTTTCATCAGCGTGCTTCCGGTCACGATGACGCTGAACAACGGCTTTAACCCGTCGACGGTGGCGATCCTGTTCACATTGTTCTACGCCGGGATCAGCCTGTCGCAGATCGTTGCCGGCCCGCTGTCCGACCGGATCGGACGATGGCGCGTGATGATTGCGGGCATGGCGGCAGCCGCGCTCGGCTTTGCGCTGTTGCCGTTCGTCCCGGGGCTCATCGCCTTCGGGCCGCTGGCCTTCGCCAGCCTCGGCCTTGGGGTCTATTGCGTCGCCTCCATAGCCGCGCTTGCCGACGCCGTCCCGGATCACGCGAGAGGAACCGTCTCGGGCGCCTACTACCTGTTCTGGGGGTTCGGCTATTTCGCCGGGCCGATGGCGGTCGGCGCGCTTGCCGCGGACTGGTCCGTCTACGCCTATCTGGCACTCTCGGCAGCCATGGCGGCGCAGGTTGCGGTTTCCGCAGTCGTTCGCAGCCAGCGGTAACCGTGCGGCCGGGCGACCCGGCCGCTCACTTCGAAAGCGATATCGGCTGCAGGCCATCCTTGCCGAGGGTCTGCAGCAGATCGCTTCCGGCACTCTCCTCGCAGCGTTGCTCTGTCCAATCGCAGGAGGCCCAGCCGCCGTCGCGGCCGACGATGAAGATCTTCCGTGGCTCGCCGAATTTCGACCAGGTTTCGATCAGCCCGCCACGGTCGCTGGTGACGATGACTTCGCCGTCGCGGTGCCAGTCGAAGGACGAGAACACACGACCGGGCGCATTGAAGGCGAACAGGCGGAAGCCCCAGCGGGTCTCGAACTGCATGATCGGAGCGAATTTCGACCCGGAAACCACCAGCTTTCCGTCCGGCGACCAGGCGGCAAAATCCGGGTAATGACTGTGCGCCTCGTGCGCCTTCAGGATCTCCCCGCTGGCGCGTGTCCAGACGACCGGCACGGCGTTCATCGACGACAAAAGGCGCGAGCCGACCGGCGACCAGACGAGGAGACCCGTATTGTCGCCCGAGCAGCAGATCGCCTTGGCGGTCTTGCCGGCGGCAACATCGAACATGCGAACCGAGCCGTCATAGGAGGCGCTTGCAAGCAACGTCCCGTCCGGCGACCAGGCGACCGACAGGACACTGTCCTCATGGCCCGTGTGGCGCGTGGTTTCCGTGCCGTTTTCGGGATCGAAGATGCGCACGATGCCATCGTAGCCGGCGGTTGCGACCCGGCTGCCATCGGGCGACCAGGCGACGCCCATGACGCTGTCCTTGTGACCGGAAAGAACGGCGAGCTCCTTGCCGGTCGCGCCGTCCCAGATGCGCGCCGTGTCGTCATAGGAGCCGGTGGCGAGCCGTTTGCCGTCCGGCGACCAGTCGATCGAAAGGACGTCATTGGTATGGCCGGTCAGGCGTGCGATTTGCGCGCCGGTTTCGACGTTCCAGAGGAAGTTCGCCTCTCGCTCGTCGGCGCTGGCGAGCGTCTTTCCGTCGGGCGACCAGGAAAGCACCCGGGTTTTTGCCCTGTGGCCCTTCAGAATGTGGACCGGGCGTCCGGTTTCCTCGTTCCACAACACGATCCGGCCATCCTCGAAGGCGATGGCGGCGAGCCGTGCAGTTGGCGACCAGGCGACGCGAATGGCTGGGCGGCTGCGGCCCTGCAGGACGATTTCGGCCTGCCCTGTCTTCACCATCCAGATCCGCGCCGTCTCATCGTTCGAGCCGGAGACGAGCCGCGTTCCGTCCGGTGACCAGGCGAGCGTATTGATGGCGCCGGAGTGGCCGCTCAAGGGCGGCTGGAGCTTGCCTGCGGCGGGCACCCAAAGCTGGAGGCGGCCATCATCATCGCCTATGGCCAGGGTTTCGCCCTTCGGCGACCAGCGCAGGCTGGTGATCTGCGTTTTGGTGCTCGTGCCTTCAAAAAGAGCCAACTCTTTGCCGCTCGCCGCCTCTACGATACGTACCTTGTTGCCGCTTGCGGCGACGGTGAGCGCCGCGCCATCCGGCGACCAGTCGAACGGTTCCGGGGCGTCCTCGTCGACATCGGCGATCGCGAACCGCTGCTTGCCGTCGCTGGCGGCCCACACGCTCACCGCCCCCTTGTAGTGACGACTCGCGAGAGCATCGCCCCCGGGCGACCAGTCAAGGCTTACGACGGAGCCAAGCTCATGGCTGACTGTCGAGACTAGCTCGTTGTTCCTGCTGCTCCAGACGGAAATCGCCATCCGGTTCGGGCTTTGCGAATAGTCCGTCGTTGCCGCCGCGATCCGATTGCCGTCCGGAGACCAGGCGAGGCCGTCGGCCACGGAAAAGCGGCCACGTATCAACGACACTGCGGTGCCGTCGGCTGCCCATATGCCGATCGCGTTCGGCGCCGCGACGGCCAAAAATGCCCCATCGGGCGACCAGGCCAGCGCCTTTGCAGCAAACCGCTCGGCGGGAAGCGCGGCAATCTGGCGGCCAGTGCGGGCGTCCCAGATGCGCGCGGCGTCGTCGCTCGCGCCCGTTGCGATCCGGCTTCCGTCCGGCGACCAGACAAGGGCCTCGATGGGACGGGTATGCCCGTGGAGTACCGCATCGAGCTTGCCGGTCATCGCGTTCCAGACCTGCGCGGTCGGATGATAGCCGGCGGTCGCGACGCGGGTGCCGTCCGGCGACCAGGCGACGTGATTGACCTGATCGATGAAGTGGCCGGAAAGCCCGGCGACGAGTTCGGCCGATACAGCGACCTTGCCGGCGACCGGCTCCGGCGTTGATGTCCCTTCGGCGGAGGTCGGCGAAATCGCCATGGCGATCAGTCCCGCTGCGAGGAGGAGCGACGCCCTGCTGTTCCGTTTGCCTGTCGTCATCGCCGATCTGTTCCGTTTGGGTTGTGCCGAATCTTGCTCTGTCGGGGGCCGGCAAATCCCGCCGCGGCAGGATGCCCCGGCAGTATCGTCTCGTTTGTGTCGAAGCGCACAGATCGTCGCATTACGACGCGCCGGCACAAAAACACGATATCGCGCGCGCTGCAGCCGTTAGCGATATCGTCGGCAATGGTTTCCCTCCGCCGCTCCGCCTGATAAAAGGGCGCGTTCGAATTCGTGAGGAAAATCCCATGCGCACAGCCAGCGTCACCCGCACGACCAAGGAAACCGACATCTCGGTCGAGATCAATCTCGACGGAACCGGCGCGAGCGACATCGCGACCGGCATCGGCTTCTTCGATCACATGCTCGACCAGCTGGCGCGCCACGGCATGATCGATCTGACGATCCGCGCCAAGGGCGACCTCCACATCGACATGCACCACACGGTGGAAGACACCGGCATCGCGCTCGGTCAGGCGCTCAAAAAAGCGCTCGGCGACATGGCCGGCATCACCCGCTATGCGGATGCGCATCTGCCGATGGACGAGACGCTGACGCGGGCGGCCATCGACGTGTCCGGCCGTCCGTTCCTCGTCTTCGACGTGACCTTCCCGAAGGCAAAGATCGGCGACTTCGACACCGAGCTGTTCGAGGAATTCTTCCGCGCCTTTGCCTTCAATGCCGGCATCACGCTGCATGTCAGCAATCTCTACGGCGTCAACGCGCACCACATCGCGGAGAGCTCGTTCAAGGCGCTTGCTCGCGCGCTTCGCGCGGCGGTCGAGATCGATCCGCGCCGCGCCGGCGCCGTGCCCTCGACCAAGGGTCAGCTCGGAGGCTGAGGCATCATGGCCGTCTATACCGTCATGCTGCCGCCTGCCGCCGGCGATCCGGCGGGCGAGGCCGAGGACGCCGTTTTCCTGAAAGACGGATTTTCCTGGTGGGCCTTCCTCGTGCCGGTCGTCTGGCCGCTGTTTTACGGGCTGTGGCTGGTGTTTGCCGCGGTGCTGGTGCTTTCCGTGACGCTTGAACTCGTCGCCTACAAATTCGGCGGGCCGCTGCCCGGCGTCATCGGCTTTCTATTGTCGGCGCTGTTCGCGCTCGAGGCCAATACGCTGCGCGGCTGGACGCTTGCGCGGCGCGGCTGGCGTTTTGCCGGCGTGGTCGCGGGCAAGGGCGACGATGAGATGGAGCGTCGCTTCTTCGCCAGCCTCGCCGCCGGCGAGGTGACCCCGCAAATCGTTTCGCGGCCGCAGCGCCGTTATCAGCCGGCCGCAGACAGCGAAACTGTGCTCGGCCTCTTCCCGACCCCGGAGGGCAAATCATGACCGTCGCCATCATCGATTACGGGTCGGGCAATCTGCATTCGGCGGAAAAAGCGTTCGAGCGCGCGGCCCGCGATCATGGCCTGCCGTCGCCGATCCGCGTCACCGCCGATCCGGACGTGGTCGCCTCGGCCGACCGCGTCGTGCTGCCCGGCGTCGGTGCGTTTGCCGACTGCCGTGCGGGTCTGCTTGCCGTCGACGGCATGATGGACGCGCTCACCGAAGCGGTCACCAACCGCGGCCGGCCGTTTCTCGGCATCTGCGTCGGCATGCAGCTTATGGCCTCGCGCGGGCTGGAGCACGGCGTCACCGAGGGATTCGGCTGGATCGCCGGTGACGTCGATCGCATCACGCCGTCGGACCCGAGCCTGAAGATCCCGCATATGGTTTGGAACACGATCACGCTGAAGCGCGATCACCCCGTCTTTGAGGGCATCGAGACGGGGCCGGACGGGCTGCACGCCTATTTCGTGCACTCCTACCATTTGAAGACGGCCAATCCGGACGAGCTGATCGCCGAAGCCGAATATGCCGGGCCGATCACCGCGACGGTCGGGCGCGACAACATGGTCGGCACGCAGTTCCACCCGGAAAAGAGCCAGGCGCTCGGCCTGCAGCTCATCGCCAATTTCCTGCGCTGGGTGCCTTGATAAGCAACGGTCCGAAATGCTTACGCATCGGACCGTTGAACACACGGCGATTGCCCGCTTGCACAATGCGCGGGCATTCGCCGTAAGGAATACCGAGGCTCATCTGCGATGACCTCGGTATGCTGCTGCCTGTGGGGCTCATCAGCGATGACCTCGGTATGCTGCTGCCTGTGGGGCTCATCAGCGATGAGCTCGGTATGCTGCTGCCCGTGGGGCTCATCTTCGATGACCTCGGTATGGGGCGCTCCAGGACTTCTGATCAGGCTGCCGCGCACTGGCGGCAAAGGCCGCGGATTTCAATCGTCGTTTTTTGCGGCGTGAAACCATTCGCTTGCGCCCAGCCGCCGAGACGGGCCTCGATCTCATCGTCGGAAAACTCCGAGACCTGACCGCAGCCCTCACAGATCGCAAACGCGATGGTCCCGTGGGCGTGGCATTGCGGATGAGCGCAGGCGACGAAGGCGTTGAGGCTTTCGAGCCGGTGCACGAGGCCGAGAGCCAGCAACTTGTCGAGCGCGCGGTAGACCTGCAGCGGGGCGCGGAAGCCCTGATCTCGCAGTTGATCAAGGATTGTGTAGGCGCTGAGCGGCCCTTCGGCACGGGTCAACGCCTTGAACACCAGCGACTGATTGTGGGTGAGGTTCGCACTGGCGGTCATCTGTTCGCCCCTCCCGGAGCGTGGCTGGACGGGCGGGCGCCGAACGGCAGCGGCAGCAGGCTGACGAGGAAGAGACAAAGCGCGGCGACGACGATCGACGGGCCGGACGGCGTGTCGAAGGAGAGCGACCCGTAAAGCCCGCCAACGACGGCACCGACGCCGATCAGCGAGGCGAACACCGCCATCGTCTCCGGCGTCGTGGCAAAGCGGCGGGCGGTCGCGGCGGGGATGATCAGCAGCGATGTGATCAGCAGAATGCCGACGATCTTCATCGCTATCGCGATGACCAACGCCATCACCAGCATGAAAGCGACGCGGGCGCGCTCTGGCCGCAAACCCTCGGCCTCGGCCAGTTCGGCGCTGACGGTGGAGGCGAGCAGCGGCCGCCACATCAGCGCGATGACGGCGAGCACGAGGGCGCCGCCGCCATAGATGAAGGCGATGTCGGTGCGCGTGACGGCAAGAATATCGCCGAACAGGAAGCCCATCAGATCGACGCGAATCCAGGTCATGAAGGCGACCATGACGAGGCCGAGCGCCAGTGTCGAATGCGACAGGATGCCGAGCAGTGCGTCGGTCGACAGCGCGCCGCGCCGCTGCAGCAGCAAAAGGGCAATCGAGACGAGCGCGGCCACGACGAAGACGCCGGCCATCAGATTGATGTCGAACAGGAAGGCGATGGCGATGCCGAGCAGCGCCGAATGGGCCATGGTGTCGCCGAAATAGGCCATCCGCCGCCAGACGATGAAGCAACCGAGCGGGCCGACGGTGAGCGCCAGTCCGATGCCGGCGACAAGCGCGCGGACGAAGAAATCGTCAAGCATCGGCATCTCCTTTCGCCGGCGCAGGCGCGCCATGGTCATGACTGTGTTGAGCGCGGTCGTGGTGATGGTGGTGGTGGCCGTCGTCCATGTGGCCCTCATGGGCGTGGTGGCCGTCACCGAGCCCGCAATGGTCGGTGATGGTGCCGTCGGCGTGACGCACCCGGCCGTCGGGCAAGTGGACGTGATCGTGGTGGTGGCTGTAGACGGCGAGCGTTTGTGCCGCGCGGGCGCCGAACAGGTCGCGGTATTCCGGGCTCGAGGCCACCGATTGCGGCGTGCCGCGACAGCAGACATGGCCGTTCAGACAGATCACCGTATCGGTCGCGGCCATCACCACATGCAGGTCGTGCGAGATCAGCAGGATACCGCAGCCGGTGCGCTCGCGGATCTTGGTGATCAACTCGTAGAGCGCGACCTCGCCGGCGAAGTCGACGCCCTGCACCGGCTCGTCGAGGACGAGGAAATCGGGTTTACGGATCATCGCGCGAGCGAGAAGCGCGCGTTGGAACTCGCCGCCCGACAGATGCTGCACCTCGGCGCCGGCCAGATGGGAAATGCCGGTCCCGGCGAGCGCGTCGTCGATCTCGGCTTTGGTGTGCGGGCTGGTCAGCGTCATCAGCCGGGTCACGGTCAGCGGCAGGGTCCAGTCGATACTGAGCTTTTGCGGCACGTAGCCGACGGTGAGGCCGGGCGCGCGTTCGACGCGGCCTTCATCGGCCTTCAGGACTCCGATGGCGGTCTTTGCCGTTGTCGACTTGCCCGATCCGTTCGGCCCGATCAGCGTGACGATCTCGCCGCGACGCACGGCCAGGTCGATTCCGCGCACCAGCCAGCGGCCGTTGCGGAATACCCCGACATCGGAGAGTTTGATCAAAGGCTGTTCGCCCGGCGACGGCCCATTCATTTCCCTGTCTGCTCCTTGCACCGCGAATGCGTGGCACCCGGCCAGCAACGGTACAGCCTCGCCACTGCCGCATCCGTTAAGCGGCCGTATGATGCTCCGCGCCAGTCCCGGCAAACGCGGCAAATCCTCGGCGCCGTGCCGTCGTTCGTTCAGCCCACCCACCGGACCGGTGCATCCCGCGCAACCCGATAACGAGAAGGAATCGGCCGACTTGGTCGACTCACACGGCGTGAAAATCGTGCCTTGCAGACCTCTATTGCATACGTTATAGCATTACGCAATCTGATGTAATGAAATAACATTGCACCACCCCAAGCGAACCAAGGACACGTTATGTCGCTCCGAACTGCTCTCCTCGCCGCCGCAGCGGTGGCGTCGCTCGCATCGGCAACCCTCCTGCCGGCGCAGGCCGCGGACAGGGTGGTCGCCTCGATCCGCCCGGTCCATTCGCTCGTCGCCGCCGTCATGGCCGGGGTTGGCGAACCGGAGCTGATCGTCGGCGCCGGCGCTTCCCCGCACACCTACAGTCTGAAGCCGTCGAACGCGCGGGCTCTGCAGGACGCACGGCTGATCATCTGGGTGTCGCCGGGACTGGAAACCTTCCTCGAAAAGCCGATCGAGGCGCTTGGCACGAACGCCGCCGTCCTGACGCTTGCCGAGGTTCCCGGCGTGACGCTGCTCGACCAGCGCTCCGGCGGCGCCTTCGAAAAACACGACCACGACGGCGAAGATCATGACGGGGATCGCGAGGCCGAGCACAAGGACGATCATGATCATGACGCTGATCACAAGGCGGAATATGAATCCCAAGACCACGATCATGAAGCTGTAAATAATCATGACGATGGTCAAAAAGAAGTTTATGATGTCCATAATGCCGATCACGACAACGAAAAATATGCGGGTGACGAGCAAGAACATGGCCGCGACGGGAACGACTGGCATATGTGGCTCGATCCCGCAAACGCCAGGGCTTTCGTTGCCGCGATCGCGATGAAACTCGCCGAGGTCGACCCCGACAACGCCGACCGTTACGCCGCGAACGCCAAAGCGACGACGGCCCGGATCGATGCGCTGATCGGCAAGATCGAGGCCGACATCGCGCCGCTGCGGGACAAGCCCTTCATCGTCTTCCACGATGCCTACCAGTATTTCGAGCATCGCTTCGGGCTAGAAGCCGTCGGTTCGATCACCGTCAGCCCGGAGGCGATCCCCGGCGCGGCGCGGATCGCGGAAATGCGTGAGACGGTCGAGCACAGCGGTGCAGTCTGCGTCTTCGCCGAACCGCAGTTCCCGCCGAAGCTGGTCAATGTGGTGATCGAGGGAACAGGTGCGAAGGCCGGCGAACTCGATCCGCTCGGCACAGACATCGCCGACGGGCCGGATCTCTATTTCGAACTGATCGAGCGGATGGCCGAGTCGTTCAAGGACTGCCTCACCAACTGAACCGGCTCATGCCGGCGGGGCATAGTTCCCTGCCGGTTTTTGTGCCCTAGAGCGTTTCCTGTGAGCGTTGAATCACTGAAAACGCTCTATCGAGTTGTTTTGACGCGTATTCTTATCCGAAAACCGGTTCCCACTTTCCGCTTACGCGGACCTTCGGTTCGGGAATACGCTCTAATGCGCAGCTTCCCAGTTGTCGGCGGCCTTGGCGTCGACCTGTAGCGGGACGGAGAGTTCGAGCAGCGGCAACGTCGCCTGCTCCATCACTCCGGTGACGACCGGCAGGGTCTTGTCGACCTCATCCTCGGGAACCTCGAAGATCAGTTCGTCGTGCACCTGCAGCAGCATCTGCGCCTTCAGGCCGGCATCGGCGAGCGCATCCTCCATGCGGATCATGGCGCGGCGGATGATATCCGCGGCGGACCCTTGAATCGGCGCGTTGATCGCGGCGCGCTCGAAGAAGGACCGCATGTTCGGGTTCTTGGTGTTGATCTCGGGATAGTAGGCACGGCGGCCGAACAGCGTTTCCACATAGCCGTGCGCGTGGGCGAAGGTCTTGGTGCTCTCCATATAGGCGCGGATGCCGGGGAAGCGCTCGAAATACTTGTCGATATATTCCTTCGCCTCGCCGCGACCGATGCCGAGCTGCGCCGCGAGCCCGAAGGCGGAAATGCCATAGATGATGCCGAAATTGATCGCCTTGGCGCGGCGACGGACCATCGGGTCCATGCCTTCAACCGGCACGCCGAACATTTCCGACGCCGTCATGGCATGAATGTCGAGCCCGTCGGCGAAGGCCTGTTTCAACTGCGGCACGTCACCGATATGGGCGAGCACGCGCAACTCGATCTGGCTGTAGTCGGCGGAGATCAGCTTCATGCCCTTGTCGGCAACGAAGGCGCGGCGGATCTTGCGGCCGGACTCGGTGCGCACCGGGATGTTCTGCAGGTTCGGCTCCGACGATGCCAACCGCCCCGTGGTCGTTGCAGCCAGTGAATACGATGTATGCACCCGCCCCGTCTCGGGGTTGATAAAGCCAGGCAAAGCATCGCTGTAGGTCGATTTCAGCTTCGACAACTGGCGCCAGTCGAGCACGCGCGCCGGCAGGTCGTGACCCTGCGCGGCGAGATCTTCGAGCACGCCCGCGCCGGTGCCCCAGGCGCCGGTCTTGGTCTTCTTGCCGCCCTCGAGACCCATCTTGTCGAACAGGATTTCGCCGAGCTGTTTCGGCGAGGCGATGTTGAAATTCTCGCCCGCCAGTTCGTGGATTTCGGCTTCGAGCGCAGCCATGGCTTGCGCGAAATCGCCCGACAGGCGCGACAGCATCTGCCGGTCGACGACGATTCCGCGCCGCTCCATGCGCGCCAGCACCGGCACCAGCGGCCGTTCCAGCGTCTCGTAGAGCGCCGTCATACCTTCGGCGACGAGACGCGGTTTCAGCACCTGCCACAGCCGCAGCGTGACGTCGGCGTCTTCCGCGGCATAGGCAGTCGCTTTGTCGATCGGCACGTGATCGAATGTGATTGCCGACTTGCCCGACCCCGCGACTTCCTTGAACGGGATCGGCTTGTGGCCGAGCCAGCGCTCGGACAGTTCGTCCATGCCGTGGCCGCCCTTGCCGGCGTCGAGCGCATAGGAGATCAGCATGGTGTCGTCGAACGGCGCGACGTCGATGCCATAGCGCTTCAGCACCAGCCAGTCGTATTTCAGGTTCTGTGCGACCTTCAGCACCGAGGCGTCTTCGAGCAGCGGCTTCAACCGCGCAACCGCGTCGTCGAGCGGGATCTGGTCGGCGCTGAGGCCGCCGCCGAGCAGGTCGCCGACGCCGTCCTTGTGGCTAAGCGGAATGTAGCAGGCGCGGCCGGGGGCAAGCGCCAGCGAGACGCCGACGAGCTCCGCCTGCATGGCATCGAGCGAGGTGGTCTCGGTGTCGACCGCAACATGGCCGAGTTCGAAGGCCTCGGCGATCCAGCTGTCCAGCGTTGCGAGATCGCGCACGGTCTCGTAGCCGTCGGGCTCGACCTTGGCGTCGAGCGCGGCCGCGGCGCGCGCCTCGGCCAGCGCCGCCGGCGTCATGCCGAGCCCGTCGCCGGTCGTCGCCGCAGCGCTCTCTTCGGGAGCCTCCGGCGCTTCCCAGCCTTTGACGCTCACCGATGCGCTCTCGACCTCGCCGGCCTCGACGTCGGCGGCTTCGGCGACGCGGCGTGTGAGCGTGGTGAATTCCATCGCCTTCAGAAACGCGACAAGCTGCGCGCCGTCGAGATGGTTGGCGGTCAGCGCCTCGACCGGCGTGTCCACCGGCACGTTCTTGTCGAGCTCGACGAGGCGGCGGGAGATGCGCGCCTGATCGGCGTATTCGATCAGGTTCTCGCGGCGCTTCTTCTGCTTGATGGTCTCGGCATTGGCGAGCAGGTTTTCCAGATCGCCGAACTCGCCGATGAGCTGGGCCGCCGTTTTCACGCCGATGCCCGGCACGCCCGGTACGTTGTCGACGGAGTCGCCGGCAAGCGCCTGCACCTCGACGACCTTGTCGGGCGACACGCCGAACTTTTCGACCACCTCGTCGGGGCCGATGCGGCGGTTCTTCATGGTGTCGACCATGATGACGCCGGGCTCGATCAACTGCATCAGATCCTTGTCGGAACCGATGATGACGACCTCGGCGCCGGCCTCGCGGGCGAGCCGGGCATAGGTCGCGATCAGATCGTCGGCCTCGTAGCCTACCTGCTCGATGCAGGCGACGTTGAAGGCGCGGGTCGCCTCGCGGATCAGGCCGAATTGCGGTCTGAGATCCTCCGGCGGATCCGGCCGGTGCGCCTTGTACTGATCGTAGATCTCGTTTCGAAAGGTGTGTCCGGAAGCGTCGAAAATGACGGCGAAGTGGGTCGGCTCGTCGCCCTCGGCCTCGGTCAGCCCCTCCTGCAGCAGCTTCCACAGCATGTTGCAGAAACCGGCGACGGCGCCGACCGGCAGACCATCGGATTTGCGGGTCAGCGGCGGCAGCGCGTGATAGGCACGGAAGATGTAGGAAGAGCCGTCGACCAGAAAAATCCGGTCGCCGGCTTTCAGCGCGGGGAAGGCGTGAGAATCGGTCGTCATGGGCGGATCATGCCCGCCCATGCGACCCGAGGAAAGCCCTTTCCTATTCCGCCGGCACGGCGACTTCGCGGCGGCGCGGCGGGCCGAGACGGGCCCAGGCCGGACGTTCGAAGAGCCAGCGGAACCAGGTGTTGCGGACCATCCAGAACAGCACCAGCGGACCGATGACACCGGCGGCGGTGACGATCAGCGAAATCGTGCCGAGATCGAGGAACGGCGCGAATTTCAGCAAGATCACGCGGGCGACCGCCATCGGCAGGAAGAAGCCGAGATAAATGACGATCGAGTTCTGGCCGCAATAGCGCAACACGCTCATCCAGCGCAGGTTCGACAACAGAGCCGAGACGGTGACGACGGCCACCGCGCCGAACATGCCGAGCATCAGATTGATGCCGGGAAGATCGGCCATCGAATGTTCGCCGAGGTGGCTGAAGACGAGCCAGCCGTTGATGTTCGCCCACACCAGGATCAAGGCGGTTGCCTCGAGCCAGGACTCCTTCGCCCAGGCGGCGATGCGGAAGATCAGCGGCGCGAAGGCGTAGCCGGTGTAGAAGAAGACGAAGCGCTCGGCGAACTGATCGCCGATATACCAGCCGGTTTCGAGCGGCAGGACGTGCAGCACGGCCGCGACGCCGCCGACGGTCCACCACGGCAGGCTCCGCGTCAGCTTGGTGACGACGAAGAAGATCGGCAGCATGTAGATGAACCACATCGTCCCGAACGGGCTCAGATAGGCCATCAGATAGCTGGATACGGCCGCATCGACGCCACCCTGGGCAACGATCCCCGGCGCCTTGAAGGCGAACTGGATGGTCAGCCAGAGCACATAGAAATAGGCGAAGTGCACGACCTTGCGGTCGAGATAGTCGCGCCAGTTGCGATCAATCACGCGGGCGAGAAACAGGCCGGCGATGAGGAAGAAGTCGGGCATGCGGAAAGGCCGCGCGAAGTCGACTACGGCATGCAGCCAACCTTCCGCACCAGCGGCCTTCTCGACGCCGAGCGTCGAATGCATCATCACGACGGCGATGATGCAAAAACCCTTCGCATAATCGACCCAGTCGATCCGCGTATTAACCATTTCGGAGCGCCTCCGTTCAGGGACACGCCCCGCCCTTACCCGCTAACACCTTGGCATAACTGAGCCCGGCGAGTCGTTAAGGGCGCCATTTATCGATTGGTAACCTTAATGGCGGAGGGCCGCAGGAACCGCGTACTTAACCGCCTCTTAAATCGCCACATTTAGCCTGCATTGGCAGGGCCGACTCGAATTGGGATCCACGGTCGGAAGGGGATTTACGGCATGGCGAGACGTTCCAGACGACAGGAACGGGTCGAACCGCGGCTTGATGACGACAGCGCGCGCGACGGCAGCCTCGATCTGCGCCTTAGCGAAGCGGACCGGGCAAGCAGCCACGGCACGCGGCGCAAGCGCGGCCGCAAGAGCACATCTTCCGCACCCGCGGCCGACACGACGGCACGGTCCGCACCGAAGAAGCGGGCCAAGCGGCGCGGCTCGTCGTCTTCCGGCGGTGGCGGATTTTTCGGCCGCCTGTTCAAGCGTACGGTCTATTGGGGCCTCGTTGCCGGGCTGTGGGGCGGCATCGCTTTCGTCGGCATGCTCGCCTATTACGCGGCCCATCTTCCGCCGACCTCGGAATGGGCGGTGCCGAAACGGCCCCCGAACGTCAAGATCGTCGACGCCAACGGCAAGCTGGTCGCCAATCGCGGCGATACCGGCGGCGAGTCGGTGCGTCTCGAACAATTGCCGCCGCACATGATGCAGGCGGTTATGGCGATCGAGGACCGGCGCTTCTACTACCATTTCGGCATCGACCCGATTGGCCTCGGCCGCGCCATGGCGGTCAATCTCGCCAAGGGACGGCTAACCCAGGGCGGCTCGACACTGACCCAGCAGCTCGCCAAGAACCTGTTCCTCGAGCCCGAGCGCACCTTCCGCCGCAAGATGCAGGAAGTCGTTCTGTCGCTGTGGCTCGAAGCGAAATTCTCCAAGGAAGAAATCCTGGAGATGTATCTGAACCGGGTCTATTTCGGCGCCGGCGCCTATGGCGTCGATGCCGCCGCACGGCGCTATTTCGGCAAGTCGGCGCGCCAGGTGACCGTCGCCGAGGCCGCCGTTCTCGCCGGTCTTCTGAAGGCGCCGTCGCGCTACTCGCCGACACGCAATCCCGATCTGGCGGACGCCCGCGCGCAGACCGTGCTGGCGGCCATGCAGGACGCCGGCTATCTGTCCGCCAAGCAGGTGAAGCAGGCCAGGGCGGCGCCGGCGACAGTGACCAGCCGGCACAATTCGGCGAGCGAGAACTATGTCGCCGACTGGGTGATGGATCAGTTGCCGAGCTACGTCGGTTCGCTTGATGAAGACATCATCGTCGACACCTCGGTCGACAGCACGCTCCAGAATTCGGCCGAGAAGGTGTTGCGCAACGCGCTTTCGGAAAAGGGCGGCAAGCTCAATGTCGGTCAAGGCGCGATTGTGGTGCTCGATGCGGGCGGCGCGGTGAAGGCGCTGGTCGGCGGGCGCGACTACGGCCAGAGCCAGTTCAACCGTGCTGTCTCGGCGCATCGCCAGCCGGGATCCGCCTTCAAGCCGTTCGTCTATCTCGCCGCGCTCGAACGCGGCATGACGCCGGAAACCGTGCGCCAGGACGCGCCGATCACGATCAAGGGCTGGAGCCCGAAGAACTACACCAAGAAGCACTATGGCAACGTCACGCTGGCAAAGGCGCTGTCGATGTCGCTCAACACGGTCGCGGCGCGGCTTGCCTATGAGGTCGGGCCGAAGCGCGTGGTCAGTACCGCCCACCGGCTCGGCGTCGCCTCGAAGCTGAACGCAACGCCGTCGATCGCGCTCGGCACATCGGAAGTGACGCCGCTCGAGATCACCGCAGCCTATGTGCCGTTTTCCAACGGCGGCTACGGCGTGATGCCCTATGTCATCCGTCGCATCCATACCGCCGGCGGCAAGGTGCTCTACGAGCGTGCCGGCTCGGGCATCGGAAAGATCGTGGCGGCCGAGCACATCGGCATGATGAACGCGATGATGCGACGGACGCTGGAGAGCGGCACCGGCAAGAAGGCCTCGCTCGGCGAAATGCCGGCTGGCGGCAAGACCGGCACCAGCCAGGATTTCCGCGATGCCTGGTTCATCGGTTACACGGCCTATTACACGGCCGGCGTCTGGCTCGGGAACGACGACAACAGCCCGACCAAGCGGGCGACCGGCGGGTCTCTGCCGGCGGAGATCTGGGCCGAGGTGATGAAGGAAGCCAATCGCGACCTCGCCATCGCCGACCTGCCGGGCAACTACCGGCTCGACGACAGCGATGCGATGACGGCGGAGGTGGGCGATGTCCCGACCGGGACCGTACCGACGCCGCAGCGCTCACCGCAGAATGCGCGCAGCGAGCACGTTATGCCGCGGCCGAACGAACGCGGTCTGTTGCAAAGGCTGTTCGGCGGGTAAGTCACGCTCTACGACGTTGCGCCGGCGACGATATCAGTCGCCATGCGGGGTCGGCAGCGGCCCGTGGCTCTGCCGCGTCGTGCGGGTGACCAGAAATGTCCCGTAGGTGATGAGCCCCATGATCAGCACGGTCGCGGTGAGCGGCCAGGCGGATTCGCCGATGAAGTGGCCGACGGCGACGCCGAGCACGCCCGCCGAGATCATCTGCAGGAACCCCATCAGCGACGACGCGGCCCCCGCGCGATCCGGGAACGGCATCAGCGCGCCGGCGATCGCCTGCGGCATGGAGATCCCGAGGCCGACCATATAGACCATCATCGGCACGACGATTTCAGCGGCGTGGCCCGGTCCGAAGGCGACGGCAAGCGCCATGGCGACACCACCGATCGCATTCAGCATCGTGCCCCATCCGACGAGGCGGGCAATGCCGTAACGGCCGACCACGCGCTGCGCGAAATAGGCGCCACTTGCGTATGACAGTGCCACCAGGCCGAAGCAGATGCCGTAGACCACCTCGGAGAGACCGTAGACGTTCTGCAACACGAAGGACGAGGCGGAGATGAAGGCGAACAACCCGCCGAAGGTGCCGCAGACGATGATCACATAGGCACGGTAGGCGGCGTGGCCGAGCAGGCCGTTGAAGGAGCGCAGGATCGCGCCGACGCTGAGCGGATCGGTGCGCCGCGTCGTCAGGGTCTCACCGAGGCGGAACTGGACGGCGGCAAGCGCTGCGGCGCCGAAGATCGCCGTGCCGACGAAGCTTGCATGCCAGTCGAACATCGCCTGCAGGAAGCCGCCGATGGTCGGCGCCACCGCCGGCACCAGCCCCATCAGCGAGCCGATGCGGGCGAGTTCGCGTCCCGCGCGATTGCCCTCATAGACATCGCGGACCATCGAGCGGGCGAGCACGATCGGACCCGAGGCGCCGAGCGCCTGCAGGAAACGGGCGAGGATGAGGATTTCGATGGTCGGCGCGAGCGCACAGGCAAGACTCGCCAGCGCATAGATGACGAGACCGACGGCGAGCAGCGGCTTGCGGCCATAGCGATCCGACAGCGGGCCATAGAAGATCTGGCCGGCGGCGAAGCCGAACAGGAACAGCGACAGGGTGAGCTGGACCGAGGACGGATCCGCGTCGAGCGCCGCACCGATATTTGGCAGCGACGGCAGATACATGTCGGTCGACAGCGGGCCGAGCGAGGTCAGGATGGCCAACAACAGGGTGAAGGCAAGCGTGTCGGGCTTCAACAAGATGGAAAGTTCCAAACGTAACTAATTCACCCAAAGACCCTGCCGTGGGTGCGACATAAATGCAATCGCCAATTCGGAATAGCTTGCAAAATGAAATGCATGGCGGGCCGAAAACGGGCGCGGGCGGCGGCGGTGGTCAGCCTTCGGCGTGGCCGTAGGCATGTAGCGCGTGGCCATGACGGCGCAGCCATTTACGCGCTTTCTCCGTGCCGGGATGGAGATCCGCGACGATCGCCCAGAAGCGCTTTGAATGGTTCATCTCGGCAAGGTGGGCGACTTCGTGGGCGGCGACATAGTCGAGGATTTCAGGCGGGGCGAGCACCAGCCGCCAGGAAAAGGATAAGTGACCACGCGCCGAGCACGAGCCCCAGCGGCTCGTCGTGTCGCGCAGGGTGATGCGGGCGGGCTGCTTGCCGAGGCGTTCGGCGTGGGCGGCGACGGCGTCTTCGAGATCGCGGCGGGCTTCCTTCTTCAGCCAGTCGGTCAGACGGCGCGGCAGATGGTCGATGCCGCCGGCGACGCACAGAAGCGGCCCGCCCTCCCCGGCCTCCGTCCACACGGTACCGCGACGTCCGGCGCGATGTTCGATCCGGTGCTCGACACCGCGCAGCGGCAGGGCCGCCCCATCGGCAAAGGGCACGAGGCCCGGACGGGCGGCGAGTTTTTCGGCCAGCCAGTCGCGATGACGCTCGATGAAGCCAAGAGCTGCGGCGCTCGATGTCTTCGGCGGCACGGTGACGACCGGCTCGTTGCCCTTGGTCGGCAGACGCAGGCTGATACGGCGGGCGCGGCCGTCGCGGTTAAGCCGCACGGTGACCGGGCCGGTGTCGAGCTCGACGACGAGACGCTCGACCGTCGCCGTCTTGCCCGCGGTCGTCTTGCCTCCGGTCGCCTTGCCCCCAGTCGCCTTGCCCCCAGTCGCCTTGCCAGGGGCTTTGACCGTGCGCTTTGCCGCGCCGCGTCCAAGGGCATCGAACAGTCGCATCGGGCCGTTGTCTCTCCGTTTGCCGAATCGTCGGCGTCCATGATGGCGGTGCGCTTGGCGCGCGTCGAGGCATCTGCGCCCCATGCTTTATCTGAATGATTTCACGCGTTTTCTTATCCGAAAAGTCCGTCAATTTTTCGCAGTCGCGGACCTTCGGTTCGGGAAAGCGCTTGGACGAAAAAGGGCGATGCCGAGGCACCGCCCTTTTTTCATTGCCGGCCCGTTACGGACCGGCCGTTCGGTGGTCCGTTCAGGCGTCGCCCATGCTGCCCGCCGGACGGCGTTCAGACATGAAGCGGTCGAACTCTTCCTTGTCGCGGGCGCGACGCAGATCCGCCATGTAGGCGTCGAATTCGGCACGCATCTCATCGAGACGGCGACGTTCTTCCTCGAGCCGCTTCAGTTCGGCGTCGCGATACTCATCGAAAGCGACGTTGCCGGTACGGCGGCTGTGACTGCAACCGGAACGGCGATGCGCGCGCGGCGCATTGAACTGACCGCGGGCATCGCGGACCATTTCGTGAATGCGATCGCCCCACAGGATATAGGCAAGCATGGCGAGGCCGAGCGGCCAGAAGACCACAAAGCCCAGAACCATCAGGCCAACCGTAACAGGCGTCCACTCAGGACGGATCGCGGTAGTGTGTGTCATGTTCGTCCCCACATTGATCACGATGACCAAGACGTGGGAACGCGGTTAACGGTTTTCAAGGAAAAACCGGACAGCAGATCGTCGCCGCCAGATCGGCAGGAAGGTCAGCCGCCAGTTCAGCCAGCGGCGAGATCGCGCGCCTGGGCGCTCCAGTTCTCACGGCCGGCGCGGCCCTTGAAGCCTAGCTTTTCCTCGATCGGCGCCCAGTCGTCGGCGCTCATTTCAGCCATCCGCGCGAAGCTTGAAATACCGGCCTCGGCGAGTTGGTCGGCGATCTTCGGCCCGACGCCCTTGATGCGGGTGAGATCGTCGGCTTTCGCACCCTTGACCGGCTTGGCGGCCGGTTTCGCGGGTTTCGCCGCCTTCTCAACCTTCGCCGGCGAGGTCATGGCGCCATTGCCATTGACCGGCTTTGCGGCCAGCGGAGCCGGCTTGGTGCCCGACGACGGGCGGTTGTTGTTGTGGGTCAGCACGAAATCGGCGATGCGCGGGGCGATCTCGGAGCGGAAGCGCGAGCCGTTGAAAACGCCGTAATGGCCGACACCGGGCTGCACGTAATGGGCGCGCAGGGCATCGGGGATGTTCGGGCAGATATGCTGGGCCGCCTCGGTCTGGCCGACGCCGGAGATATCGTCCTTCTCGCCTTCGACGGTGAACAGCGCCACGTTGCGGATCTTGGTCGTGTCGACCCGCTCGCCGCGATGCATCATCTCGCCCTTCGGCAGCCAGTGCTCGATGAACACCGTCTCGACGGTCTGCAGATAGAACTCGGCGGTCAGGTCCATCACGGCAAGATACTCGTCGTAGAACTCGCGGTGCTTCTCGGCGGAGTCGCCGTCACCCTCGATGAGGTGATTGTAGAATTCGTGGTGGGCGTTCATGTGGCGGTCGAGGTTCATGCCCATGAAGCCGGAGAGCTGCAGGAAGCCCGGATAGACGTCGCGCCAGAAGCCCGGATGCGGGAACGGCACCTTCATGATGACGTTGCGGCGGAACCAGTCCATGCCCTTTGCCTGGGCGAGATCGTTGACCGCCGTCGGGCTGACGCGGGTGTCGATCGGACCGCCCATCAGCGTCATCGAATGGGGCACATACGGGTCGCCGGCAGCTTCCATCACCGCCATCGCGGCCAGCACCGGCACCGAGGGCTGACAGACGGCAAGCACATGCACGTCGCCCTTCATCAGGTGCATCATCGAAACGATGTAGTCGACATAATCGTCGAGATCGAAGCCACCGTCGGTCATCGGCACCATGCGCGCGTCGACCCAGTCGGTGATGTAGACATCGTGATCGGGCAACAGCGCCTCGACCGTGCCACGCAGCAGCGTCGCGTAGTGACCCGACATCGGCGCGACGACGAGGATGCTCGGCTGCGGCTTGGGCTGGCTGACCATGCGCTCGAAATGCACCATCCGGCAGAACGGGCGTTCCCAAACGACCTGCTCGCGCACCGGAACCCGAACGCCGTTGACCACCGTCTCGTTGAGCCCGAATTCCGGCTTGCCGTAGCGCCGCGTGGTGCGTTCGAACACCTCGCAGGCGGCCGCCATGCTGCGACCGAACGGCGTGTTGGAGACCGGATTGAACGGGTTCTTGAAGTAGAGCTTGGTCACGTCGGCGGCGGCCCGCATCGGCGCCAGCACAGCGTGGTTGATCTCGTAGAGGTGATAATACGGCACGTGGTCAACCCTCGCCTGTCGCGTGATTCCGTCGCTATTGCAGAGCAGTAAAGACATGCCGCACTGCAACACGTTTGTTGCACGATAGTCTCGAAAGGGCGAGCCGGCAACATAAACGGAGGTTTAACCCGGGTTTTCCCGCCGGTTTGGGCAAATGGCGGGGCAAGAGGCCGTCCGCCGGCCAACCTGACGCGGTGCGACTTGTGTTCGGCTTTTGCGTCAAAACCGATATAACGGCGACAGAAGCGAAGGGCCGTGCCGGTTCGGCGCGCCCCATCCGGCAGGCGGATAGCGAAAAGAATGAGCCTACTTCTCGATCCTCACGACCATACATCCCGCCTGCAGGTCAGGCTCGACACGCTGGTGCGGCTGCGCTGGCTGGCCGTGGTCGGTCAGGCGGCCGCCGTCCTGATTGTCGCGCAGGGGCTGCAATTCCCGCTGCCAACGCTGTGGTGTTTCGGGCTGATCGCGCTGTCGGTCTGGCTCAACCTGTTCCTGAAGATCCGCTATCCGTCGAGCCTGAGGCTCACCGAGGGCTGGACCTCGGCACTGCTCGCCTACGACATCGCCCAGCTCGGCGGCCTTTTGTTCCTGACCGGCGGTCTGACCAACCCGTTCGCGCTGTTGCTGATCGCGCCGGTCACGGTTTCTGCGGCCGCGCTGCCGCCGCGCAGCACGGTGTTTCTCGCGGTCCTGTCGTTCATCACGATCTGCCTGCTCGCCTTCTTCCATTTTCCGCTGCCGTGGCCAGAGGGCATTCCGTTCGAGTTCCCCCGCCTGCTGATCGTCGGCAACTGGCTGGCGCTGGCGCTCGGCTTCGCCTTCACCGCGATCTACACCTTCCGCATCGCCGACGAAGGCCGGCAGCTCGCCGAAGCGCTGGCGGCGACCGAACTGGTACTCGAACGCGAACAGCACCTTTCGGCGCTGGACGGTCTGGCGGCAGCAACCGCGCACGAGCTCGGCACCCCGCTCGCGACCATCGTGTTGACAGCAAAGGAAGTACGGCGGGAACTGCCCGACGATCACGAACTGGCCGAGGACATCGCCCTGATCGCCTCGCAGGCAAGCCGCTGCCGGGAAATCCTGTCGCGGCTGTCGTCGCTGTCGGCGGATCCGAGCGACCACATCGGCCGCATGCCGCTGTCGCAACTGCTTGAGGAAGTGGTTGCCCCGCACCGCGATTTCGACACCGAGATCACGATCGAAATCGTCGACGAAGAGGGCGCGGAGCCCATCGGGCAGCGCAATCCGGGCATTCTCTACGGCCTCGGCAATATCGTCGAAAACGCCGTCGACTTCGCCCGTCGCAAGGTCATGATCAAGGCCTACTGGAACGAGAGCGAGGTGAAGATCTCTGTCAGCGACGACGGGCCAGGCTTTGCGCCGGGCGTGCTCGACCGGCTCGGCGACCCCTATGTCACCACGCGTTCGCGGCAGAGCGAGGCCGAGCAAAGCACCGGCGGCGGGCTCGGTCTCGGGCTGTTCATCGCCAAGACCCTGCTCGAGCGATCCGGCGCCCGGGTCACCTGGCGCAACCGACCGGGCCAGCAAACCGGCGCGGTCGCCGAGATTGTCTGGCCCCGGGCCGCGATGGAGCGCACCAAGACCAGCTGGGACACCCGCACGCGCTAGGCGAAGGCACCAGAAGACGCCAAAAAAACCTTGCCCGCGCCGGAAACCAAAGGTGCCGTTGTCTTTCCTTTGGCCGACAAAATGCTTAGAACGGGGCTGAAGCCAAGGTAATTCGCGCTGCCCGAATGGGGCAACGCTTGCTCCGGACTTGCAACTGAGTATAAGTATAAATTATGCGCATATGCTAAAATAGCGTGACAAGAAACGGAGACCGGTTGGTGGAGGAAGCACGGGAGCGCGGCACCATGAATGACGAGTCAGAAATGACCGTGGTCGGCGACGACACTTCTTTGCTGATTGTCGACGACGACAAGCCGTTTCTTACCCGAATTGCCCGGGCGATGGAGAAGCGCGGTTTCGTGACTGCGACGGCGGAATCCGTTCAGGACGCCATCTCTCAGGTCGACGGCAACCCGCCGGCCTATGCGCTGGTGGACATGCGGCTGGGCGACGGCAACGGCCTCGATGTGGTCGAGACGCTGCGCAGCAAGCGGCCCGACGCGCGCGTCGTGGTGCTGACCGGTTACGGCAATATCGCGACCGCGGTGACCGCCGTGAAACTCGGTGCCATCGATTATCTGGCAAAGCCCGCCGATGCCGACGAGGTGTTCGCCGCGCTGACCCGCGACCCCGAGAACAAGGCCCCGCCGCCGGAAAACCCGATGTCGGCCGACCGCGTTCGCTGGGAACACATCCAGCGGGTCTACGAGCTGTGCGACCGCAACGTCTCGGAAACGGCGCGGCGGCTCAACATGCACCGTCGCACCCTGCAGCGCATCCTCGCCAAGCGCGCCCCGCGCTGAGCAGGCTTCCGGTTTTCCCTGATTTTTCCTGAAGCAGGCGCCTAGATGCTCGGATCCGCGAGATCGTGGATCCGGCTTGCGGCGACGCGCGTCAGCTTCAGCATCAGGCTTTTGCGGGTCGCGCCGGCGAGCTTGTGCTCCGGTGCCTCGCGCAAAAAATCGGCGCTGTAGCCATCGGACAGGATGAGACCGGCATCCTCGGGAAAGATCTCCAGCGGCACGCCGGGCAAGGTGGCGAAGAACAGCCGGTCGCAATGGGCGCGGTATTCCGGCCACTTGTTGTCGGCGCGGAAATCCTCCAGCGACGACTTGATCTCGACGATCCAGATCTCGCCCTTGCGGCCAACCGCGATCAGGTCGGCGCGGCGGCCCGAGGCGAGCGTGAATTCCGGCACGCAGGCGAAATCATGCCGGCGCAGCAGGCGACCGACGCCGCGCTGCACGGTCAGCGCATTGTCCGACTGACGGCCGTCGGCGGGCATGGTGAGCGGGTTTGTGGTCCACATGGCGATCTCGTTGTCGGGCGACATTGTTCGGCATTTGTTCTGCAAAAGCAAGGTACGCGCCGGCGTCGGCGCGGGTTTTGTTTGACCTCGCGGCCAAGGGCGATTACCCCGCCTTCAGTCTTCTCCAACCGGATCGTCTCGTCGTGGACACCGTCGATGTCGTCATTCTTGGCGCCGGAGCCGCCGGCATGTTCGCGGCGATCGAAGCCGGACGGCGCGGCCGCTCGGTGCTCGTCCTCGACCATGCGCGCGCGCCGGGCGAGAAGATCCGTATCTCCGGCGGCGGCCGCTGCAACTTCACCAATCTCTTCGCCGCGCCCGACCGCTATCTGTCGCAGAACCGGCGCTTCTGCATCTCCGCGCTGAAACGCTACACGGCGGGGGACTTCATCGCGCGAGTGAAGAAACGCGGCATCGCCTTTCACGAAAAGACGCTGGGGCAATTGTTCTGCGACGGCTCGGCGACCGAGATCGTCGCCATGCTGACCGACGAGATGGCGGAGGCAAACGTGCGCCTGTCGCTCGCGACTTCGGTCGAAAAGGTCGAACGGGAGGGTGACGGGTTCGTCGTCACGCATTCGGGCGGACGGGTGCGAGCCTCGTCGCTCATCGTCGCGACCGGCGGCAAGTCGATCCCGAAGATGGGCGCGACCGGCCTCGCCTACCGGCTGGCGGAGCAGTTCGGCCTTCGCGTCACCGAACTCCGGCCCGGCCTCGTGCCGCTGACTTTCGGCGACGCCCTGAAGGAGGCAATGACGCCGCTGTCCGGCGTCTCGGTCGACGGCGTCGTCGCCCACGGCAAGACGCGTTTCGCCGAGGCCGTGCTGTTCACCCATCGGGGCCTCAGCGGCCCGGCGATCCTGCAGATCTCGTCCTACTGGCGCGAGGGCGACGAGATCGTGCTCACGCTCGCGCCGGGCACGGATATCTTCGAATTGCTGAAGGCCGCGCGGAGCGAAAACGGGCGGCAGGCAGTGCGTACGGTTCTATCCAGCACGCTGCCGAAGCGGCTCGCCGTCATGGTCGAGGAAACGACGGGCACCGGCGGCAACATCGCCGATCTCGGCGACAAGCGGCTCAGGGCCATCGACGCGGCGGTCAACGCCTGGCGCATCAAGCCGACCGGCAGCGAGGGCTATCGCACGGCGGAAGTCACCGTCGGCGGCATCGACACGCGCGACCTCAATTCCGCGACGATGGAAGCGAAGGCGGTGCCGGGGCTCTATTTCATCGGCGAGGCGGTCGACGTCACCGGCTGGCTTGGTGGCTACAATTTCCAATGGGCCTGGTCGTCCGGCTGGGCGGCGGGACAGGTTGCCTGAAGGGCAAAACGGCATGACGGAAGACAACGCGGAAGAGTACGAATTCGACGAAGAAGCGCTCGCCGAAGCCTACGAGAAGGCGCTGGCGCTGGAAAAGGCCGGCGACATCGAGGGCGCGGCGGAGGGCTGGCGCGAGGTGCTGCGGCTCGACCCGGCGGACCACGGCGGCGCGGCGGTGCGGCTTGCAGCCCTCGGGCGCGGCGACACGCCGCCGAAGGCGCCCGACGCCTATGTCGCCACTCTGTTCGACCAGCATGCGGAGATGTTCGACGCCATTCTCGTCGACCAGCTGGGTTATCACGTGCCGGAAATGGTGCGGGACATTCTCGGCGAATGCGCGCCCAAACACTCACTGCCGGGCACGTTTTCTCGCCTGCTCGATCTCGGCTGCGGCACCGGGCTTGCCGGCGAATATCTGCACGACCGGTGCGATCATCTGACCGGCGTCGATCTCGCCGAGACCATGATCGAGATGACCGACGAGCGCGAGGTCTATGACGACCTCTATGTCGGCGAGGCGGTCGCCTTTCTCGAAGCCTCACTGGAAGAAGGCGACGAACCGTGGGATCTCGTCGTCGCGACCGACGTGCTTCCGTATCTCGGCGGTATCGAGGCGTTCATTGCTGGCGCGGCCGCGGTCACGGCGCCGGGCGGGCTGTTCGCCTTTTCCAGCGAGACGTTGTCCGACGAGACGCTTGCCGGACGGCCCTACATGGTCGGTCCGAAGCAGCGCTTTGCCCATTCCGGGGCTTACGTGCGCGAGGTCCTTGCCGCCAACGGCTTCGACTGCCTCGAACAGCGGCCGATCGTGGTGCGCTATGAGGATGGCGAAGCGGTGCCCGGACATCTGGTGCTTGCCAGAGCCGGGTGACGGTAACAGGCTGTCTGGAGCCGAGGCGCCCAAGGCGCAATTGGCAGGCTACACGAGTTTCTTGAGCGCGATCTGGTTGCCGATCTTGAACTCGATGTTGAATTCCTTGGTGGCAAGCGCCTCGTGGAAGGCGTCGATGACGCCACGCTTCCACCAGCCGTTCATGGCGTAATCATCGCCGAGCAGAAGCCCGTTTTTCTTCAGCTTGGGGGCATAGGCCGCGATATCGGCGGTGACGCCTTCGTAGGAATGATCGCCGTCGATGTAGACCCAGTCGAAATAGCCGTCGTCGAATTTCGCCGCGGCGGCAGCACCGAAATCGCGTACCACGTCAACCTCAGGCGCCGCCGCAAATCTTTTGACGACCGACTGGTGCCGCTGGTCCATTTCAGACTGCGTGACTGTCTTGGTCCCGTACCAGGAGTTTTCGTGCCCCTCGTCCTCGAAGACCGTCCACGGATCGATGAGATGCAGCTTGGCAGGCTGCACCACCTTCAGTATCCGCGCGGAAAAGTTCCCGAGATGAACTCCAATCTCCGCACCGACGGAGCCCGGCGCAAGGAGATCCAGAATTGCTTCACGAGGCATAACGCGGATTTTCATATTCGACATTCCCCAAGAATCGCTATCTCTTCGAAGAAGAATTAATGACTCTAGGGATCAATGTCTATTGAAACGTATTTTGACAGGATTTTCTCGCAAAACGTGTTCGCGGCAGGCGACGCATTGTGCATTGCACAATAAATCTATGCCGCAGCTCGCTTCTGCAACCGCATGGCGGCAATGATCATCGGCATCGCGAGGCTGATGACGACGAAGCGCAGCACGTGGTGGGCGGCGACATAGGTCGGATCGAGATCGAGCGATAGCGCGATGGCTACCATCGCCTCGACGCCGCCGGGCGCAAAGGCAACCCAGACCTGGCCGAAGGGCATCGCCAGCAGGACCGCGACGGCGAGCGCAAACGCCGCCGAGATCAGACTCGCGACCACCATCACCATGACGCCGGCACCGACGGCGGCGCGCAGTTCCGCCCCGGTGATGCCGGCGAAGCGGCTACCGGTGAGGCAGCCGGTGATGATGAAGCCCGGCGCGACCAGCCAGAGCGGCAGGCCGCCGACTACGGTGTCGGTGAGATGGGCGCCAACACTGACCAGCATACCGCCGATCAGATAGGGCGCGGGGATGCGCAGTTTCGCGCACAGCGCGCCCGCGGCAAAGCCGGCGACGATCACACCAACGATGGCAAGTGGCGCCATGATGGGCCGGTCAGGCTGCGGTCCGACGGTAGACACGAGATCGACGAACAGCGGCACGGTCGTGATCAGCACGATGAGGCGGATGCTTTGCACCAGCGCGACGGTGCGCGCTTCGCCGTAGCCTTCGAGCGCCAGCGCCACATTGTAGCTGAGCACGCCCGGCACGGCGGAGAGCAGCGCGGTACCGCGGTCGTAGCGGTTGACGACGCGCAGATAGGCGTAGACGGCGGCGATGATGACCGCGACGCAGACAACCACCATGACGAGGCTCAGCGGCCAGCGGGCGCTCTCGGTAATCGTCTCATGCGAAACGCCGGACCCCATCGACAGGCCAATGGAGACGAAGGCAAGGTCGCGCAGGCGCGGCGGGATCGAGGTATCGACGCCCGACACCGCGGCGATGGTGACGGCAACGGCGGCGCCGATCAGCCAGCCGGCTGGCACGTCGAACGACGCGGCCGCGGCCCCGCCGGCGGCGCCGATCGCCAGCGTCAGCAGGATCGCGCCAAGGCGCCGAGGATCGAGGGCCGGGAGCCGCATGAACTTCGTTCCGGGGATGGCCCTTCTAGCGGGCGCTGAGGGTCTCGGGACCGCCGCAAGCAAGCGACGGGCGGCAATCATCGGAGATTTGGTGAGTGCGGGCAAGGGAATGCGCGAAAGGCAAGACGGTCAGCGGTGCGCGCTGCTAGTTTCCCGCCATGACCGAGTTCTTCCTCGCCCTTTTCGTCTTTCTGCTCGCCCACGTCATCCCGACGCGGCCCGGCGTGCGCCGCGCAGCGACCGAGGCAATCGGCGAGCGTAGCTACATCGTCGGCTATTCGGTGATGTCGACGGGGCTACTCGCGTGGCTGATCTTCGCTGCCTGGCGGGCGCCGTCGGAACAGGTCTGGGACCCGGCGCCGTGGCAGGCGGGGCTGGCGCTCGTGCTGGTGCCGCTCGGCTTCGTGCTTTTCATCGCCGGTTCGCTGACCCGCAACATTCTCTCCGTCACCTTCCGTGCCGGCGCCGACAGCAGCGCGGGCGCGGTGCTGGCGCTGACCCGCCATCCGGTTCTGTGGGGCCTCGCTCTCTGGGCACTTGCCCACACCGTTGCCAATGGCGACCTGGTCGGCATCGTGCTGTTCGGGACGCTCGCGGCGTTCGCAATGCTCGGCACGCTGATCGTCGACAAGCGCAAGAAGAGGCTTCTCGGAGCGGAACGCTGGGCGGAGCTTGCCGAGGGCACCGCCAATCTGCCTTTCATCGGCATGGTGAGCGGCGGACGGCGGCCGCGGTTCGATGCGCCGCTCGCGATCGCGATTGCCGCCACAGCGATCGTGGTGCTGCTGCTTCTCGTCGTGCCGGGCCACCAATGGCTGTTCGGCATGGACCCCGTGTTCTGGTGGGTCGAGCGGTAAACCGCTTCGCCAAACCGAAGGTCCGTGTCAGCGAAAAGTCGGCAGACTTTTTGGATAAGAAAACGCGAGCAAACAGAAGGCTGACGCGCCTTCACAACGCAAAAGAAACGGGCGGGAACCGTCGTCCCCGCCCGCGCATTGCGAAATGCCATTTGGCCGTCAGCCGATCTACTTCTGCTGCATCGCGGGGATTTCCCGCGCCGCCTGGCCGAAATTGGAGCCGAAGATCGCGGCCGCACCGGCGAGGCCGCCCTCGCTGCCGCCGACCACCGTGTTCGGCACCAGCTTGCCGACGATCTGCACAAGCTCAGGCCGGCGTTCGAGGCTCGCCAGCGTCTTTTCCAGCGCCTGCAGGAGCGCGACGCGATCCTGTCCGAGCACGGTCGCCTGCGCCATCTGGCCCTTGGCAAGCTCTTCCAGGTATTTGCGTTCGGCGCGGCCGAGCGCTTCGCGTTCCTTTTCGCGCTGATTGGCGACCTGCACGGCGATCTGCGCCTGCACCAGACGCGGCTGCTCGTTAGCGGTCGAGCGGGCCTGCTCGGTCTCGATGCGCTTTTGCTGCGCGTCGGTTTCGCGCTCATATGCCTTGGAGAGCTGATCGGCGAGCTGCACACGCAGCCGCGAGACCAGCAGTTCCGGCGGGATCGCAGGTTCGCCGAGGCGGATTTCGCGAATGTCGACACCGGCCTTGGCGCCTTCGATCTTGATCTTGGTCTCGATCGTTTCTTCCAACGCCTCGCGGTTTTCGATCAGGTCGAGCACGCGGGTGAGGCGAACCTCATATTCGATCGGCTCCTTGATCGTGCCGTCCGGGTTCTTGATCGGCACCCGCACGGTCGAACCGGCAACGTTGCGCACGATAGAGCGAATGGCCGGCGTCAGGATCCGGTCCTCGATCTCGTCGAGACCGCCAACGGAGCCGACGACGATCGGCGCGTGATCCGGCGAGACCTGCACGAGGGCGCGCAGCTCGAGCGGGATATCCCAGCCCTCGACCTTGACGAAGACCGCACGGTCGGCGGCGCTTTCAGGCGTCTGTTCGGTGACCTGACGCTCGACCTGCTTGATGTTGCCTTCCTGATCGACCGACAGATCGATGATACGTTTGACGTAGCCGCCCTTGTACTCCCAGGTCTGCACGCGCACGTCGACTAGGGTCACCTCGTAGGCGCGCCGGTTGAGATAGTAGGCGCCGGGCAGCAGCGGGTCCTTCCAGATGCCGGCACAGCCGGGCGGCACCAGCGGCACCGTCAGCGCGCCACGCGTGGCATCGGTCGAGACTTCCTCTTCCTTGCAGACCGCATTCGGCTGGGCGACGTTCGACTTGACGACGCCGACGAAGCCTTTCGGGATCACCGTCGCCTCGGTCTGCTCATCGATCTTGATACCCCAGAGATAACGATTGAGACGATACTGACCGGGCTTCATGACGGTTTCCTGCGGCCCCTTGATGCCACCGTTCTTCAGGAAGAACGGGGCGTTCAGCATCTCGCCGAGCTTGTCGTCGGCGATGGTCGGCGCGATGTACATGCCGGCCGGCATCGGCGCGCCGTCGAGCGCGCGCAACTGCCCGTAATAGCCTTCCGGCACGGTGATGACGCCATATTCCTCATAGTCGTAGAGCACGCGGACCAGCGGGATGAAATGAAAACCGGGACCGAGGATCTGTGCCTGCGGGCCTTTTTCGCCGGCTAGCGCGACGATGCGGCCCTGCGGCAATTCGTTGAAGGCGTAGATGCGCTTCAGATGCCCGACACCGTTCGCGTTGACGTAGATGAACGACGTCGAGGCGAGCAGGAAAAAGCCGAACAGCGTGAGGATGATACCGATGCCGCGCCGGCCGAGCTTGGCGACCAGTGCGGTGAAGCGATTGCCGCCTGTTGGCGCTTCCTCCGAGCTGCTGCTCCCCCGCAGGAGAAGAAAGACGCCGATCAGCAACGCGACGACGCCAAGGATAACCCGTTCCATACCGTTTCCCTCGATAGAATCGCCCTTTCCGCTACCCTAGCGGAAGTCAGCCGCACTTGCACAGTGCCGGGCGAACCGACGCAGGTCTGTTCACGCGGTGGTGATCACCATCGCGGCGAGAGACAACAGATCGATGACAGGAAGACACCCGTCGTCGGGCGGCGCCGGCACCGGGGTTAGTTGGCCCGCCAGCGCTCGCCGAGGCGCTTTTCGACCTCTTCGGGCAGATGGACCGCACCGCGGAAATCAGTGTCCTTGAAGATCGCGTTGCGCACGTCGACGCCATCGAGGCGGGCGCCGACGAAGCGGGTCGAGATCAGCCGGGTGCCGGTCAACTTGCTGCCGGAGAGATCGGCGCCGGAGAAATTGGATTCCTCGGCACTGGCGCCGGTAAGGTCGGCGTTGCGCAATGTGGCCCAGCGAAAGTCCGAGCCGATGATGACACCGCGCAGCATGTAGACGCCCGAAAGGTTCGCCCGGCGGAAGCGGGTTTCCTCCATCAGCACGTCCTTCATGTTGGCGCCGCTCAGATCGGCGTTGTCGAGACGGGCATAGTTGAGGTCGGTGCCGAACATGAAGGCCTTGTGCAAATTGGCATCCGACATGTCGGCATAGTCGAGGCGGGTATGGAACAGATCGGCGCCCGACAGGTCCGCCCGGCGCATGCGGCAACCGCTCAGATTGGCCCATTTGAGATTGGCGCCGCGCAGATCCGCGCCGGTCAGGTCGCAGTCGGTGAGGGTCGCGTTCGACAGGTCGACGCCGGCGAGGACAGCGCCGTGCAGATCAATTTTGGCGAGCTTGCGGCCCTGGAAGGAACATTTCCGCAAATCGGCACCGGCGACGGGGGCTTCACAGGCCTTGGCCGGGTCTTCAGCTGCCGGCGCGGCGGTCAGCCCCGCCAGCGACAGGATCGCTGCCAGGATGACTCGTCGAACCGAGCTGCCGAAATGGCCGATGGCCTTGTGCTGGTATCGCATTGAACACGCCTCCCAAGCTCGCCGGAGCCCATCGGGGTCTCCCGGATCGGCGGTTAAATCGACTTGCGCGGCGCGGCCGGACTACGCCGCCTTGCGTGAACCCGGCGCGGGCAGCGCGGTCTTCGGTGCCACCTGTTCCTTCAACGCCTCGGCCTCACGTTCGGCGCGGGACGCTGCGAACCGGTTGCGGCGCGCCGCGCGGCGCCATTTGCCCTGACGCAGCCAGACAGCGACGCCGCCGAGGATGATGCCGAGCGCGAGCGTGGCGAAAAACAGCCAGAAAACCGGCACCGTGACTGCCAGCGCCGGCGTATCGGTCGCAAACGGATCGAGAGACAAGGTCACGGGGTGGCGGTTGGCCACGGCAAGGACAACGACGATCAGGCTAATCGGTGCGATGATGATCGCCAGACCCAAATTCTTCACCGGACATTCCCTGTATGATCACGCGGGACGGGCCCGCAAACAAAAGACCCCGCCACCATTTCGTAGCGGGCGAACGGCATCATACAACGATGAACGTGTCGAGAAAACGTCTGTAACGCGACGGATCCGCGGTCCGGAGCGGAGAACCTACTCGTCGTCGTCGTCGCCGGCATCGCCGCCGTTGAGGCGTTCGCGCATTTCCTTGCCGGTCTTGAAGAACGGAACGTATTTTTCCGAAACCGAGACCTTGTCACCGGTCCGCGGATTGCGGCCGACGCGTGCCGGTCGGTTCTTGACGGAAAACGCCCCGAAGCCCCGCAATTCGACCCGATCGCCCCGCATCAGCGCGGCCATGACCTCATCGAGAATCGCGTTGACGATATTCTCGACATCTCGCTGGTAGAGATGCGGATTCTGGTTCGCGATCCGCTGCACCAGCTCTGATTTGATCATCGAGCTCCCCCCTCACTCTGCCGCATTTTTCCCTGCGGTTTCAGCCTGCCAAAGTGACACAAGACCGTCAAGCACAACCTTGTCGCGCATTGATGCGGCGATACCGCCACCAAGTTCAGCGATTTCCCCGCCGACTGCACGCACTATCATCGCTGCGACGGTCTCGGACAACGACAAATCTTCAAATCGCCCGTCAACCTTCCAATCCCGGATCGGCAGGTCCTCGGCGACATCCTTTTCTTTCTCAAGCCAGGCGACGGCTTCCTTCTCGCCACCGATTGCGTCTATCAGCCGCGCATCGAGCGCCTGGGCGCCGGAGAACACGCGACCATCGGCGAGCTTTCCGGCTGCATCCTGCGCGAAGCCCCGGCGTTCGGCAACCAGACCAACGAACCAGTCATAAGAATCGGTTACCAGCCCCTGCAGCATAGCGCGGGCTTCCGGACTGGTCGGCTTGAAGAAGGTCGGCTCCGCCTTCAGCGGGCTGCTCTTGACCTCCTCGAACTTGATGCCGAGGGTCTTGAGGAGGTCGCTGAACTCGCCATACTGCATGATCACGCCGATCGAGCCGGTCAGCGAGGTGCGATGGGCGACGATATGGTCGGCCGCAAGCGCCGTCATGTAACCGGCCGAGGCCCCGACGGTGCCGATCTGGGCGACCACGGGTTTCTTCTCGGCGAGATCGCGCAGGGCGTTGTAGAGCTGTTCGCCGCCGGTGGTGCTGCCACCCGGGCTGTTGATCGACACGATGACACCGCTGACCGAATCCGACTTGCCGATCTTCTCGATCAACTTGAGGCGCTTGCGATCCTCGATGATGACGCCGGTCACGCTGATGCGGGCGATATGGGCGCGATGCTTGGTGACCAGATCGGAGTCCGCGGCGAAGGCGTAAAAGAGCGCGATGACGAACCCGATCAGCGCGACAATGCCGACGATGCGCCAGACCGTGAGCTTGCGGCGCAGGCGGCGTCTGTCGACAAGCATGTCGGCGTCGAGGGTCATATCGACCGGGGCCCCTTGGTAAAATAAACGGTAAGCCAATGGGTTAGCAGGAAGTCAGGCGCTCCGCAAGGGATCATCGGCGCTGCGGACCAATTTGCCGGCCGCACCGGCGCGATTTGCTGCAGCGCACTTCGATATTTCGCGAGGAATGGCGTCTTCTGCTCCCTTGATCGCTTCCGCAAGGTCAACTTCCGCAGCGCTCGTCGGCGATTTGTTTTCTGCAGCGCAACATTGTATGAGAGCGCAACGAATGGATCCGGGAACCGCCCGGATGGCTCTTCCGGCTGCCGAACCGTCGGATCAACCACACAATCCCTCCTGATTGGCCGGGGCGCCCGCGCTGCCTCGGGCAATCATATTTTGGACCGCTCATGATCTCTCTCTCGCACTATCGGAACCAGTGGACGGGCAACATCCGGGCCGACCTGTTGTCGGGCCTGGTGGTCGCGCTGGCGCTGATCCCCGAAGCGATCGCGTTTTCGATCATTGCCGGCGTCGACCCGAAGATCGGCCTTTACGCCTCGTTCTCGATCGCCGTCATCACCGCGATCACCGGCGGGCGGCCGGGCATGATCTCTGCGGCAACCGCGGCGACGGCCGTACTGATGGTCACGCTCGTGCGCGATCACGGGCTGCAGTATCTGCTCGCCGCGACGGTGCTTGCCGGCGTGCTGCAGATCGGCGCGGGCGTGCTGAGGCTCGGCTCAGTGATGCGCTTCGTGTCGCGCTCGGTGATCACCGGCTTCGTCAACGCGCTCGCCATCCTGATCTTCGTCGCGCAGTTGCCCGAACTCGACCCGACCCGCGTGCCGCCGCTGACCTTTGCGTTGGTCGCGGCGGGGCTGGCGATCATCTATCTGTTTCCGCGCCTGACGAAGGCGATCCCCTCGCCGCTCGTCACCATCGTCGTGCTGACAGCGCTGACCGTCTCTTTCGGCTGGGACGTGCGCACGGTCGGCGACATGGGCGAGCTGCCGGACACGCTGCCGGTGCTCCTCATCCCCGACATCCCGTTCACCTTCGAGACGCTGCAGATCATCTTCCCCTACTCGCTCGCGGTCGCCGTCGTCGGCCTCCTGGAGAGCCTGATGACGCAGCAGATCGTCGACGATCTCACCGACACGGCGTCGGACCGCAATCAGGAATGCATCGGCCAGGGGCTCGCCAACACCATGACCGGCTTTATCGGCGGCATGGCGGGCTGCGCCATGATCGGCCAGTCGATCATCAACGTGAAATCGGGTGGGCGCGGTCGGCTGTCGACGTTTGCCGCCGGCACCTTCCTGCTGTTCTTCGTCGTCGTGCTCGGCGATGTGGTCGGCCGCATTCCGATGGCCGCCCTCGTCTCGATCATGATCATGGTGTCGATCGGCACCTTCTCGTGGAGCTCGATCAAGAATTTGCGCGAGCATCCGCGCTCGTCGTCCATCGTCATGCTGTCGACGGTGTTCTTCGTCGTCTACACGCACAATCTGGCGATCGGCGTTCTGGTCGGCGTGCTGCTTTCCGGGCTGTTCTTTGCCTGGAAGATCGCGCAGCTTTTCCGCATCACCACGACGATCAGCCCGGACGGGCGCCACCGCACCTATCGCGTCGAGGGGCAGCTGTTCTTCGCCTCGACCGAGGACTTCATGAAGGGTCTCGACTTCCGCGAGGTGCCGGAGAAGGTCACCATCGATGTCAGCCACGCGCATATCTGGGACATCTCTTCGGTGTCCGCGCTCGACATGGCGGTGGTGAAATTCCGCCGCGAAGGCGCCGAGGTCGATATCATCGGCATGAACGAAGCGTCGGAAACCATCGTCGACAGGCTTGCGATCCACGACAAGCCGGGCGCGCTCGAGAAACTGCTCGGGCACTGATCTTTTCTGCTATCGCGGCGCCGGGGCGCTTCGTGCGACCGGCCCACGCGGACCCTGCCTTGGGAGGCACCTATGACAACCGGCACCCTGATCGCCTTTGTGGACGGCTCGAAATATTCCGAGAGCGTGTGCCACTACGCGGCGTGGATCGCGAAACGGGCCGAGGCCACGGTCAAGATCTATCACGTGCTCGGGCGCGCTGAAGGCAGCGACCGACAGGATCTGAGCGGCGCGATCGAGCTCGGCGCCCGTTCGCATCTGCTGGAGGAGCTGAGCGAGCTCGATGCCAGACGCGCGAAACTGGCGCAGGCGCAGGGCCGCGCCATCCTCGAGGACGCCAGGGCGATCGTCGAGGCCGAAGGGGTGCGGGTCGAAACCCGGCTGCGCCAGGGCGATCTGATCGACAGCCTGCAGGCAAAGGAAGACACCGGCGACCTGATCGTCGTCGGCAAGCGCGGCGAGACGATGGGCGAGGCGAAGCCCGATCTCGGCTCGCATCTGGAGCGGGTCATCCGCTCAAGCCACAAGCCGGTCTTCGTCGCCAACCGCGAGTTCAAGCCGGCCGAGCGGGTTCTGCTCGCCTTCGACGGCGGGCAATCCTCGATGAAGGCGGTCGACTATGTGGCGCGCAGCGGGGTGCTGGCCGGCCTGCCGATCACGCTCGGCTTTGCCGGCTCGGAGACCGCAGGCGTCCGCAAGGCGCTAGAAAACGCCAAGGCGACGCTTGGCGGCGGCGGCTTCGAGGTCGACATCGTCGTCGCGGCCGGCAAGCCGGAAACCGCCTTTACCGGCATTATCGAGGAGCGCTCGATCGACATGGTGGTGATGGGCGCCTACGGGCACTCGCGCATCCGCAACCTGATCATCGGCTCGACCACGTCGGACATGATCCGCTCGTGCAAGCTGCCGATCCTTCTGGTGCGCTGAGGGATTTCCGTTTCTTTTCGAGGGTTTTTGCAGCGCCAACCGCTCCGGCTGGTTGCGCGATGCTTATTGCGTCGACGGCACACCAACCATGGACATGAAAGCCACCGTGGCACCAAACGACAGAGCTGTCGCTGCCCAGCAGAAAGCCAAGACCTTGAGTATCGGCCGCAATTCCCTGGACATCAGCGCGCGCTCCCATTTGAGAACCCCGCGGACGTATCTCTGCGTCCACGAGTAGCGCTCCCTTTCCTCAGCAGTTGGGAAGGGGCCAACGCGAAAAATCACGATCGCCTGAACGATGATCGTGACAACGATGCACGCACAAGTGAAGAAAAACAGCACGGGCATAACGATGTTGAACAGGTCGGACTGATCCTCCCACCTGTACGCCGTCGCGTAGACCAGATGCTCGTGGAATTCCTCACGCGTCATTGCCGATCCGCCTGCACTCCAAGCGCGGACGCCCTCAGGAAAACCAAACGCAATTTCAAACGGGTGTTCCAAGGCCTCGTACCGGATCGTTTCAGGGTGTCGACGGCACGCCGAACAGCGCGATGAACACAAATTGCGAGCCGAACAACAGGAACGACGCAGCCCAACAGGCATACGTAATCCTGCGCAACACCGTCATTTTTTCGGAAGAGAAAGTGTCGAAGAAACGGCGGCGCGCGCGTAGCTGTAACTCGCGTCGTGAAAACCGTTCTCTTTCTTCCACCGTCGGAGGGGAATAGCAGCGAGTGAACACGATAAACTGGACGACGACGGTGACGACGAAAGTGACGACGAAGCTCACAGGAGCGAGGAAGTCGAGCACGGGTACTATCTGGTGGAACAGGTCGGTCTGATCCTCCCACCTGTACGTTACGCCTAAGACCATATGCTCTTGTAGTTGTTCGCGCGCCATTGCCGATCCGCCTGCCTTGGGACACGCTGATCCTTGTCGGCGAAACCGAGCACAATTTCAAGTTGATTGGACAGACATCTTCGGGTGCAGGCGCGGCCGCTGGTAGCCTCCCCGTCGGCACAAACAAAAAGGGCCCGCGTGAGCGGGCCCTTTCCGTGTCTCGTTGCGGTGCCGGAGCGCCGCGTGAAGAAGCAAGCGAGGCTTACTCGTCGTCTTCGCGCGCCTTGAGGGCGGCACCAAGGATGTCGCCGAGCGAGGCACCGGAGTCGGTCGAGCCGTACTGCGCGATCGCTTCCTTTTCCTCAGCCATTTCCAGCGCCTTGATCGACACCGACAGCTTGCGGTTCTTCTTGTCGAACTGGGTGACGCGGGCGTCGAACTTCTCGCCGACGGCGAAACGCTCGGGGCGCTGTTCGGCACGGTCGCGGGCCAGATCGGAGCGGCGGATGAAGGCCGACAGATCGGAACCGGCGACCTTGACCTCAAGGCCGTTCTCCTTGACCTCGGTGACTTCGCAGGTCACCACCGCGCCGCGGCGGACTTCACCGCTGGCGTCGGCGAACGGATCGCCGCCAAGCTGCTTGATGCCGAGCGAGATGCGTTCCTTGGAGACGTCGACGTCGAGGACCTGAGCCTTGACCATGTCGCCCTTGCGGTACTCGTCGATGACCTGTTCGCCGGGACGGTTCCAGTCGAGATCCGACAGGTGAACCATGCCGTCGACATCGCCGTCGAGGCCGATGAACAGACCGAACTCGGTCTTGTTCTTGACCTCGCCCTCGACCACGGTACCCACCGGGTACTTGTCGGCGAAGACATCCCACGGATTGTCGAGGCACTGCTTGAGGCCGAGCGAGATGCGGCGCTTGACCGGATCGACCTCGAGGATCATGACCTCGACTTCCTGGCTGGTCGAAACGATCTTGCCCGGATGGACGTTCTTCTTCGTCCAGGACATCTCGGAGATGTGGATCAGGCCTTCGATGCCCGGCTCCAGCTCAACGAACGCACCGTAATCGGTGATGTTGGTCACGCGACCGGTGAAGCGGGCGTCGACCGGGTACTTGGCTTCGATGCCATCCCACGGATCCGCCTCGAGCTGCTTCATGCCGAGCGAGATACGGTGGGTTTCCTGGTTGACGCGGATGATCTGCACCTTGACCGTCTGGCCGATGGCGAGAACCTCGCTCGGATGGTTGATGCGGCGCCACGCGATGTCGGTGACGTGCAGCAGACCGTCGATGCCGCCGAGGTCGACGAACGCACCGTAATCGGTGATGTTCTTGACCACGCCTTCGATGACCTGACCCTCTTCGAGGCTCTGGACCAGTTCCTGGCGCTGCTCGGCACGGCTCTCCTCGAGAACCACACGGCGCGAAACGACGATGTTGCCGCGGCGCTTGTCCATCTTGAGGATCTGGAACGGCTGCGGGGTGTGCATCAGCGGGCCGACGTCGCGAACCGGACGGATATCGACCTGGGAGCGCGGCAGGAAGGCCACGGCGCCGTCGAGGTCGACGGTGAAACCACCCTTGACCTGGTTGAAGATATGGCCGGTGACCTTCTCGTTGGCCTCGAAGGCCTTCTCGAGACGGATCCAGCTTTCCTCGCGGCGCGCCTTGTCGCGCGACAGCACGGCTTCACCGAGCGCGTTTTCGATGCGCTCGAGGTAAACCTCGACTTCGTCGCCGATCTTGAGGCCGCTTTCGCGACCCGGTGCGCCGAATTCCTTCAGCTGCACGCGGCCTTCGACCTTGAGGCCGACGTCGATGACGGCCAGGTCCTTTTCAATGCCGACAACCGTGCCCTTGACCACGGAGCCTTCATACATCTCGGTATCGGCGAGGGACTCTTCGAGAAGAGCGGCAAAATCCTCGCGGGTGGGGTTCAGTTCAGTCATTTAAACTCCTGGAGCATCTCGCTCCTACTGCGCCGACGCTTGTGTCTCGTTGGCCGATCCATCGTTTCGGTTCCAGTGCGGAACGACCGTCTTAGATAGACGGGCCGGCGCGTGCGAACCGATGGGCCGACACTCCTGTGTCTGGTCTGACCCGGCCCCGATCCGCGCCTGAAACAGGAGCGAATGCGTGGTGGACCGAAATCCTTCCTGAATGCTGTCCGTACCTTCCTCGCGGCCAAAACCGGCTTTCGAGGACCAGGCAAAGTGAACGCCAAACGGGGCGTGTCGGAAGACCGCCCCTTATTCGCCGTTTCGAGCCCCGTCGATCAGATCGACTGCGGCACGGAACGCGGTTTCTATATCGAACTCGCTGGTATCGAGCAAGAGGGCATCTTCCGCGGGTTTCAGCGGCGCGACGGCCCGCCCGGTGTCGCGCTCGTCGCGACGCTTCAGATCTTCGAGGATCGTGTCGTAGTCCGCCGCCTTGCCGCGACCGATCATTTCGTCGGTACGGCGGCGCGCGCGCACCTCGGCCGAGGCGACCACGAAGAGCTTCACATCGGCATCGGGACAGACCACGGTGCCGATGTCGCGGCCGTCGAGAACGGCGCCCGGCGGCTCGGCGGCGAAGTCGCGCTGACGCTGCAGTAGCATGGCGCGCACCTTCGGCATTGCAGCCACTTTCGAGGCCGCTTCGCCGACCTCGTGGTCGGCAAGGGCGACGCGGTCGAAGCCGGTAACGTCCAGCTCGCGGGCAGCCTGTTCGGCGGCATTTTCATCATCGACCGGCCTGCCGGCCTTGATGAGCGCTGCCGCCGTGCCGCGATAGAGCAGCCCGGTGTCGAGATGGCGCAGGCCGTAATGTTCGGCGATACGGCGGGCGAGCGTGCCCTTGCCCGACGCCGCAGGGCCGTCGATCGCAATAATCATGCGCTCTCCCCTTCCGCCAAGTCGGCCCCTTCCCGCAGGTCCGCGCCAAGACCGCGCATCAGATCGATGAAGCCGGGGAAGCTCGTCGCGATGATCGCCACATCGTCGACGGTCACCGGCTTGTCGGCAACGAGACCCAGCACGAGGAAGCTCATGGCGATGCGGTGGTCGAGATGGGTCTCGACGGTGCCGCCGCCGATCGGGCTCTTGCGGCCATGAACGACGAGACTATCGGCGCCGGCTTCGTGCTCGATGCCGTTGGCGGCGAGGCCGGCGGAGACGGCGGCAAGGCGGTCGGATTCCTTGACCCGCAATTCGGCGAGCCCTTCCATCACCGTCGAGCCTTCCGCGCAGGCGGCTGCAACGGCGAGCACCGGATACTCGTCGATCATCGAGGGCGCGCGCGATGGCGGCACGGTGACGCCCTTCAGCCTGGCTGAGCGCACGCGAATGTCGGCGACTTCCTCGCCACCCTCCTCGCGGGTGTTTTCGAAGGTGAGGTCGGCACCCATTTCTGCGAGCGTCTGGAACAGGCCGGTCCGGGTCGGGTTCAGCATGACGTTTTCGACGACGACCTCGGAGCCCGGCACGATGGTGGCGGCGACGATGGCAAACGCCGCCGAGCTCGGATCGGCCGGCACGACCATCGCCTGCGGTTTCAGTTCCGGGCGGCCATGCAGGCGGATGACGCGGGCGCCCTCGTTGTCGATCGACATATCGAGCGACGCGCCGAAGCCGGTCAGCATGCGCTCGGTGTGATCGCGGGTCGGCACCGGCTCGATCACGGTGGTGATGCCGGGGGTGTTCAGGCCGGCGAGCAGCACGGCGGATTTCACCTGGGCGGACGGCACCGGAACGCGGTAGCTGATCGGCGCCGGCGTCGCGGGGCCGCGCAGCGCCAGCGGCAGGCGGTCGCCGGAGCGGGCGATCACCTCGGCACCGAACTGGCGCAGCGGATCGAGCACACGGCCCATCGGCCGGCGCGACAGCGAGGCGTCGCCGATCATCATGGCGGCGATCGGGTGCGAGGCGACCATGCCCATGACGAGGCGCACGCCGGTGCCGGCATTGCCGAAGTCGAGCGGCGCCTCGGGTTCGAGCAGCGAACCGACGCCGACGCCGCCGACATGCCAGATACCCTCGTCGTCGCGGCGCACGGCGGCGCCCATCGCCTGCATGGCGGCGGCGGTGTTCAGCACGTCCTCGGATTCGAGCAGGCCGGAGACGGTGCTTTCGCCGACGGCCAGCGTCGCCAGGATCAGGCTGCGGTGTGAGATGGACTTGTCACCGGGGACGGCGATACGGCCCGAAAGGGCCGCGCTTTGGTGAGCGCTGAGGGGCCGCAGGGTCAACTCGGTCATGTTCGATATCCGCAGGCGGAGGGGTTCGCGAAAGCGCTCTCCCTATCATGACGAAGGGGTCCCGTCACGCCGCAACGGCGGCCAAATCGGGGCGGAAAGCGAGGATATGGGGAAAAACTCCGTTCATATGTGCGGATTTGCTTTTGACATGCGCCGACTCAAGGTCTAATCACGGGCGCCAATTTCAGATCGATGAGGCTAGACCCGTGACGAAACCGGAACTCGGCACCAAGCGGCATTGCCCCAGTTGCGGCGCCAAATATTACGACTTGAACCGCACTCCCATCACGTGCCCGAAATGCGGCACGATCTTCGAGCTTACCGTCGCACCGACGCGGACGGAGGCCAAGGCGAGCCCGGCCAAGGCCGCGCCTGCGAAGGCCGCCGAGCCCGAAGAGGACGATGAGGACGAGGCCGACGAAAACCTGATCTCGCTGGAAGAAGCGGATGAGGAAGCGTCGGGCGGTGACGACGACACTGTCGATGACGAGGAGTTTTCCGATATCGACGGCGGCGACGACATCGAAGACGACGATGACGACGACACGTTCCTCGAGGACGACGACGAGGACGGAGACGACGTTTCCGACCTGATCGTCTACGTCAAGGACGACGACGAAAGCTGACTGCGAAGCCGGTCGGGAATTTTTTTGTCGGCGCCTCTTGATTATCTCGCGCGCGCCGCATAATTTCCGCCCGCGCTGCCGGATGAACCCGGCGGCGGAAACCGATGGGGCCATAGCTCAGTTGGGAGAGCGCTTGAATGGCATTCAAGAGGTCAGGGGTTCGACTCCCCTTGGCTCCACCAGGTTTCTTCAGCATCCGCTGAAACGAACAAGCCGCCGCAAGGCGGCTTTTTTGTTGCCCGGTCGAAACCGTCGCGGGGCATGTCCGGCGCGAACCGTGGCGTCACCCGCCGCCGCCGACGCCCATGGCGTCGCTCGAATCGTACTGTCGACAGCCTCCTTCGCCGTTTCGGCGGCTGGTCCGTTCGCAGCCCCCGACGCGGAGGGCCGGAAGCGCCCAACAGGCGGCCTTGCCGCGAAATGGCATGGCGCATTTCCTTAGCCGGATTTCATTCTGATGCCGCAATTTGGAGGTAACATTCAGAAATAATCCGGAAAGGGAGGTCATCATGACGACGTTCCCATCCACAACGGTCAGCTACTACGAAGACCGTGCCGACGGCGGGTATGCGTGGAATGTTAGATACGATCTGCAATTCGGCGGACAGGCCTTCAACATCAAGCTGAAGGTTGATCTTGTCGGCGACGATCCCGGCACTCTCGCCTCGGTCTGGCTGAACGGCGCGAATTCCATCTGGAACAACAATGTCTGCTTCGCCGACGGCAAGCGGATGTACGAGGTCAAGTTCGACATGGATTGGGTCAACAGCGGCGCCCATCAGGTGGTGACCGTGGTTGACGGCTATGGCCGCACCAACATGACGACCTGGTATACCTCGACCAGTTGGGACGCGTCCTACCAGGACCAGATCGCGGCCCACGAAGTCGGCCACATGCTCGGCAATTTCGACGAATATTCGGGCGGCGCGACCTATAACGGCTACACGACGACCGGTTCGCTGATGTCCGACCTCGTGGTCGACGACATGGAACGCTATTACTGGGGCGTGGAGTATTTCGCCGAACAGTACAGCGGCCTGACGCTGAGCACCGTCGAGATCTATCACGCGAGCAACGCCTCGACCTGGGTTACCGGTACCGCCGGGCAAGACGCCCTCTTCGCCCATGGCGGCGATGATCATGTCGCCGGCCGCGCCGGCGGCGATCTGATCAGGGGCGGTTCCGGATCCGACAAGATTTTCGGTGAATACGGCAATGACGTTCTGTTCGGCGAGGTCGGTCGCGACACGCTGAACGGCGGCTACGGCGCCGACACTCTGAACGGCGGCGTCTACAATGATGTGCTGTATGGCCGTATTGGCCGCGATGTGCTCCTGGGCGGCGGCCAGGCCGACAAGCTGTTCGGCAATCAGGGCTACGACACGCTCAAGGGCGGTGGCGGCAACGATGTCCTGACTGGCGGCCCCGGCAATGACCGGTTGCTCGGCAATTTCGGCGCCGACCGCTTCGTCTTCGACGACGGCTTCGACAGGGACCGCATCGTCGACTTCACGCCGAATGTCGATACGATCGACCTGCGGCCCTATTCAGGCCTTGCGAACTTCTCCGATGTCACCATCCGTGCGAACCCGGCAGGCTACGCGGTCGTCGATCTGGGCAGCGACGAGATCGTCCTGGTCGGCGTGACACCGAGCCAGCTCGACGCCGGCGACTTTCTGGTCTGATACGGCCGCAACGACACGGCGCGGCGGACATTTGCCCGCCGCGTTTTCCGTGCCTCGATCCGCGGAATGCAGTGAGCGCTATTCGCCGACCTTGAAGCGATCGTCGACGGGAACCTGCATGCCGGTGACCAGCTTATTGGTCTCGTTGGCCAGACCGACGACGGCGAGCAGTTCCATCAGCTGGGCTTCGCTCATGCCCTTGGCGCGGGCGGCGGCCGTGTGCGAGTGAATGCAATATTCGCAGCCGGTCGTCGCCGACACCGCGACATAGATCATCTCCTTGACCAGCGGATCGAGCGCGCCCGGCGCCATCACTTCCTTGATGCTTTCCCAGGTGCGTTTCAGCAGCTTCGGGTCATGGGCGATCGCGCGCCAGAAATTGTTGACGTAATCGGTGTTGCGTGTGGCGCGGATGTCGTCAAAGACGGCCTTGACCTCCGGCCCGGCCTCGGCGTCGCTGATCAAAGTGACTGTCGCCATGGAAATCTCCCTTGAACGCCGTGCCGGGAAAGGAAACCGATCGCGCGGGGCGATCGCCGGTGGCATCGGCAAAGAATTGCGGTCCGCCGACTGTAGCAGATCGACGCTCGCTGTCGCTTGGCGGATCAGGCGATCTCGGCCTTCAATCGCGTCACCGCGATGCCGGCATTGCGCGCGACCATGGCCACGGAGCGTTCAACCATTGCCCGCTCTATCGCATTGTCGAGGCTGGCCCTGGAACCGCGCCCGTCGACGACGATCCAGGCCTGACCGGGCAGCACCGCATCGATGGCGACGTAGCGCGCCGCACCGAGGCGCTCGCACACGGCGGCAACCCCCGGCGCGACCTTGCCCGCCCGACATTCGGCGAACACGGTGGCGAGAAATTCCGGCAGATCGCGCACCACGGCGATGGTCGCGGTGTGTTTTTCATCGCACACGGTATGGATGCGGCAGAGCGCCGGCCCTTCCGGTGCCTGCGGCAGCGCCCAGCCGTGCTCGGTGCGCCGGGCGACGCCGACATCGGTCCAGTCGACGCGAATCGAAACCGAGGCCGGCTGGCGGCTCTGTTCCACCGCCTTGCGCAATTCCACCGACAGGCCGTCATTGGGACGATGATCGTTGGCGCCGTTGCCCGGCACGCTCCAGCCGCCGACATGGCGACCAAGCCGCATGCGGCGGAACACGACCTGTCGGCGCGACAGATCGACATTCTCGACCCGCCAGCCGGCGTCGAGCCAGGCCTGCTGATGCACCATCTGGCCACCGTGATTGGCCCACCACGTTCGGTGTTCGGAGGCACTCGGCGGCAGCGCCTTGCCGAGAATTTCGCCGATCTCATCGAAACCGGCGGTCCATTCCAGATCGGAGAGCTCGCTCATATGGCGGCGTAGGGGATCGTATTTGCCCATTCTTTTTGTCGGTTCTGCGACCGTCTCCCGGCGTTTCCTTCGCATGAATGCTAACCGCAATAGTGCGAAAAGCCGTCGGGACAACTTGTCGCTTTAGACAGGCGGAATGGCGCAGTCGAGAAAAGTCGGAAAAATGCCACGCACAACCGCACCGCGCAGACGCGGTGACGGGCGGAATCGTTCGTTTCGGGCGGGGAAACAGCCGACGGTGACGCTTGCTTTCAGGCGGGCAAACGTGTGCCGCTCACGACCTATATGTCGCGACGGCTAAAGCCCCGCGCGCCTTTGGCGAGTTCGTTTTAGCGGAAAATGGAGATCGGCTGGCCGACAGTGGTCTGGCCGTTGAACTTCTCCGACGCCGTGCCGTAGAGCAGCGCGACATTGGCACCGCCGCCATCCTTCAGGATGACCTGCTTGCCGTTCAGATCCCAGGCCGCGACGTTCTTCAACGTGTCCGACCCACAACCGCGCGTGGTGGCGCGATAGCCGCCGGTCCAGGTGGTCAGCGTCATGAAGAGCTGGCAGCTGTCCGAGCCCGACGCGACGGTCCAGCCGCCGAGCAGGTCGGTACGGCCGACTTCGACGCTCGAGGCGGGCTCGGCCATCGGCTGGGCGGCGGCAACCTGGGCCTCGCCGTCGACCGGCGGCTGTTCGCCATCGGCCAGCGGATCGGTCATCGGCTGCTCGGCATCCTGGCCATTGGTCAGGTCAACGGGCGCAAGCTGCGAGGACTGCACGGGCGTCGTCGGCGCGGCGGGCAGCGGGCTCACATAGGAGCGCGAGTCGAAACCCAGGCGCGAACAGGCGCCAAGCGCCAGGCCACAAGACAGAATGATCAGAATAGAACGCCGCATATCCCCAAAGTCCTCATTGGTGGGAACAGATGTTCCCTCCAGCCTTCCCGCCCCTGTCTAGCATACTTGCATCATGGCTGTTGTAAGGCAGGCATGGTTAACAGCGCTTTACGGCCCCGTATTGGCGGCAATCGTGATGGATATGCAACAAATTCGACGCGCGACCGCGGCCGATCGTCCAACGGATAGGATTGGAACAGCCGCGTCGACGAGGGTCAGATGTCCAGATTGGCGACCGAGAGCGCGTTCGACTGGATGAAATCGCGGCGCGGTTCGACGTCGTCGCCCATCAGCTTGGCGAAGATGTCGTCGGCATCGTCGGCCTCGCGGATCTTCACCTGCAGAAGCGAGCGGACCTTCGGGTCGAGGGTCGTTTCCCACAGCTGGTCGGGGTTCATTTCGCCAAGACCCTTGTAGCGCTGCATGGAAATGCCCTTGGAGCCGACCAGGAACACCGCTTCCATCAGCGCGCGCGGGCCGCGGATGACGGTCTCGACGTCGCGCCGGCGCAGGGTCGCGGCCTTTCCGTAGACCTCGCGCAGGTGCTCGGAATGGCTGCTGAGCTTGCGGGCATCCGCAGACGACAGCAGGGCCGGATCGATCATCGCGGCTTCCTTGACGCCGCGCACGATGCGCTCGAACACGAGGGTGCCATCCTCGAGCGCGTGGCCTTCCCAGCCGCGCTCGGTTTCGTCCGCCAGAATGTCGAGCCGCCGGGCGATATAGGCAGCCGCCTCGGTCGCCTTTTCGCCGTTGGTCAGGACCACTTCGGTCAGGGCGCCGGCGATCGCGGCCTGCTCGACCACATCGCGGTTGTAGCGCGGGTGCAGGCCTTCCAGCACGGACTGGATCTGGCGGGCTTCCTCAACCGTTGTGCGCAGATCCGGGCCGGCGCGCGACTCGCCGCTCGCCAGCGTCAGCACCGCTTCATCGACACCGCCGTCGATGAGGTAATCCTCCAGCGCGCGCTGGTCCTTCAGATACTGCTCGGACGAGCCGCGCTTGACCTTATAGAGCGGCGGCTGGGCGATATAGAGATAGCCGCGCTCGATCAGTTCCGGCATCTGGCGGAAGAAGAAGGTCAAAAGGAGGGTGCGGATATGGGCGCCGTCGACGTCAGCGTCCGTCATGATGATGATCTTGTGGTAGCGCGTCTTGTCGACGGCGAACTCTTCCTTGCCGATACCGGTGCCGAGCGCGGTGATCAGCGTGCCGATTTCCTGGCTCGACAGCATCTTGTCGAAGCGGGCGCGTTCCACGTTGAGGATCTTGCCGCGTAGCGGTAACACCGCCTGGAAACCGCGGTCGCGGCCCTGCTTGGCGGAACCGCCGGCCGAGTCGCCCTCGACGATGAACAATTCGGCCTTGGAGGGGTCGCGCTCCTGGCAGTCGGCGAGCTTGCCGGGCAGCGAGGCGACGTCGAGCGCGCTCTTTCGGCGCGTCAGTTCGCGCGCCTTGCGGGCCGCTTCGCGGGCAGCGGCTGCCTCAACCACCTTGCCGACAATCGACTTCGCCGGAACGGGGTTTTCCTCGAACCAGGTGGCGAGCGTTTCGTTGACGACGCTTTCGACAACCGGGCGGACCTCGGAGGAGACCAGCTTGTCCTTGGTTTGCGAGGAGAATTTCGGGTCGGGCACCTTGACGGACAGAACGCAGGTCAGGCCCTCGCGGCAGTCCTCACCCGACAGCGAGACTTTCTCGCGCTTGGCGATGCCGGCGCGTTCCGCGTAGGACGTGACCTGACGGGTCAGCGCGCCGCGGAACCCGGCCAGATGGGTACCGCCGTCACGCTGCGGGATGTTGTTGGTAAAGCAGAGCACGTTCTCGTGGTAGGATTCGTTCCACCACAACGCGGCCTCGACGGTGATGCCGTCGCGCTCGACCTTGACCGGGACCGGCGCCTCAATGAGCGGCTTCTTGGCGCGATCGAGGAAGCGCACGAAGGCTTCCAGACCGCCCTCATAGACCATTTCCTCGCGCTTTTCCTCGACGCCGCGACGGTCGATCAACACGATGCGGACACCGGAATTGAGGAAGGCGAGCTCGCGCAGCCGGTGCTCCAGCGTCGAGTAGTCGAACTCGATCATGGTGAAGGTTTCCGGGCTCGGCACGAAGGTCACCTGGGTGCCCGAACGCCCCTGCGCCTCGCCAACGACGGCGAGCGGCGCCTCGGCAACACCATGGCGGAAGCGCATGGAATGTTCCTTGCCGCTTCGCCAGATGGTCAGGTCGAGCGTCGTCGACAGCGCGTTCACCACCGACACGCCGACGCCGTGCAGACCGCCGGAGACCTTGTAGGAATTCTGGTCGAACTTACCGCCGGCATGGAGCTGGGTCATGATGACCTCGGCGGCCGAGATGCCCTCACCCTCGTGGATGTCGGTCGGAATGCCGCGGCCATTATCGGACACGGTCACCGAGCCGTCCGGATTCAGCCTCACCATCACCTCGTCGGCATAACCGGCGAGCGCCTCGTCGATGGCGTTGTCGACCACCTCGTAGACCATGTGATGCAGGCCGGATCCGTCATCGGTGTCGCCGATATACATGCCGGGGCGCTTGCGTACCGCGTCGAGGCCCTTCAGGACCTTGATCGATTGCGCGCCGTAATCCTCGGCACCGTTTCCGTTGCCCGTGTTTTCGGTTTCGTCCATGCGAATCAGTCACCGCGTTGGAATGGGTCGTCTACCCGTTATACGGGGTTTGCGAGCCGGTTCAATGATTGCCGCCGAAAGCTTAGGAAATCCGTGGAAAACGGCCATTCGAAGGCTCTCCGAAAAGGGCCTCTAAAACGCGGCACGGCGGCATCGTAAACCGGACGGAGCGGAACGGCACGGCTTTGCCGCTTCGCCGTCATCTGGCACACTTGCGCCGGTCGCCCTCTTCGCCACCTTCACGAGCGAGCTTGCCATGTCCTTTCCACGCACCGCACTTGGTTTCTTCCCGACACCGGTCACCGATCTGACGCGCCTGTCGCGGGTGCTCGGCGGGCCGAAACTGTTCATCAAGCGCGACGACCAGACCGGCCTTGCGCTTGGCGGCAACAAGACCCGCAAGCTCGAATTCCTTGTCGGCGAGGCGATCGATCAGGGCTGCGATACGGTGATCACCGGCGGAGCGATGCAGTCGAACCATTGCCGGCAGACGGCGGCGGCGGCTGCCGCGACGGGCCTGCACTGCCATCTGGTGCTCGGCGGCGAGGCGCCGGACAGGTCAGAAGGCAATCTGCTGCTCGACGAGGTGCTCGGCGCGACGCTGCATTGGGCCGGACCGATGCGCAAGGGCGAGACGATCCCGGCACTGGCCGAAATGCTGCGCAACGAGGGCCGCAATCCCTACATCATCCCCTATGGCGGATCGAACGCGGTCGGCGCGCGCGGCTTCGTCGCCGCGATGGGCGAATTGCGCGGCCAGATCGAGGCCGGTCTGCCGGCACCGACCCATGTCGTCTTTGCCTCGTCCTCGGGCGGAACGCATGCGGGCATGATCGTCGGCGCACGGGCGTTCGGCATCGAGGCGGAAATCATCGGCATCGGCATCGACAAGGATGCGCCGCGCGACGAGGAGAGCCTTGCCGGCTTCATCCATCATTTGAGCGTCGACGTCGCCGCCGACTACGGCTTTTCCGAAACGATCGCGCCGGGCGATGTGATCCTCGACGACAGCTTCATCGGCGAGGGCTATGGCGTCGTCGGCGATCTGGAAAAGGAAGCGATCAACCTGCTGGCCCGCAGCGAGGGCATCCTCGTCGATCCGGTCTACACGGGCCGTGCCTTCGGCGGTCTCGTCGCGCTGGTGCGCAACGGCCGGTTCGGCCCCAACGACCGGGTTCTGTTCTGGCATACAGGTGGCGCTCCGGCGCTGTTCGCCTATGGCGACAAGCTTGTCTGAACAGCGCCCGGCGGGGCGCTCCTTGCGACTGCTGGCGCTGTCGGGCAGCGTGCGGCAATTGTCGACCAACACCGCCTTGTTGCGCCGGCTTGCCGAGCTTGCGCCTGAGGCCGTGACCGTTGATGTCTTCGAGGGTATCGGCGCCTTGCCAATCTTCAGTCCGGACCGCGAAGGCGACCTGACGCCGACATCCGTGCTTGCGTTCGCTGCGCTGGTCGAAAAGGCGGACGGCCTGATTTTTTCCAGTCCCGAATATGCCCACGGCATTCCCGGCGGCCTGAAAAACGCCCTCGACTGGCTCGTCTCACGCAGCGAAATACCAGAGAAGCCCGGCATGTTGCTGCACGCCTCACACCGCGGCGATGTGGCACTTGCGGCACTCCGCGAGGTGCTGACCACGATCAAGGTGGCCCTCGTGGACGAGGCCTTCGCAACCGTTCCCCTCATAGGAAAAACGCCGGACGAGGTCGCCGCGCTGCTGCATCATCCCGAGATCGAGGGCATGCTGCGGGACAAGCTTTCCGTCTTCGTCAGCGCGCTTCCGGGCGAGCAATCCGCCTGCGATGAGTGACTCACTCGAGGAAGATCAGCGCGGTGCCGATGACGACGAGCGCTGCGCCGAACCAGGCGCCGAGCGCGGGACGCTCGCCGGTGCGCCACCACAAAAGCGGCAGGATGATCGCCGGTGTCGTCGCCGACAGCGTCGCGATGATGCCGACCTCGCCGCCCGACAGCGCAAACAGCAGCAGCGTCATGCCGACGCCCATGCCGATGAAGCCCGATATCGCCACCGTGCGCGCGACCGACCAGGTGAGCGGATTGCGCTGGTGGAAGCGTTTGACGGGCAACTGCATCAGCAATGAGAGGCCGATGACGGCGACGCCGACGCGAAGCGCCGAGACGGCAATCGGGTCGGCGCCGGCCGCCATCACGGGCCGGGCGATCAGCGAGCCGACGGACTGGGAGAGCGCCGCGGCAAGGCCGAGCAGAACGCCGACCCAGAGCGGACCCTGGATGTTCTCCCACTGGTGAAGCTGCGAGCGGCGCTTGCCAAAGACGATGGCGAGCACGACGCCGGCGATCGCTGTGACGATGCCGGTCACGGTCTGCAACGGCAGCGCCTCGCCGAGGAAGATCCAGCCAAGCACGGTCGACATCGGCGCGTTCATGGCAAAGAGGATGCCGGTGCGGCGCGGGCCGAGCCGGTTCAATGTCAGGAACAGCGCGGTATCGCCGAGGAAGATGCCGACGAAGCCGGAGGCCAGGATCGGCAACATTTCGTTTCCGGTGATCGTTGCCCAACTGCCTGAGACGATCGTCACGCCGGCGAGCAGCACGAAGACCATCGCCATGCGCAGGCGGTTGAAGGCAATGGCACCGAGGTGGCCGGCAGGACCGGTCGAGATCATGCCGGTGAGGGCCCAGCAGGTGGCGGCCGCCAGCGCGGCGAGTTGGTATTCCATGATCCTGCCCAGCGAAAAGGAGCCGCCCGCGCCGCGTTCCGGCAGCGTCGGCGAAGGGCTTCTCATACTGCAAACGGGAAGTGCGAGCACGCGCCTTTTTCGTCGCGGCGGTTGGAGTCGCGAAGTCGGGCGTCAGGCGGCCGGTTCGACCGAGCCTTCATGCACCTTGAGGAACTGCGCGCGGCCGTCGAGCGCGGCGAACAGGGCCGCGTCGGTGCCGGTCATCCAGGCCTGCACCTGCAGCCGGTCGAGCACTTCGAAGAGCCCTGCCCGGCGGTGTTCGTCGAGATGGGCGGCGACCTCGTCGAGCAGCAGCAACGGCGTGCGGCCGGTCAGTTCGTCGACGAGGCGGGCATGGGCAAGCACGAGGCCGAGCAGCAGCGCCTTCTGCTCGCCGGTCGAACAGCGGCCCGCCGCCATGCCCTTCCGCCCGTGCACGACGGCAAGGTCGCTGCGGTGCGGACCTTCGAGCGCGCGGCGCGCGGCGCGGTCGCGATAGCGGTGTTCGGCGAGCCGGCTTCGATAGGCATCCTCGACATCGACGGCAGGAGCCGCGGCGATTTCCTCCTCGAGCGTGCCCTGAAGCGCGAGATCGGCATGGGGGAAAGCGGAGGACGGATCGGCATGACCGGCGATCAGCCGGTTGAAGCTCGCCACCAGCTCGGCGCGGGCGGCGGCGATGGCGACGCCGAGCTCGGCCATCTGCGCTTCGAGCCCGTCGAACCAGGCGACCTCGTTGCGGCCCTCCTCGAACAGGCGGTTGCGTTCGCGCATGGCCTTTTCGAAGGCGACGACGCGACTGCCGTGTTCGCGGTCAATGGCCAGCACCAGCCGGTCGAGGAAGCGGCGGCGGTCGCCCGACGAGCCGGTGAAAAGACCGTCCATCGCCGGGGTCAGCCACAGCACGCGGACATGATCGAGAAGGTCGTCGGAGGTGCGCGCCGGGGTGCCGTCGATGCGGATACGGCGGGAACGCTCGGCGATGCCGTTTTCGGCAACAAGCCCGGTGCCGAGGGTCACCTCGTCGCCGTCGGCATCGAGGGTTGCGGCGACCGCCCAGCCGCCGCCACCGCCCTCGCGGACAGCGTCTTCGAGGCGCGCGCGGCGCAGGCCTCGGCCGGGCGACAGGAAGGAGATCGCTTCGAGGATGTTGGTCTTGCCCGCACCGTTCTCGCCGGCGAGCACGACGTGGCGCCCGTCGAGCGTCAGCGACAGGCGCGCATAATTGCGGAAGTCGGTCAGCTTGAGCGCTTGAAGGCGAACCCTGACGACGTCGCGGTCCGGTCCGGTGTCATCCATGGTTCCGATCCCGTTGCCGGGATCAGACCCGCATCGGCATCAGCACGAACAGCGCGTTCGGATCGCCGATATCCTGCACCAGCGTCGGCGAACCCGGATCGGCGAGGCGGAACACCGCGGTGCCGGAATCGAGCTGGGCCATGATGTCGAGCAGGTAGCGCGAGTTGAAGCCGATATCGAGCGGATCGGCCTCGTATTCGACCGCGACCTCTTCCGTTGCGCTGCCCGAATCCGGATTGTTGACGGTCAGCACCAGCGTGTTCTCGGCCAGCTGCAGCTTGACCGCACGGCCGCGTTCGCTGGAGATCGTCGACACGCGGTCGACGGCGTCCTTGAACACGTCGCAATCAACGGTGAGCATCTTGTCGTTGCCCTGCGGGATGACGCGCGTGTAGTCCGGGAAGGTGCCGTCAATCAGCTTGGAGGTCAGCACCACGCCGTCCATGGTGAGGCGGATCTTGGTGTCCGACAGCTCGATGCCGACGGTGCCGTCAATATTCTCGACCAGCTTCTGGATCTCGCCGACCGCCTTTCGCGGCACGATGATGCCGGGCATGCCGTTGGCGCCGGACGGTGCCGGGATCTCGGCCTGGGCGAGACGGTGGCCGTCGGTCGCGACCGCACGCAGCATCGGCCGCTCGCCGCCGTCGACGGCGTGGAAATAGATGCCGTTCAGGTAATAACGAGTCTCTTCCGTCGAAATCGCGAACTGGGTGCGGTCGATGAGACGCTTGATGTCGTCCGCCGGTACTTCGAAGCTGTGGGTGAAATCGCCGACGGTGAGATCGGGGAAATCGGATTCCGGCAGCATCTGCAGCGAAAAGCGCGAGCGCCCGGCGCGGATGGTCAGAACGTTGTCGCTGGCTTCCAGCGCCACTTCCGACCCCTCGGGCAGCTTGCGGACGATGTCATAGAGCGTGTGCGCGGGCACCGTGGTCGCGCCGGCCTGCTCGATCAGCGCCGGCACGCTTTCGGAGATCTCGAGATCGAGGTCGGTCGCCTTCAGGCGCAGATCGTTGCCTTCGGCGCGCATCAGCACATTCGACAGGATCGGAATGGTGTTGCGCCGCTCGACGACACGATGAACGTGGGCAAGGGACTTCAGAAGCTGGGCCCGCTCGAGTGTCGCTTTCATGGGATTGGTATCCGTCGGGTTGGTCTATTTCACAAACAAACAGTCTCCCGACCTCAGGGAGCCGACCCGACTGCCGATACGGGAAATGGCCGCCGAGGGCGGAAGACGAAACCTGCCTCCAAAGCCGCCAATATGCAAGAGGCACGCGGCAAAACCCACAACTGGCAAACAGCTTTGCATAGCGCCCATGCCGACTTTGCCGCTTGACTTCGCAGCCGCGAACGTCGATATGCAGCGCATACGTTTCTCGGCTGCCGCGTGAGCAGTCGCGCATCCTTGCTTCGCAAATGCGGGCCCCTCCCGGCCCATCACCATTTCGAACGACCCGGTGCAGGACGCGTTGTCGCCCGGATCGAAGCTCGGCATTATCCCCGAACAAGGCCGGCTGACCGCTGACCTACTCATAGTCGCCCGCGCGCCAATGGCGCCTTGTGGGCGAACCGGCGCTGGCGGCGCCCGAACTCATCCCAGTTCCCATTTCACGCGGGGTTCTGACGATCGAAGCCAACATGCGGAATAGCCGCGCGTTGCCTCACGATCGACACCACCGTTGCGATGCCGGCCGGCCAATTGCCAGCCGCATTGCCTTTTTGTTGCGTCTTTGGCCCAAAGACCGGCGGCGCACGACCACAAAGGACACTCTTTTGAACGAATTTCAGGCCCTTGGCCTCTCCAATACCCTTCTCCGCTCGCTCAGCGCGCTCGGCTACGAAACCCCGACGCCGATCCAGAAGGCCTCCATTCCGATCGTTCTCGACGGTCACGACCTGATGGGCCTTGCCCAGACGGGCACCGGCAAGACGGCGGCGTTCGGCCTGCCGCTGATCCAGCAGCTGGTTGAAGAAAACACCCGGCCGGGACCGCGCGGCGTGCGCGCGCTGATCCTGTCGCCGACACGCGAACTGACCAACCAGATCGCCGACAGCCTGCGCGACTTCTCCAAGGGGATGCGGCTGCGCGTGCGCAAGGTGGTCGGCGGCGCCTCGATCCACAATCAGATCCGCGACCTGCAGCACGGCACCGACATTCTGGTCGCCACGCCGGGCCGGCTGATCGACCTGATCGAACGCCGCGCGCTGCATATCGACAACACCCGCCATCTGGTGCTCGACGAGGCCGACCAGATGCTCGATCTCGGCTTCATTCATTCGCTGCGCAAGATTGCGCGCGCCGTCGGTACGCCGCGCCAGACGCTGTTGTTCTCGGCGACCATGCCGAAGGCGATCGAACAGCTCGCGCAGGATTTCCTGAGCGACCCGCAACGCGTCGAATGTGCCACTCCCGGCAAGACTGCCGATCGCGTCGAACAGTCGGTGCATTTCGTCCACCGTCGCGGCAAGGCGACGCTGTTGAAGGAACTGCTTGGCAAGGATCCGGACCACCTGTCGCTGGTCTTTGCCCGCACCAAGCACGGCGCGGAAAAGCTGATGACGCACCTGGTCGCCTCGGGCTTCGACGCGGTCTCGGTGCACGGCAACAAGAGCCAGGGCCAGCGCGAGCGGGCGATCCGCGCATTCCGCAACGGCGAGGCGCGGGTGCTGGTGGCGACCGACGTCGCCGCGCGCGGCATCGACATTCCCGGCGTCAGCCACGTCTACAATTTCGATCTGCCGGAAGTCTCGGAAAGCTACGTCCACCGCATCGGCCGCACAGCGCGCGCCGGCGCCGAGGGTGAGGCGATCAGCTTTTGCAGCGACGACGAAGTGCACCTGCTGCGCGGTATCGAACGGCTGATCGGCATCAAGGTCAGGCATGCCGGCGGCGAGATGCCCGAGGGCATCGAAGAGGTCGCCAACAACCGCCGCGGACGGGGCAATCGCTCGAACGGCAAATCGGGCAAATTCGGCAAACCGAACCAGGGCCAGCGGAGCCGCTCCTCCTCCGAGCGCTCGTCGCGTCCCGACCGCAAGGCCGAGGGCGAAGCGGGCGGCCGCTCGGAGCGCCGTCGCGACGATCAGGCCGGCAATGGCGGCGATCGTGGCCGGCCGTGGAGCAAGGGCAAGAAGGTCGAGGGTGAGGCCCGCGCCCGCACGGATTACCGGCAGGAGGCCCGCCGCGACGATCAGAGCGGCAATGGCGGCAATGGCGGCGATCGCGGCGATCGCGGCCGATCGTGGAGCAAGGGCAAGAAGGCCGAGGGCGGCCAGTGGCGCGGCAAGAAGACTGGCGGCGACAAGTCTCGCCGCTCGTTCGAGGGCCAGGCCCAGGCGAAATCCGGTCAGCGCCGTCCGCGCCGGGAACAGCTCGGCGCATAACTGCGCACCAGCCCAATGGAAACAAAAAACGCCGGATCCCAGATGGGGTCCGGCGTTTTCATTTGTCGAATTGCCTGCCGGCGACTGGCTGCCGCGACCTCTACAGGTCGAGCAGACGGCGGATCAGGTCGATCTCCTGCGCCAGCCCGGTGTCGTTGCGGCACAGTTCCTCGATCTTGCGCACGGCATGCAGCACCGTGGTGTGATCGCGACCGCCGAAATGGCGCCCGATCTCGGGCAGCGAGCGCGGCGTCATGGTCTTGGCGAGATACATCGCCACCTGCCGGGGGCGGACGATGGTCCGCGTGCGGCGCTCCGAGACCAGATCGGAACGGCTGACATTGTAGTGCTTGGAGACGACGCGCTGGATGTCCTCGATGCGCACCCGGCGGCTTTCGCGCGCCCGGGTCAGATCGCGCAGCGCGGCCTCGGCCATTTCCATGCTGACGGCGGCACCGGTAAGCTGGTTATGGGCGATCATGCGATTGACCGCGCCGTCGAGATCGCGGGCGTTCGCGGTGACGTGGCGGGCGACATAGTCGAGCACCTCGTCGGGAACGGTGAAGTCCGGCGCCGAGCGGCGGGCCAGCGCGATACGCTGGTCGAGGATGGCGCGGCGGGTCTGGAAGTCCGGCGCGTTGATCTGGATGAGCAGGCCGCCGCCGAGGCGCGAGCGCACCCGCTCGTCGACCGCCTCGAGTTCGAACGGCGCGCGGTCGGCGGCGACAACCACCTGACGGGCGCCGTCGATGAGCGCATTGAGGGTGTGGCAGAACTCCTGCTGCACGTGGCGACCCTGCAGGAACTGCATGTCGTCGATCAGCAGAAGGTCGATGCCGCGCAGCATTTCCTTGAAGTCGATCGCCGACTGGTCGCGCAGCGAGGCGACGAAGCGATAGACGAACTGCTCGGCGGTCAGATAGAGCACCCGACGCTCCGGCGCGCCCTGCAGGGCCGACCAGGCGATGGCCTGCAGGAGGTGAGTCTTGCCGAGGCCGACGGAGGCATGAAGGAACAGCGGATTGAAGGCAAGCGGGCCGTTATTGTGGGAAGCGGCGACCTGTTTGGCGGCGGCGAGCGCCAGATTGTTCGACATGCCCTCGACGAAATTGTCGAAAGTAAGGCGCGGATCGAGCGGCGAGCCGTTCAGACCGCTCTCGCGGCCGGTCGCGGACGGCTGTGCGGCCGGGGCCGCGGGACTGGCACGACCGGCCGGCGCAGCGGCCGGAGCCGCCTTGTCGGCGTTCGCATTCTGCGTCGGCGAATTGACGTTGGCCGGGCGCGGACGCAATGCGCCACGCACCGAGAGTTCGACGCGGCGGACTTCCGGGTGCTCCTGCTGCCACAGGTCGATCAGCCGGTCGCGATAGTGCGATTGAATCCACTGCTTGAGAAACCGGGTCGGGACCGAGAGGTGAACGCTGCCCTTGTCGCACGCCTCGACATCGACACGAGCGAACCAGCTCGAGAAGACTTCTTCACCGAGTTCGGCACGCAAACGACGACGGACCTTGTCCCACGAATTCTTGCCGTCCGAACCCGATTTGTCCGTCATCACCGATGCCCCTTTGTCCTGTGCCGTCATTTCTCGTCCAATTTGAGCCGCCGCGCTCATCGTCGATCCGTCCTCCGTTTTCGCTCGCCCCAAGGCCCAACATGCATCTGGCCAATTCATCCAAGCCGCCAGCGCCCGTATGGCCCTTAAATTCCTCATCGGAGATCACCCCGATGCCTCCGGATTGCGTCACGGTGGCCCCACCATGACATGCCCCCGGGAGGCGGGCACAACTCTCCTCGCGGCGGCGGAATCCACCACCCGCGAAGTCAGCTCCGCTTTGGAGCCGTATGTTTCCGTTTTGGTGTCTGAGACGACGCAATCGTCTCGCCGCGAATGCTATTCGCGGTGACAAATGCCCGCTCGGAGTTCAAGCCGGCACTAGATTTTGACAGGTGCCCATGAAGAACGCTCTCGACATGGGTAAGGGAAAGGAAATTCTACTCGATGAATGTGCTCGTATACTTTTCAAAATTCCAACTATACGAAACTACACCCCATTCAGCAGCCCCAAAACCTTGACCTTTTCAGTCGCCTCAAGTCAGCGCCCCCTGACGAGATGGACGATAGACGGAGCCTTGGAGCACCGCAACCGGTCTTCTTTGGCAAAGTGGTCGCAGTCCGTACGGCATCGGGGGATGCCCGGCACGCCGGTTCCAATAAGCGCTTCGGACTCAACATTTTCGACGCCCGAGGGGACGCGGAAACGAGCCCGAAAAAAACGCCAAAAAAATTTTTCGCGCAGGGACTTGACTATGGGTCACCTTCATCGATTCCAGGACCCGCACTTCCGACATGCCATTAACGGTTTGTTAACAAAGCGATTTTTCTGACATGGAGCTGTCACCCTGCAGGCGGCCCTGACATTGTGTCCGTTAGCCAGCAGAACATCACATTATTTTGCCGGGAAACAAATAAAGCCCGGCCAAATGGCCAGGCTTTTGCTCGATTCAGCGATGTCGCGAAGGAGGGTGTCAGGCGCCGAGGCGACCGACACGACCGGCGAGGCGCGAGATCTTCCGCGAGGCGGTGTTCTTGTGCAGGACGCCCTTGTTGGCGGCGCGCATGATTTCCGGCTCGGCAGCGCGGAGCGCGGCGTTCGCCGCTTCCTTGTCGCCGGCGGCCAGCGCCTCCTCGACCTTGCGGACGAAACCGCGCATGCGGCTGCGGCGGGTCTTGTTGATCTGGGTGCGGCGCTCGATCTTGCGCGTCATCTTCTTGGCCGAAGAGGTGTTGGCCATTGTTCTTTATCCCGTGCGATGCGTTCGAAACCAAATTCGGCGCCAGCAGGCGCCGAGCACACAAAAGAGGCGGCGTCTGCCAACGCCACCGTTGGGCGGCTTATAATCCGCCGAACCGCGAGCGTCAACGGCAATGGGCGAAAAGCTTGGCACTTTCCGCGCAAAAGTGCCGGAGCGCCCCGAAATAGCGCCGCCTAACCGGCCTTTCCAACCGGTCAGCCCTGCCGGTTTTCGGAGCCATTGGCTGCGGGTTCGAGCCCCGCAGCCGGCCTTTGTACCGCGATCCGTCCCGGTTCAGCGATTGTTGAACTGCGGCGAGCGCTTTTCAACGAAGGCAGCCATGCCTTCTTTCTGGTCCTCGGTCGAGAACATGGCGTGGAACAGGCGGCGCTCGAAGCGCACCCCTTCGGCCAGCGTCATTTCGTAGGCGCGATTGACCGATTCCTTGGTCATCATGACGCTCGGCAGCGAGAACTCGGCGATCTTGGTGGCGACCTTGATGGCCTCGTCGACGAGATCGTCGAGCGGGATGATACGGCTGACGAGCCCGGCGCGCTCGGCTTCCTCGGCGTCCATCAGGCGGCCGGTGAGATTCATCTCCATCGCCTTCGACTTGCCGACGAGGCGGGTCAGGCGCTGGGTGCCGCCGGCACCGGGCATGACACCGAGCGTGATCTCGGGTTGGCCGAACTTGGCGTTATCGGCAGCCAGGATGAAGTCGCACATCATGGCGAGCTCGCAGCCGCCGCCGAGCGCATAGCCGGCGACCGCGGCGATGATCGGCTTCCTGTTGCGCGCGACACGGTCCCAGGTGGTGATGAAGTCATTCTTGTAGGCGTCGATATAGGTCAGCGTCGACATTTCCTTGATGTCGGCACCGGCGGCGAACGCCTTCTGCGACCCGGTCAGCACGATGCAGCCGATCTTGTCGTCTTCCTCGAAATGATCGAGCGCGCGGTTGAGTTCCGCGATCAGCTCCGAATTCAGCGCATTGAGCGCCTTCGGGCGATTGAGCGTGACGACGCCCACCTTGCCGCGGGTTTCAACCAAAATGTTTTCGTAGGCCATGTTCACTCCTGATCGCGTCGTTCTTCCGCCCTGCGTATCCACCCCGTTGGTCCGGGCGGTTGGCCTAACCGCTATCCGACTGGCGCGCCGCTGGCAACGGGGAGAGTCCTTACCTCTGGCATTTCGGGCAGAAAAAGGTCGAGCGGCCGGACTGCACGGTGCGCGTGACCGTGCCGCCGCAGCCGTCCTTGCGGCACGGCTCGCCCTCTCGGTCGTAAACGGAAAAGCTGTGCTGGAAATAGCCGAGCGAACCGTCGGTGTGGACGTAGTCGCGCAGCGACGAGCCGCCGGCGGCGACCGCGTCGGTGAGCACGTCGCGGATGGCGGTTGCGAGCCGTTCGCTCCTCGCCGTCGGCCCGCCGGCTTTGGTCGCCAGCGTCGCCGCGACACGTCGGGGGCTAAGGCCCGACCGCCACAGCGCCTCGCAGACATAGATATTGCCGAGACCGGCGAGCGTCTTCTGGTCAAGAAGGGCTGCCTTCAGCGGCGTGCGCTTGGCCGCAAGGCGGGCGGCAAGAAAGGCGCCGTCGAGCTCGTTGCCGAGCGGCTCGATGCCGAGGTCGCGGAAAAAGGGATGAGCAGGAAGGTCGGCGCGGGCGCACAGGATCATGAAACCGAAGCGGCGCGGATCATTATAGATGACGCGATCGCCGTTCTCGAAGGTGAAGACGACATGGTCATGCGCCTCGGCCTTGGAGCGCGCATAGTAGAAGTCGCCTTCGGGCATCATGTCGCTCGCGCCAGTCTCACGTCGTTCGACGGCTCCGCGGGGGCGGCCTTCCGGCCGGTCGCGCAGTCGCGCTCCTGGCTCCGGGTCCGAAAAACCTTTCGGATCCTGCGCCGGCAGAATGCGGAACGAGCCGGACATACCGAGATGCATGATCAGCACCTCGCCGGTATCGAGATCGGCAAGCAGATATTTCGCCCGCCTTGTCAGCGCCTCGACGCGTGCGCCGGTGAGCCGCTCGGCAAAGCGTTCGGGGAAGGGAAAGCGCAGATCGGCGCGGCGCTGTTCGACATGTGCAAAGCGCGCGCCTTCCATCACCGGCTGCAGGCCGCGGCGCACGGTTTCGACTTCGGGCAATTCGGGCACGACAGCATCCTTCGTGAACATTGAGCGTGAGCGGAGGCGTCAATACGCCGCCCGACAGCCCTGTATATGATGTTGCCGGCAACGATAGCGCTGCCGGCCCGCATCGGCTATGGTCGCCGCGCTCGCGCCGGACCCGGTGCGGGAGATAACGCCTTTATCTTGGATAGCCACCATGGACGACACACTCGCACCCGAGAAATCCGCTGCCGACACCGCGCCGAAGCGGCCGGGCGGCAACGAAACCGTTTTCGGCTTCCGGTCGGTGGCGCCGGGCGAAAAGCAGCCGCTGGTCGACGATGTGTTCCACACCGTCGCGCGACGCTACGATCTGATGAACGACGTTATGTCGGGCGGCATGCACCGGGTTTGGAAGGACGCCTTCGTGTCCTGGCTGGCGCCGCCGAAGACCGGCCGGCGGCCGTTCGAGGTGCTCGACGTGGCCGGCGGCACCGGCGACATCGCATTCCGCATCGTCGAGCGCTCCGAGCATCATGCCAAGGTGACGGTCGCCGACATCAACAACGCGATGCTCACCGTGGGGCGCGAACGCGCCGAACAGCGCGGCCTTGGCGACGAGGTCGATTTCGTGCAGGGCAATGCCGAAAGCCTGCCGTTTTCGAGCAACCGCTACGACGCCTATACGATCGCGTTCGGCATCCGCAACGTGCCGAAGATCGAGTCGGCGCTGTCGGAAGCCTTCCGGATCCTGAAGCCGGGCGGGCGTTTCATGTGCCTCGAATTTTCGTCCGTCGACCTGCCCATGCTCGACAAGGTCTATGACGTCTATTCGTTCAACCTGATCCCGGCGATGGGGCGGGTGTTTGCCGGCGACGCCGAACCCTACCGCTATCTGGTCGAGTCGATCCGCACCTTCCCGAAGCAGGAACGTTTCGCCAAGATGATCCGCGACGCGGGTTTCTCGCGCGTCAGCTACCGCAATCTTGCCGGCGGCGCGGTCGCCATGCATTCGGGCTGGAAGCTGTAGCGCATGATCCGAAAAAGTGGGCACCGGTTTTTCGAACAGATCATGCGAAAACCAGAAACAGCGACCGTCCTGCGAGTGACGCCATGTGCACCCCGCCGCGAGGCGGATAACGGGGGCACATAGCAATGGGCCTTGGAATTACCCCCTTCTTCCGCCTGATGCGCGCGGGCTTCGTGTTCCTGCGCGAAGGGCTGCCGGGACTGCTGGCGCCGCCGGAGCTGCCGCCGAACCAGCAGTTCCTGTTGAAAATCCTGAAGCTGTTCGAGCGGCGCGGCGTTGCCGCCGACAAGGGCCAGCGGCTGTCGGAAGCCTTCGCGCGGCTCGGGCCCTCCTACATCAAGCTCGGCCAGTTTCTCGCAACCCGCGCCGACGTGGTCGGCAAGGATGTGGCGCGCACCCTGTCGCGGCTGCAGGACAGCCTGCCGGCGTTTCCCAATGACGAGGCGAAGGGCGTCGTGCGCGATGCCTTCGGCAAGCCGGTCGCCGAGCTGTTCACGAGTTTCGGTCCGGCGATTGCGGCCGCCTCCATCGCGCAGGTGCACAAGGCGACGATCATTGACGAGAACGGCGAGGAACGCGCCTTCGCGGTGAAGGTGCTACGTCCCGGCGTACGCCGCCGCTTCGCGCAGGATCTCGAAAGCTACTATCTCGCCGCGCGTCTCATCGAGCGGTTCCACGAACCATCGCGCCGGCTGCGCCCGGTCGCCGTCGTCGATACGCTGGCGCGCTCGGTGGCGCTCGAAATGGATCTCAGGCTCGAGGCCGCCGCGCTGTCGGAAATGGCCGAGAACACCGCGAACGATCCGGGTTTCCGCGTTCCCGGCGTCGATTGGACGCGGATCGGGCGCAACGTGCTGACGCTCGAATGGATCGACGGCATCAAGCTGAACGATTTCGAGGCGCTGGAAAAAGCCGGCTTCGATCTGCCGAAGCTCGGCGCCAATGTCATCCAGTCGTTCCTGCGCCACGCCATGCGCGACGGCTTCTTCCATGCCGACATGCATCCGGGCAACCTGTTCGTCGAGGAAGACGGCACGCTGGTCGCGGTCGATCTCGGCATCATGGGCCGACTGAAGCCCGACGAGCGGCGGTTCCTGGCGGAAATCCTGTTCGGCTTCATCCGCCGCGACTACCGGCGCGTGTCGGAGGTGCATTTCGAGGCCGGCTACGTGCCGCCGCATCAAGATATCGACACTTTCGCGCAGTCGCTTCGCGCCATCGGCGAGCCGATCCACGGCCACACGGCCTCGGAAATCTCCATGGCGCGGCTTTTGACGCAGCTGTTCGAGAACACCGAGCTGTTCGACATGGAAACGCGGCCGGAGCTGATCCTGCTGCAGAAGACCATGGTCGTGGTCGAGGGCGTCGGGCGCACGCTCGATCCCGAACTCGACATGTGGCACACCTCCGAGCCGGTGGTGCGCGAGTGGATCGAAGGCCATCTCGGCCCAGCCGCCATGCTGCGCGACACCGCCGGCGGCGTCGGCGCGGTCGGGCGGATCGTGCGCGACCTGCCGATGCTGGCGGAACGGGCGGAGCGGATCTCCGCCGATCTCGCCCGCATGGGCCGCGACGGGTTCCGCTTCGACGCGGCAACTGCGGAAGCGATCGGCAAGGCGGAAGCCCGCCACACGCGTTCGGGCCGCATTGCGCTGTGGATTATCGCAATCTCCATGGCCGCGATGGCGTTCGCCATGTATTGAGGGGCCGTGGCTCCCGTCACAGGAAAAATCGAGAACGATTGGGGGATTTGAGGGCATGACCGACACCAACGCGAAAATTCTTCCCGCACTCGACCGCGCGGCGCTGAAAGCGATCATCAAGGCGCGCTCGTTCTCGCAAGGCACCAATGTGACGCTCGCCTCGGGCCGGGCCAGCACCTTCTATTTCGACATGAAGCCGACCATGCTCGACCCGAACGGCGCAGTCCAGGTCGCGCTCGCCATGGCCGACATCATCGCGCCGCTCGACGCCGACTATGTCGGCGGGCTCGCCATGGGCGCGGTGCCGATCGTGTCGTCGATCGCCCCGGTCAGCGCCATTGCCGGCGCGCCGATCGAGGTGTTCTTCGTGCGCAAGGAAGCCAAGGGCCACGGCGCCCAGCGCCAGATCGAGGGCCTTGCCGCCGGCGAGACGCTCGAAGGCAAGAAGGTCGTCATCGTCGAGGACGTGACGACGACGGGCGGCTCGGCGCTGCAGGCCGTCGAGGTGGTGCGCGCGGCCGGCGGAACGGTCGCCGACATCGTCACCATCGTCGACCGCGAGGAAGGTGCCGAGGCCAACCTGACTCCTGAAGGCATCACCCTGCACGCGGTCTTCAAGGCGAGCGAATTCAAGGACTGACCCTCCCCTCGGAAACTTAAGCGATACCCCTGCCGCCAGACCCTCTGCCGCAGGCTCGTCGCTTGACGACGCGGGGGCGAAGCGGCCACCATCGGCTCCAAGCCATGGAGGTCTGCCGTGACCGTCTCGCCGCTCTCTCCCCAACCCCTTCCCCCTGAACGCCTGCGCCGGCGCTGCGATCCCGCGTCGCTCGGGTTCGCGACCACTGCCGATGTCGAGCGCATCGACGGGTTGGTCGGGCAGGACCGCGCGCTCGATGCGCTGACCTTCGGCCTCGGGCTGACCGCCAAGGGCTACAACATCTTCGTGCTCGGCGAGCCGGGGTCGGGCCGGCACAACGCGGTTCGCCAATTCCTCGAACAGGCGGCGGAGAAGGAACAGGCGCCCGACGACTGGGTCTACGTCCACAATTTCCGCGAACCGCACAAACCGCGCGCGCTGAAGCTGCCGGCCGGGCGCGGGCCGGAGCTGGCGGAAGCCATGCGGGCGCTGGTCGACGGGCTGAAATCCGGCATGCCGGCTGTGTTCGAGAGCGAGGACTACCAGAACCGGCGCAAGGCCATCGACGTCCAGTTCAAGGAATCGCATGACGCGGCCTTCCAGGCGATTGCGCAGAAGGCGGAGAAGGAAGGGCTCGGCCTGTTACGCACCGAAACCGGCTTCGGCATCGTGCCGATGAAGAACGGCAATCCGATCGAGCCGCAGGTGTTCGACAAGCTGCCGCTCGAGGAACGCCAGGACTATCAGCGGCGCATCAAGGCGCTCGGCGAGGAACTGGCCGAGGCGGTCGAGAATGTGCCGCGGCTCGACAAGGAGCGGCGCGAGAAGATCCGCGACCTCAATCGCCAGCTCGCCGAGATCGCGGTGAAGCGGGCGATGAACGACCTCATCGCGGCGTTCGGCGATCTGGAAAGCGCCAAGGCCTATATCGAGGCGGTGCGTGAGGATCTGATCGACAATGCCGGGCTGTTCGTGCAGTCGGCGGAGGAAAGCGATCTCGACGGGACCGACGAAAACGGCCTGCCGGTGCTGATCGACCCCGCCGTCAACCGCTACAAGGTCAATGTCATCGTCAGCCACGATCCGAAAATCGGCGGCGATCCGGTGATCTACGAGGATTTCCCCGATCTCGGCCACCTGATCGGGCGCATCGAGCACGTGCCGCATATGGGCGCGATGCTGACCGACTTCACGCTGATCAAGGCGGGCTCGCTGCACCGGGCAAACGGCGGCATCCTGATGGTCGACGCCGAACGGCTGCTCGGCGAACCCTTCGTGTGGCAGACGCTGAAGCGCTGCCTGCGCTCTGAAGCGATCGCCATCGAATCGCCGCTGCAGACCGCCTATACGGTGACGGCGGTAACGCTCGAACCCGACCCGATCCCGCTCGAGGTCAAGGTCGTCGTCTTCGGCGAGCGGCGGACCTATTACCTGCTCGCCGAGCTCGATCCGGACTTCTCCGAGCTGTTCAAGGTCGCCGCCGATTTCGAGGACAGGTTCAGCTGGGAAGACGGCCCGCCGGAAACCTACGGGCGGCTGATCGCCTCGATTGCCCATGATGAAGAGCTGCTGCCGCTTACCGCGGAAGCCGTCGCCGCCGTGATCGAGCGCGCGGCGCGCATGGTAGCCGATCAGGAACGGCTGTCGCTGCGGATCGGGCCGATTGCAGATCTGTTGCGCGAGGCGGATTACTGGGCGCGGCAGGCGGGCGACGACACGATCAAAGACGATCATGTGCGCCGCGCGATTGCCGAACAGATCCGCCGTCTCGACCGGGTGCGCGAACGGCTGCACGAGGAGATCCTGCGCGACACAATCAGGGTCGCGACCGAGGGCGCGGAGACCGGCCAGGTCAACGGCCTGTCGGTCATCGGCATCGGCAATTTCTCGTTCGGCCAGCCGTCGCGGATTTCGGCGCGGGTGCGCATGGGCGCCGGCAAGGTGATCGACATCGAGCGCGAGGTGGAGCTCGGCGGGCCGCTGCATTCGAAGGGCGTGCTGATCCTGTCCGGGTTCCTCGCGGCGCGCTACGCGCCGGACGTGCCGATGTCGCTCGCCGCGACGCTGGTGTTCGAGCAGTCCTATGGCGGCGTCGAGGGCGATTCGGCGTCGGCCGCCGAGCTGTTCAGCCTGTTGTCGGCGCTCGCCGACGCGCCGCTGCGTCAGGACATCGCCGTCACCGGATCGATCGACCAGAACGGCCGCATTCAGGCGATCGGCGGGGTCAACGAAAAGATCGAGGGCTTCTTCGACATCTGTTCGGCACGCGGGCTGACCGGCAGCCAGGGCGTGATGATTCCGGCGGCGAACGCCAAACATCTGATGCTGCGCGAGGATGTGGTCGAGGCCTGCCGCGCGGGCAAATTCGCGGTCTACCCCATCGCCACCGCGGATCAAGGCATCGCGCTCCTGACCGGGCTTAATGCCGGCGAACGCGGTGACGACGGGGCGTTTCCCGCCGACAGCGTCAACGGCCGGGTCGAAGCCCGCCTTCTCGCCTTCGCCGAAGCCCGCCGCGCCTATGCCAAGGGCGGTTCGGACGACAAGCCGGTTGCCTGATCCGGTTTCGTTACGCGCCGCAGGGTCAGGTTGATGCGCCCACCGTCGGGGAAGATGTCGGGATAGCGCTTGCTGCACGCCACATCCCTACAAGGCATAATTGTTTGCATGCTCGCTCACGTCTCAGGCATTGTTATTCTCACCCTTGATATCCTTGCATCCGTCAAGCGCTGGACGACTTCGATATGTATCACATACCAAATCCAATTGATCCCTCCGATAATACTTGGAACGCCGTCAATGATATTCTAGATAGAATTACGACGGTAACAAGTGAAGATGAATTGATCGTAATAAGATCGCGATACACTGAAAATTACAACAATCTATTGTTTGAGCTTGATTCAAAAAATCTAGGCAAATCTGATATTTTTTTGACCCACTTACGAAATAAAATCAAAAATATATTTTCAAATATAAGTCATAACAATAGTCGCAACACCGTTATATCCGCCTACCTTGAGAAAAATGATGATGTAGCTACATTACTGAAACACGATTGCAGCGAACTCCTTGGCGCGCTTATTCATCTCTTTTTTGGCTATCAAATCGAAATAGATATAGATAAATTTACATCGCCTGTTCTGAAGGGTTTTATCAAGAGAGAGATACATGTTTCTTTGAAGCGTCGGATAGATAGTATATCAAAAAATGAATCTGAAAGACTCGCAATTTACAATCAGAAACTTGAAGAACTTTTCAATAAAGGCACGATTAAACTTACCGAAAATGAAGCCTTACTTAAAGAAATAATGTCTTCTACAAATAATGAGCAAAATAAACTCGAAGAGCGAGTCGCCAAGACGGAGGCTCTTGTCAGTCAATTCCCCAGTAGAATTGATGTTCTTTTTGAAAAGAATGAAACTTACCTTAAAGAAACGCTTGGCGAAATCGATCAGTTTAAAGAGGAAAGCAAATCTTCGATCGATAACTACAGAAATGAAATCAAAGAATCCATCAATCTTGAAAAGACACGCACTCTTTGGAGAGACCGCGCGCATTGGGCTCGTGCTGGATTCTGGGTGTTCGGCTTTCTTGCTGTCGCAATTCTCACATCGATTGTTGGCATTCTAGCGCTCTATCCAAGCAGCATACTCAGTTACATAAGCCAGTTCAGTGCCGCTCTCAATGTGGGGGCAACGCCGGTCTCTTCAGCAGGAGAAAACAGCGTGACCTCATTCCTGCTGGAAGCGGGACGGCTCGCTTTCGTTTCGGTTCCGCTGATCGCGATATTCTGGCTTGTTCGTGTCCTTTTCCGTCTTTGCCTGCGGTCATTGGCCATGATGGATGATGCTGAGCATCGCCGGGTGATGCTCGATACGTACCTGTTCCTCACGAGCGAGGGGAAGGTTACCGAGGAAGAGCGGCCTTTCGTCCTTCAGGCCTTGTTCCGACCGGTCCCAGGGACGGATGGCCAAGACATTGCACCACCCAGCATTACGGACGTGATCCAAGCAACAAAGGGAAAGCCGAGCTAGGCAAGAGGGACTTGTTTCCGAGACACCCCCTCAGCGCACCTTGGCCACCCGCCGCAGGGTCAGATTAATCCGGCCGCCGTCGGGGAAGAGGTCGGCATGGCGCGCCAGCAGCGTCGAGGTGCCGGGATAGAGTCGGTCGATGCCGTGATAGGCGTGGCGCATCTCGCCCGACAGCATCAGCACGTCGCCGCTCGCCAGCCGGAACGAGCGGGTCTTGCCCTTGCGTTCCCGCCCGCCGATGCGAAACAGCGCCGTGTCGCCCAGCGAGACCGAGAGGATCGGCGCGTCGAGCGCGTCCTCGTCCTCGTCACGGTGCAGGCTCATGCGCGCGTCGGGGCGGTAGTAGTTGACGAGGCAGGCCTCCGGCGGGGCGGCATAGCCGGTCAGGTCTTCCCACAAGGCAAGAAGCGCGGCCGGGATCGGCGGCCAGAGATTGCCGGTGTCGGGGTGCTGTTTCTGATAACGATAGCCGTTGATGTCGGCGACCCAGCCGAGCGGGCCGCAATTGGTCATGACGACGGAAAAGGGCTTGGCGGTGCGCGGCATGCGGGGGATGAAGAACGGCGCGGTGCGAACGGCGTCAGCAATCGCCTCGAGCAGCGCCTCTTGTGCACACCGGTCGAGCCGGCCCGGCCAGATGACGAGACCGTCGCCGCCGTCGAGCCTTGTGTCCGTCATCGCTCCGATTTCCTTCTGCGACCGACAATTGCCGGATTTTGCATACGTCTCGCGGCATCCCTGCCTTGCGGGCCGCGATTTGCCTCCTTATATAGCCCTCGAACCCAAGCCGGATACGCTGTCCGGCAAAGATCTCATGGTGAACGGGGACCGGCAGGCGGCATCGCTGCTTGCTCTGATCGGATGCCTTCAGGGGTCCGAGCGGTCTGCTGATAAGGAGAAGAGTAATGGGCAAGGTCATCGGTATCGACCTCGGCACGACCAATTCCTGCGTCGCCGTCATGGACGGCAAGGACGCTAAAGTTATCGAAAACGCGGAAGGCGCGCGCACGACGCCTTCCATGGTGGCCTTCACCGAAGACGGCGAGCGCCTCGTCGGTCAGCCGGCCAAGCGCCAGGCGGTCACCAACCCGGAAAACACCCTTTTTGCGATCAAGCGCCTGATCGGCCGGCGGTTCGACGATCCGCTGACCAAGAAGGACATGGGCCTCGTCCCGTACCAGATCGTCAAGGCCGACAATGGCGACGCCTGGGTCCAGGCGCATAGCGAGAAATACTCGCCGTCGCAGGTCTCGGCCTTCATCCTGCAGAAGATGAAGGAAACGGCGGAAGCCTTCGTCGGCGAGACCGTCACGCAGGCGGTCATCACCGTTCCGGCCTACTTCAACGACGCCCAGCGCCAGGCGACCAAGGACGCCGGCAAGATCGCGGGCCTTGAAGTGCTGCGCATCATCAACGAGCCGACGGCGGCCGCGCTCGCCTACGGTCTCGACAAGAAGGACGGCAAGACGATTGCGGTCTACGACCTCGGCGGCGGTACCTTCGATATCTCCGTGCTGGAAATCGGCGACGGCGTGTTCGAGGTGAAGTCGACCAACGGCGACACCTTCCTCGGTGGTGAAGACTTCGACATGGTTCTCGTCGACTACCTCGCCAGCGAATTCAAGAAGGAGCAGGGCATAGACCTGCGTGGCGACAAGCTCGCCCTGCAGCGCCTGAAGGAAGCCGCCGAAAAAGCCAAGATCGAGCTGTCCTCGGCGACCCAGACGGAAATCAACCTGCCGTTCATCACCGCCGACCAGTCGGGTCCGAAGCACCTGACCATGAAGCTGACGCGCTCGAAGTTCGAAGCGCTGGTCGACGAGCTGGTGCAGCGCACGGTGCAGCCGTGCCGCAACGCACTGAAGGATGCCGGCCTGTCGGCGGGCGAGATCGACGAAGTCGTCCTTGTCGGCGGCATGACCCGCATGCCGAAGGTGCAGGAGACCGTGAAGCAGTTCTTCGGCAAGGAGCCGCACAAGGGCGTCAACCCGGATGAGGTGGTCGCCATCGGTGCCGCCATCCAGGCCGGCGTTCTGCAGGGCGACGTCAAGGACGTTCTGCTGCTCGACGTGACCCCTCTGTCGCTCGGCATCGAGACGCTCGGCGGCGTGTTCACCCGCCTGATCGACCGCAACACGACCATCCCGACCAAGAAGAGCCAGGTGTTCTCGACGGCCGAAGACGGTCAGACGGCGGTGACCATCCGCGTGTTCCAGGGCGAGCGCGAAATGGCGGCGGACAACAAGATCCTCGGCCAGTTCGATCTGGTCGGCATCCCGCCGGCACCGCGCGGCGTGCCGCAGGTCGAGGTGACCTTCGACATCGACGCCAACGGCATCGTCAACGTGTCGGCGAAGGACAAGGGCACCGGCAAGGAACAGCAGATCCGCATCCAGGCCTCGGGCGGCCTTTCGGACGACGACATCGAGAAGATGGTCCGCGACGCCGAAAGCCACGCCGACGAGGACAAGAAGCGGCGCGCCGTGGTCGAGGCCAAGAACCAGGCCGAAGGCCTCGTTCACTCGACCGAAAAGATGCTCGGCGAGCATGGTGACAAGGTCTCGGAAGCCGACAAGTCGGCCATCGAGACGGCGATTGCCGATCTCAAGACCGCGCTCGAGGGCGATGACGCCGACGCCATCAACGCCAAGGTCCAGACGCTGGCCGAAGCTTCCATGAAGCTCGGCGAGGCGGTCTACCAGGCCAGTGCCGCGGAAGGCGGCGAGGCCGGTGAAGACGAGGCCGGCGCCGAGGGCGACGACGTTGTCGATGCCGATTTCGAAGAAGTCAGCGACGACGACGCCAAGAAGTCGTAACGTGCGCTTCTAGAAACACGCGACGCCCCCGATCGTCCGGCCCTGAGTGGCCGCGGTCGGGGGCATCGTTGTCTGCGGCGTGGGGCACGCGGCAGCGCAAGCGAACAGACGGGAGACATGCCGATGGCGGGCCGGCGCGAGGCACGGGAACGTTCCGAGAAATTGTGGACGAGTCTTCGCGGTGCCGTCGCCGATCTGCCCATGCCGGTAGAAACCGTCACCTTCCTGTGTGCCGTCCGCGACTGGTATTTCGACAACGGCGCCGATCTGAAGGCGAAGGTGATCGAGATCGAGGGCGAGTCGGACAGCGTTTACACGCCGTTGTCGCTCAGCTGGCTGTGCGCGCTCGACTACGCGACCCTGCCGCTCGAAGCCAACGGCATGACGGCGCGCGACTATCACGGCGCAATCGTGAGCCGCATCGCGCCGCGCAACGAAACCGAGATCCTGCGCTTCGTGCACGAGATGCTGCGCGAGCTGACGATTGCCCGCAGCAACGCCTATTTCGACAGATTTCATGAAGACGTGGTGCTGTTCAGCCACTTCGACAGCGGCAAGCTGGTCCTGTATCGCGAATCCACCGGTGACACCTATCACGCCAACGGCCTGCCCTGGCGCGGTGACGTAAGCCGGCTGGTCCCGCTCGATCGCGAGGCCCTTGCCGAAACGCTGTCGACTCTGAGCTGCGACGACGCCACGCGCTCCACCTGATGACGGACACCATGGCCAAGCGTGATTATTACGAGATCCTGGAAGTCGAACGCACGGTTACGGACAAGGACCTGAAGAGTTCCTTCCGCAAGCTGGCGATGCGCTACCATCCCGACCGCAATCCGGACAACCCGGAGGCCGAGGACAAGTTCAAGGAAATCAACGAGGCCTACGAGGCGCTGAAGGATCCGGAAAAGCGGGCGGCCTATGACCGCTTCGGCCATGCAGCCTTCGAGGGCCCGGGTGGTGGTGGCGCCGGTTTCGGCAATGATTTCACCTCGACCATGTCGGACATCTTCGACGAGTTCTTCGGCATGGGTGGGCGACGCGGCCGCTCGAGCCGCGAGCGCGGCGCGGACCTGCGCTACAATATGGAAGTCACGCTCGAGGAGGCGTTCGCCGGCAAGACCGTCGAAATCAGCGTGCCGACCTCGATTACCTGCGATTCCTGCAACGGCTCCGGCGCCAAGCCCGGCACCACGCCGTCGCAATGCCCGACCTGCGGCGGCGCCGGCCGGGTGCGCGCCAGCCAGGGCTTCTTCACGCTCGAGCGCACCTGCCCCAATTGTCAGGGCCGTGGCGAGGTGATCACCGATCCGTGCGGCTCATGCGGCGGCTCGGGGCGGACCACGCAGGAGCGCACCCTGTCGGTCAACATTCCGGCCGGTATCGAGGACGGCACCCGCATCCGCCTTGCCGGTGAGGGCGAGGCCGGCGTGCGCGGCGGCCCGTCGGGCGATCTCTATATCTTCCTGTCGATCAAGCCGCATTCGCTGTTCCAGCGCGACGGCGCCGATCTGTTCTGCCGGGTGCCGATTTCACTCGTCACGGCCGCGCTTGGCGGTCAGATCGAGGTGCCGGTGATCGACGGCTCCAAAACCATGGTCAAGGTGCCGGACGGCACGCAGACGGGCAAACAATTCCGTCTCAAGGCCAAGGGAATGCCACTATTGCGGTCTACCCAGCGCGGCGACCTGTACATTCAGGTGGTGACGGAGACGCCGCGCAATCTGACCAAACGCCAGCGCGAGCTGCTTGAGGAGTTCGACCGCGAATGCTCGAACGAGACGCATCCCGACTCGTCCGGTTTCTTCGCCAAGTTCAAGGACTTACTCGAACGGTTCGGCAACTAGGCGATGCGCGCGGCCGAGCGATCAGATGAATTTCGGGCGGCATGGTTCAGACCTGCCGCCTGCAAAAAGAATTCTTGATAAAGTGATTTCGGATCAACGATAGCGGAGACCTTCATGCATCGGCACGTGCATCGCCACGCCAAGGCGTTTTCCCGCAAGATTTCCAGCAAGATGCTCGACGAGATGCGGTTCTTCCGCTCGTGGATGGGCAATCCGCTGAAGACCGGTGCGGTCAGCCCGTCCGGTCCGGCGCTGACGAAACGCATGGCGGCTCTGGTCGAGCCGGAGCGCGAGGGTCCGATCGTCGAACTCGGCCCCGGTACCGGCGTGGTTACCAAGGCGATCCTCGACCGCGGCATCGACCCCGGCCGGCTGATCCTGATCGAATACAATCGCGACTTCTGCACGTTGCTGAAGCGCCGCTTTCCCGGCGTCACCGTTTTGCAGGGCGACGCCTATGCCCTCGTTTCGACGCTCGGCGACCTCGACCAGCCGATCGCCAGCATCGTCTCCAGTCTGCCGCTGTTCACCCGGCCGCTGCCGCAGCGCCAGAGCTTCATCCGCGATGCGATGAGCCGGCTGGAACCGGGCGCGCCGCTGATCCAGTTTTCCTACGCGCTGGTGCCGCCGGTGACGGCGGTGCATTGCGGCTGTCAGCTCGACAAGACCGACTGGATCATCTCCAACCTGCCGCCGGCGCGGGTCTGGACCTATCGCCGGCCGGAAAAGAATCACTGATTCCACAAGTTCCCTGCCGGCGGATCACTCCGCCGGCTGCCAGTCCTCGCGGGCGGATCACTCCGCCGGCTGCCAGCCCTCGCGGGCGAGGCGAAACAGCGGCAGCGTTTCGCCATAGGCCTCGATGGTTCCCGCGCAGCACGCCGATCTTTTCCAATACACGCTGCGACCCCGCATTGTCGGGATGGGTGACGGCGATGATCTCGTCGAGACCGCACGTCGCAAACCCGTGATCGCGCACGGCAGCAGCCGCCTCGGTGGCGATCCCCCTGCCCCAGACCTCGCTGCGCAGCCGGTAGCCGATCTCGATGCCCGGGCCTTCGCCGGCGAGCGGGATCAGCAGCACCCAGCCGAGGAAGGTCCCGGGCGCCGCTTTCTCCGCGATCTTCCAGAAGCCGAGGCCGTCGGCATAGGGGCCGGCGATGAACGAGCGCGTGCGCTCGCGATAGGCGTCCCAGTCGGTGATCGGGCCGAAATAGCGGCGAACCTGCGGATCGGCATCCATTGTCGCGCACAGCTCGATGTCGTCGAGGGTCAGCGGCTCGAGGATCAGCCGTGTCGTGGTCATCGTCGGGAGCATGGTGCCCGCTTTCGTCTCTTGCGTCTTTTCGGTTACAGTCGCCGGCAGCATGCCTCCCGGCAAGCCTCTCTAAAAGGGAAACGTGACACCATGATCACGCCCAGGATCCTCGTCCTGTCCGGTTCGACGCGCGGCGGGTCGTATAATTCGCGGCTGGCCGCGCTTGCGGTGAAGGAGCTGGCGCTGATCGACGCCGTGCCGACACGGATTTCGCTCGCCGACTATCCGCTGCCCCTGTTCGACGCGGATCTCGAAACCGATGCAGGCATCCCCGCCCACGCCCGCAGGCTGGTCGGTCTCCTGCAAGCCCATGACGGGGTCTTCATCGCAGCGCCCGAATACAATGCGGGCATCGCCCCGGTGCTGAAAAACGCCATCGACTGGATGAGCCGGGTTCATCCCGACAGCGAGGAAGGCCTGCCGGCGACGACCGCGTTTCACGGCCGGGCCTTCGCACTTGCCTCCGCGTCGAGCGAATCGCATGGCGGGCTACGCGGACTGATGGCGCTGCGCCAGGTGCTGGAACTCGGGCTCGGCGCCTCGGTGCTGCCGGATCAGGTGACCGTCGCCGACGCCGGGCACGCCTTCACCGAACGCGACGATCTTGCCGACAGGGCGCTTGCCGTCCGGTTTCGCGGACTGATCGGCCGTCTTGCCGGCGGCGGGTTGCACTGACCTCATCGGGTCTGCGGCGTTGCATCGCCCGCACAAGGTCTTACATAGGGAGGCGATCAAGGCGCCAGCGACCGATCCGGCGCCGAAGAGGAGTTCGTCATGGCGTTTGCCATTTTCCTTGCCGTCAGCCTCGGCGCCGCGTTTCTCGCGCACGCGCTCGCCCGGCGCGCGGGCCGCAACGCGGTCGTGTGGACCTGGGCAACAGCGCTGTTCCCGCCGAGCGTTCTTCTCCTCATCATCCTCACGTCCCAGCAGCGCATCAAAGAGGCCCGGCCATGACCGCATCGAACGAAACCGGACCCGCCGTGTGGCACGGCACGACCATCGTCACCGTGCGCAAGGGCGGCAAAGTCGTCGTTGCCGGCGACGGTCAGGTGACGCTCGGCCAGACCGTCATCAAGCATTCGGCGCGCAAGGTGCGACCGCTCGCCAAGGGCTCGGTAATCGCCGGCTTTGCCGGCGCGACGGCGGACGCCTTCACGCTGTTCGAACGGCTCGAAACCAAGCTCGAACAATATCCCGGCCAGCTCATGCGCGCGGCGGTGGAACTCGCCAAGGACTGGCGGACCGACCGCTATCTGCGTCGGCTCGAGGCGATGATGATCGTCGCCGACCCCTCGATCAGTCTGGTGCTGACCGGCACCGGCGATGTGCTCGAGCCCGAAGGCGGGGTGATGGGCATCGGCTCGGGCGGCACCTATGCGCTCGCCGCCGCCCGCGCTCTGATGGACACCGAACAGGACGCCGAGGCGATTGCCCGCAAGGCAATGGCGATTGCCGCCGAAATCTGCGTCTACACCAACAGCTCCGTCGTGGTGGAAAGTCTCGATGCCTCTGATTGACGATCTCAACGCCGCCGCCGATGAAGGCATCATCAGCGCCGAGCAGGTTGTCCGGCTCGGCGACTTCCTCGCCGCGCGCGGGTTGGAAAGCGGTTCCGCGGGGATCATGGCGGGCGAAGCCTTCGAACCCGACCCGGAAGCGCCGCGCTTCGTGCGCGGCTTCCACGACATCCTGATCACCATCGGCGTCGTGCTCGGGCTCGGCGGCCTTACCGCGCTGCTCGGCGCCACGCTCGGCGACTGGCTGATCACCATGGTGCTGACCGCGGTCGCCGCCTGGGGCCTGTCGGAGCATCTGGTGCGCCGCCTCCGGCTGGCGCTGCCCGCCGTCGCGCTGTCCATCGCCTTCGTGGTGACCAGCGGCATGGCGGTCGCTGCCGCCCTGTCGGCAACGGTCAAACACATCGCCTTCAGCGATTCCGAGCAGGTCTACGTATTTCTTGCCGGGGCGATAGCCGCCGCGTTGTTCTTCTTCCGCTTCCGTGTGCCGTTCTCGCTCGGACTTTTGTTCGCGGCGGCCGGCGGGGTCATCGTCGCGGGGTATCTGGAAATCACCGGCAAACCCTTTCTCGACCGCGGCGGCGAGTTCCTGTTGCTCGGCCTTTCGCTGATCGTGTTCGCCGTGGCGTTGCGGCTCGACTTCTCAGATCCGATGCGACAGACCCGACGGTCCGATTACGCCTTCTGGCTGCACCTTCTCGCCGCGCCGCTTCTGCTCGGCTCGGTGATGACGTTCCTGGTCGGCATCAGCTCGGTCTTCGAGCTCTCGGGCACGCTCAATTTCTTCGATGCCGTGATCGTTGTCGCGACCATGACGGCGCTTGCCATCCTCGCAATCCTGATCGACCGGCGCGCCTTCCTGGTCGCAGGGCTCGGCTATCTCGGCGCCGCCATCTTCTCGATCGCGGCAAATACGCCGCTGGCCGACAGCGTGACCGGCGCCGTTACCGTCATGGCGCTCGGCGCCATCATTCTCGTCCTCGCGCTCGGCTGGCAGCGGGTGCGCGCCACGCTGCTCGCCATCGTGCCGGACAGCCTGCGCGCGAAGCTGCCGCCCGTCCACCGGCCCGCCGTCGCCCGCCTTGCCGCATGACCCGTCAGGAATAGTCGATGACCAATTTTTCGCCCCGTGAAATCGTTTCCGAACTGGACCGCTACATCATCGGCCAGAAGGACGCCAAGCGCGCCGTCTCGATCGCGCTGCGCAACCGCTGGCGGCGGCAGCAGCTCGAAGGCGCGATCAAGGACGAGGTGCTGCCGAAGAACATCCTGATGATCGGCCCGACCGGCGTCGGCAAGACGGAAATCTCGCGCCGGCTGGCGCGGCTCGCGGGCGCGCCGTTCATCAAGATCGAGGCGACCAAGTTCACCGAGGTCGGCTATGTCGGCCGCGACGTCGAGTCGATCGTCCGCGATCTGGTCGAAACCGGCATCGGGCTGGTGCGCGAAAGCCGCCGCAAGGAAGTGCGCGCCAAGGCGCATCTGGAAGCCGAGGAGCGGGTACTCGACGCGCTGGTCGGCCAGAATGCGAGCCCGTCGACCCGCGACAGCTTCCGCAAAAAGCTGCGCGAGGGCCAGCTCGACGACAAGGAAATCGAGGTCGAGGTCGCCGCCCAGGCGCAGATGCCGAGCCTCGACATGCCGGGCATGCCGGGCGCCTCGATCGGCATGATCAACCTCAACGACATCTTCGGCAAGGCGTTCGGCGGCCAGCGCAAGACCGTTCGCACAACGGTGTCGAAATCCTACGAGCTCCTGATCAACGAGGAATCCGACAAGCTGCTCGACGACGACCAGATCGTGCAGGAAGCAATCCAGTCGGTCGAAAACGACGGCATCGTCTTCCTCGACGAGATCGACAAGATCTGCGCGCGCGAAAACCGCGGCGGCGCGGATGTCAGCCGCGAGGGCGTGCAGCGCGACCTGCTGCCGCTGATCGAAGGCACCACGGTGTCGACCAAGCACGGGCCGGTGAAGACGGACCACATCCTGTTCATCGCGTCGGGCGCCTTCCACGTCTCGAGCCCGGCCGACCTGTTGCCGGAACTGCAGGGCCGGCTGCCGATCCGCGTCGAACTGAAGGCGCTCGGCAAGGACGATTTCCGCCGCATCCTGACCGAGACCGAGGCGAGCCTGATCAAGCAGTATGTGGCGCTGATGGCCACCGAAGGCGTGACGCTCGAATTCACCGACGACGCCATCGACTCGATTGCTGGCATCGCGGTCGACATCAACTCCACGGTGGAAAATATCGGCGCGCGGCGGCTGCAGACGGTGATGGAACGCATTCTCGACGAGATTTCGTTCACCGCACCCGACCGCTCCGGCGAGACGATCGTCATCGATGGCGCGCATGTCGAGGACAATATCGGCGACCTGGCGAAGAACGCCGACCTGTCGCGCTTCATCCTGTAGGCGGGCGGCGAAACGGCCGCGCACGACCAATCACCGCGATTTTATCGCGGAAAAGCCGGGAAACCCGGATTTCCACTTCGTTTCCGATCCTGTATGAGGTAGGCAGACGCGGCGGAAACCGGGTGTGTCCGGTTTTGCGTTTCGAGGGCCACCGAACGCGCCGCAGCGGCCTGCCGCCGAATGCCTCGCGCGTTGGCAGGCGATGAGTTCAGTTTTAAGTACCAGACGCTACGCCGGCTCAGAAACGGCGACGCGCCAAGAGTTGGTCGCGCCCCGGGGAATTGTGTTCCCGGTCACAGCGGCGATATTTGGAATGTGGAATTAAGGGCTCGCGCCCTGCGGCTGAACCGGTTTTTCGATCCGGTGCGCCGCGTGCGCAGCCAGCGAGCAAAACGCAAGAGAAGCAACGCGGTCACCTTATCCATGCGCATTTCCCGTACGATCTGCCGATTGCCCCTTTCCGCCCTTGCGGTGCGATCCGCCCTGGTTGCCGCGGTTGCCGTGACGATCGGACTTGCCGATGGCGTCACCGCGCCGGTTCCCGCCGAAGCCAAGGTCATCACCGTGCCGGAGGGCAACCGGTCGAAAGAACAGCCGAAGGTGCCGGGCTTTTCGGTTCAGCGCACGCGCGCGACCAAATCGAGCTTCGAGGCCAAGTACAAGCGGGTCTATTCGGCGCTGGAGCGCGACAGCCGGCTGATCGGCAAGATCAAGCGCGTTGCCAAGATCTACGATATCGATCCGGTCCACATGATCGGCGCCATCGTCGGCGAGCACACCTACAACGTCGACTCGATGGACCACCTGCAGACCTATTACATCAAGGCGCTGGAATATGCCGGCTCGGCGCTGGTGTTCTCCTATGACGGCGTTCGGGTCACCGAATTCGTCGAGCAGGAAGCCTTCGACAAGTGCAAGAAGGCCAAGGGCAGCAACGCGCTGTGGACCTGCCGGGAAGCGGTCTGGGAAACGGTCTATCGCGGCCGCGTCGTCGACGGCGTGCGCTACGAGAACACCCGCTTCGGCCAGGCCTTCTTCCAGCCGATGTTCGCCGGACAGACCTTCGGCCTTGGCCAGCTCAACCCGCTGACCGCGCTGAAGATGAACGACATGGTGGCCGACAAGGGCGGGCTGGCGCGACTCGATCCGGCCAACGCGCCCTACGTCTATCGCGCGATCATGGATCCCGACACGTCGCTGCACTACATGGCGGCCGTGATCCGTTCGAGCATCGACGCCTATCGCGAGACCGCCGGGTTCGACATCGCCAACAATCCGGGCATCACCGCAACGCTCTACAATGTCGGCAACGCGGAAATCCGGGCGCGTCAGCTCAGGGCGATCAATCGCAAGCGCCAGCGCGCGCGGCGCAAGCTGCTGTGGCCGGTCGAGAACTATTACGGCTGGCTGGTCAACGACAAGATCGAAGAGCTGCGCAAACTGCTTTAGGAGGCGCGTTCCGCGTCCGCGTTCGGGCGGCGGCAACAGGTCCCTTGCCGAGCCGCGCTGCCGATGGCAGCATGCGGCATGGGCATCACGCGACGCAGTCTGGAAGCCGGCCACAAGCGCAAATTCCTCGTCATCATCGACGACACCCCGGAATGCGAGCGGGCGGTGGCGTTTGCCGCCAAGCGCGCGGAGCATACCGGCGGCGCGCTGATCATGCTCTATGTGATCATGCCCGGCGATTTCCAGCACTGGCTCGGCGTCGAGGACGTGATGCGCGCCGAGGCGATGGACGAGGCCGAGCAGACGGTGGCGCATTTCGTCGACCGCGCCCGCGCGATGGCGGCGGTCGACCCCGAAACGGTGATCCGCGAGGGCAAGCGGGCGGACGAAATCCGCTCGCTCATCCAGGAAGACGAGGACATCGCCATTCTGGTGCTCGGCGCATCGACCGAGAAGGAAGGCCCGGGACCGCTGGTGACCGCGCTTGCGGGCCGGCTCGCCGGATCCTTCCCGATTCCGATCACCCTGGTGCCGGGCAACCTCAGCGATGAACAAATAAGCGCCATTGCATGATCGCGCCGGGGACGGCATAAGCGTGGCAACAGCGCTTTTCCGCCAAAGCCCTTGAAGGCCGGCTAACTGCGCCCAATGTTACTGACAAGCAAATCAGGGAGGGCGGCACGGCCGCCGACAGCGTAGCGATGTTCATTCAGACTGAAACCACCCCCAATCCGGCAACCTTGAAGTTCCTTCCCGGCCAGGAGGTGCTCGGCAACGGCACGCTCGACATCCGTTCGGCCGAGGACGCGTCTCAGTCGCCGCTCGCCGCCCGCCTGTTCGAGATCGACGGCGTCGAGGCGGTGTTCCTCGGTAGCGACTTCATCACCGTGTCGAAGACGATCGGCGACTGGCAGCACATCAAGCCGGCCGTGCTCGGCGCCATCATGGAGCACTATCTGACCGGCGCGCCGATGCTGTCGGCCGGCAGCGCCAAGAAAGCCGGTGACGAGTTCTTCAGCGAGGACGACACGGCAATCGTCGAGACGATCAAGAACCTGCTCGACACCCGCGTCCGCCCGGCGGTCGCCCAGGACGGCGGCGATATCACCTTCAAGGGCTTCGAGAAAGGCATCGTCTACCTGACCATGCGCGGCGCCTGCTCGGGCTGCCCGTCAGCCACGGCGACGCTGAAGGGCGGCATCGAGAACCTGCTCAAGCACTTCATCCCGGAAGTGCAGGAAGTCCGCTCGGTCTGACCCCCTTTCGGGACGCGGACCGGCAACGAACACGCCAGCGGCCACCGATGCACCCGTCGTTTTCGGCGGGCGAGCGGTGGCCGCAGGTATTTTGACAAGCGATTTCAGGAGAGCCTCATCATGGTCGATACGCCGCTTTTTCACACTCCGCTGTCGGATGCCGCCCTCGACCAGCTGTTCCGGCAGGCGCGCACGCACAATGCCTGGCAGGACCGTCCCGTCGAGGACACCACGCTCAGGGCGCTGGCGGATCTGCTGAAATGGGGTCCGACGAGCGCCAACTGCTCGCCGATGCGAATCGTCTTCGTGAAGTCCGATGCGGCGAAGGAGAAGCTGCGCCCGCTCCTGATGGAGGGCAATCAGGCGAAAGTGATGGCCGCGCCGGTCACCGCGCTGCTCGGATACGACCTCGATTTCCCGGACACGTTGCCGCAGCTCTTTCCCCATACCGACGCCCGTTCGTGGTTCGCCGGCAATGATGCGCTGATCGAGGAAACCGCTTTCCGCAATTCCTCGCTGCAGGGCGCCTACCTCATTCTGGCGGCCCGCTCGCTCGGCCTCGACACCGGCCCGATGTCCGGTTTCGACAAGCAAGGCGTGGAAAAGACATTCTTCCCAACCGGCCGAATCAAGGCCAATTTCATCTGCAGTCTGGGCTATGGCGACCCCGCCGGCCTGTTCGAACGCTCGCCGCGGTTCGATTTCGACGAATTCTGCAGCATCGTCTGAGCCGGCCTTTCACCGGACTTTCGTACTCGCTTTCGTGCCGCCTTAGCCGAAAGCGCGACTCGACATCTATCGCCGGTCCGGCTAAGCGCGATCATTATGCGCCTTCTCGCGATCGACACAGCTCTGGCCAACTGCTCGGCCGCCGTCCTGGATGACTCCGGCGGCGTCGACCGCCTCGTCGTGGCCAGCGAGGAAATCGGCCGCGGCCATGCCGAGCGGCTGATGGACATGATCGGCGCGGTTCTTGCCGACGCCGAGCTCGGCTTTGCCGAACTCGACCGGGTCGTTGTCACTGTCGGCCCCGGCAGCTTCACCGGCGTACGCGTCGGCGTTGCCATGGCGCGCGGGCTCGGACTGGTGCTCGAAAAGCCGGTGATCGGCGTGACGACGCTGGCGGCCATCGCCCACGAGGTTCGCAACCAGTATCCCTCGACGCCGGTCGCGGCGGTGCTCGACGCAAAGCGCGGCGAACTCTACGGCCAGATCTTTTCGGGAAAACGGGCGCTGTGCCCGCCGGTTGCCGAATCAGCGGCGGCCTTTGCCGAGCGCCTGCCGAACGAAATCATGCTGATCGGGTCTGCCGCGCCAATGGTCGCAGAGGCCGCCGGGCAGATCGGGCATACGGCAACGGTGCTTTCCCATATCGGAGCGCCGACAGCGGCAGCGGTCGCTCGTCTCGGCCGCGAAATGCCCGCCACCGACGTACCGCCTTCGCCGCTCTATCTCAGGCCGCCTGACGCCAAGCCGCAGGAAGGCGCGCGGATCGCGCGGGCGTGACGCGATGTGGTGGCCGTCTTCCCCGTTGATCATCGATGACGCGACGCTCGACGACGCCGACGAGTTGAGCGCGGTTCATGCGACCGGCTTCGATCCGATGTGGAGCGGCGGAGAGATTGCCGGGCTTTTGCGCGATGAAACCGTGTTCGGCATCGTTGCCCGGCGCGGCAGCCCGTTCGGCAGCCGCCGGCCCGTCGGCTTTGTGCTGGTACGCATGGCCGCCGACGAAGCCGAGATTTTGACGATCGCCGTCAGGCCCAGCCACCGCAAGCGCGGTGTCGGCCGTTCCCTGCTCGAAGCCGCGCTGCGCCGGCTCTACCATGATCGGATTGCCGCGCTATTTCTCGAAGTCGACGCGGGCAACGCAGGTGCGGTGTCGCTCTATCGCAAACTCGGCTTCCGGCAGGTGGGCGAGCGAACTGGTTACTACCGGACGGGGAACGGCGAGCGCAGCACGGCGCTTGTCATGCGGCGCGATCTTCGCTAAGCCGCTAGAGTACCTGTCTGGCAAAAAAGGGCGGATTTTTAGGTGACACAGGCAGCGCCTTCCAAGCCGATCGAAGAATTGTGTGTCGACAAGGGCATGCGGATGACGGAACAGCGCCGCGTGATCGCGCGCGTTCTGCAGAGCTCCGAGGACCATCCCGACGTCGAAGAGCTCTATCGCAGAGCATCCAAGATCGATCCAAACATCTCGATTTCGACGGTCTACCGGACGGTGAAGCTGTTCGAGGATGCCGGCATCATCGAACGTCACGACTTCCGCGACGGGCGTTCGCGCTACGAACCGATTTCCGAGGAACACCACGACCATCTGATCGACCTGCGTACCGGCGACGTCATCGAATTTCGTGACGAGGAGATCGAGCGGCTGCAGGACGCCATCGCCCGCCGGCTCGGCTTCCGTCTCGTCGACCACCGGCTGGAACTGTACGGCGTACCCCTGGACGAGAAGAAATCCTCCTGACGCCATGGGCACGCTGCGCGCCGTTCTGGTGCTCATAGCGCTCGTCCCACCGACGCTGGTCGCCATTGTCCTGCAATGGTTGTTCGTCAAGCTGAACCTGCGCGCGGCCGCGCTGCTTCCCGTCTGGTGGCACCGTTACGTGCTCGCCCTGATCGGCATCCGCGTTATCGCCAAGGGCGCGCCGACGACCGCGCGGCCGATGCTGATCCTCGCCAATCACGCCTCCTGGCTCGATATCGAGATCCTCGGCTCGCTGATGCCGCTCTCCTTCATCGCCAAGGCGGAAGTCGCCGGCTGGCCGATCTTCGGGCTGTTCGCCAAATTGCAACGCACCGTCTTCGTAGACCGCACGCGGCGTTCGAAGACCGGCGAGGTGGCGAGTGCCATCGCCGAGCGGCTGAACGACGGCGATGCCATGGTGCTGTTCGCCGAGGGCACCTCGAACGACGGCAACGGCGTGCTGCCGTTCCGTTCCGCGCTCATCGGCGCTGCCCGCAACGCGGTGCTGCATGGTGGCCACGAGCGGGTCTGGATCCAGCCGCTGTCGATCGCCTACACCACGCTCGGCGGCATTCCGATGGGCCGCTACGAGCGGCCGCTGGTCGCCTGGTATGGCGATATGGAGATGTTCCCGCATCTGTGGGCGATCCTGAAGAAGGGCGCCATCGACGTCGAGATCCGTTGGGGCCATCCGATCCCCTATGACGAGGACAGCGACCGCAAGGCGATCGCGCTTGGCGCCGAACGCGTGGTGCGGGCGATGACGCTCGACGCTCTGCGCGGCAGCGGCACCTTCGAGACCGACAAGGTGCACGCCGAACTGTCATAGGCGGCCCGTAGAGTCGGTGGCGATTCCCCCGTTTTGCGCCCGGAAACATGCTCACGGGGCGGTATTTCAGGGAAGCTATTCTCAGGGCGGGGAAAACGCGATAAACGAACCGGCAGAAAACAACGGATAACGCTGCGCCCCGACGGTGGGCGGGCAAGAATTGGCAAGGGTATCCAGCGCGGATACCGATGGTGAGTGGCAGTGACGAAAAACACGGGCAAAGTCTTCATCAAGACCTACGGATGCCAGATGAACGTCTATGATTCCGAACGGATGACGGACGTGCTGGCGCCGGCCGGGTTCGAGACGACGGACGACATGGATGCCGCCGACCTGATCCTGCTCAATACCTGCCATATCCGCGAAAAGGCGGCCGAGAAGGTCTATTCCGAGCTCGGCCGGCTGCGTCAGCTGAAGGAAGCCCGCGCCGCCGACGGTCGCACGACGATGATCGGCGTTGCCGGTTGCGTCGCGCAGGCCGAGGGCAAGGAGATCGTGCGGCGGGCGCCGGTGGTCGATTTCGTCGTCGGGCCGCAGAGCTATCACCGCCTGCCCGGCCTCGTCGACAAGGCCCGCGCGGGGGCGCGCGCGGTGGAGACGGAGTTCCCGGCCGAGGACAAGTTCGACCATCTGCCGCCGGCCGGCGAAGCGGTTCAAAAGGCGCGTGGCTTCACCGCCTTCCTCACCGTGCAGGAAGGCTGCGACAAGTTCTGCACCTTCTGCGTCGTGCCCTATACGCGCGGCGAGGAAGTCTCGCGCCCGGTCGGGCGTATCCTGGAGGAAGCGCGGCGGCTGGCGGCGGCCGGCGTGCGCGAGGTGACGCTGCTCGGCCAGAACGTCAATGCCTTCCACGGCACCGGCCCCGACGGCCGGCCCTGGGGTCTCGGCGAACTCTTGTTCGCGCTTGCCGACATTCCCGGTCTCGACCGGCTGCGCTACACCACCAGCCACCCGCGCGACATGGATGACGCATTGATCGCCGCGCATCGCGATCTGCCGGCGCTGATGCCCTATCTGCATCTGCCGGTGCAGTCGGGTTCGGACCGGATCCTGAAGGCGATGAACCGCCGGCATGACCGCGACACCTATTTCCGCCTCGTCGAACGCATCCGCACCGCCCGTCCCGATATCGCGCTGTCGGGCGATTTCATCGTCGGCTTCCCCGGCGAGAGCGATGCCGATTTCGCCGACACGATGGCGCTCATTGAACAGGTCGGCTACGCGCAGGCCTATTCGTTCAAATACAGCCCGCGCCCGGGCACGCCGGCGGCAGAGCACGACGATCAGGTCGAGGAAGCGGTGAAGTCGGAACGGCTGACCGCGCTGCAGGAACTGCTGAATGCCCAGCAGCAGGCGTTCAACCGTGGCAAAGCGGGCACGCAGATGGATATTCTGCTCGAACGCCCCGGTCGCAAGCCCGGCCAGCTTGCGGGTCGCTCGCCGTGGCTGCAAGCTGTCCATGTCGAGGCGCCGGCGGACCTCATCGGCGAAATCGTAACAGTGCGGATCGACGATGTCGGTCCGAACAGCCTGTTCGGCACCTTGCGCGAACCGGTAGCCGCGGATAGCGGCAAGGAACTGGCCGACGCCACACAGGGAGACAGGGCTTCGTGAACGATCAAACCCCCGTCAGCGATCAGACGCCGCAAAAACCGACCGCCTCGGACCTGACGCATATCGTTCTCGGCTTCGACGACAACGCCCTCGCCTGTGACCTGTTCGGCCAGTTCGACCAGAATCTGGCGCTGATCGAACAGCGGCTCGGCATCGACCTCGTCGCGCACGGCAATCAGGTGACGATCAAGGGCACCGAGGACGCCTGCGGACAGGCGCGCCACGCGCTCGAGACGCTCTATGAGCGGCTGCGCAAGGGCCATGAAATCCATCCGAGTGACGTCGATGGCGCGCTGCGCGAGGCGGTCGCCGCCGGCACCCAGCTCAATCTGCCGACGATCGAGCCGAAGGCGCGGCGCAGCTTCGCGCAGGTCTCGACACGGCGGCGCACGATCATCGCCCGTACCGCCGCGCAGGACGCCTATCTGCGGGCCATGGACCGCGCCGACCTCGTCTTCGGCACCGGGCCGGCCGGCACCGGCAAGACGTTCCTCGCGGTCGCCTATGCGGCGACGCTGCTGGAACGCGGCGAGATCTCGCGCCTCATCCTGTCGCGCCCGGCGGTGGAAGCCGGCGAACGGCTCGGCTTCCTGCCCGGCGACATGCGCGAGAAGGTCGATCCCTATCTGCGGCCGCTCTATGACGCGCTTTACGAGATGATGCCGGCGGAAAAGGTCGAGCGCGGCCTGCAGTCGGGCATGATCGAAGTGGCGCCGCTCGCCTTCATGCGCGGGCGCACGCTGTCGAACGCGGTCGTGATCCTCGACGAGGCGCAGAACACCTCGACGATGCAGATGAAGATGTTCCTGACCCGGCTCGGCGAGAATTCGAAGATGATCGTCACCGGCGATCCGAGCCAGGTCGACCTGCCGCCGGGCATCGCGTCCGGCCTCGTCAACGCGCTCGATATCCTCAACGGGGTCGAGGGCGTGGTCGAAATCCGCTTCAGCGACGCCGACGTGGTGCGCCACGAGCTGGTCGCACGCATCGTCCGCGCCTACGACAAGGCGGGACGGGGAAAGGCCGCGAAAGAATGAGCGACGGCCGAATATCCGGCGATGCGCCCTTTGCCATCGCCGTCACCATCGAGGCGGCAGGCTGGCCCGACGAGGCCAGGCTGGAAGCGCTGATCGCGCAGGCCGCGAGCGTTGCCGTCGATCTCGCCGATCTCGAAGCCCATCCGGGTTCCGAACTCAGCGTGGTGTTTACCGACGACGCGGCGATCCGCGTTCTCAACCGCGACTACCGTGGCAAGGACAAGGCGACCAACGTGCTGTCCTTCCCGCTCGATGTGGACGAGGACGGCATCGCGGGGCCGCTGATTGGCGACATCATTCTGGCGCGCGAGACGCTGGAACGCGAGGCGGGCGAACAGGGGGTTACATTCGAGGCCCACCTGACCCATCTGATCGTTCACGGAGTTCTTCATCTTTTCGGATATGATCACGAAACCGATGATGACGCTGAAGAGATGGAAGGCCGCGAAATCGCCATTCTCGCAGCGCTTGGTATCGCCGACCCCTACGGGATGGACCCGGTTCGGGAATGAATCTGGCGGCAATGCCGCGAATAGTTGCAACAACGGATCGCATTTTCCGCGATCCCGTGATTTGATCGGACTTTAGTTTTGAATCGACCCATGCGTTCAGGAGCCATGAGCACCGCTGAATCCCAGAGCGGGACGTCCGCTGAACCGGAACCGTCCCCTAGTCCCTCTCCCCCCGCCGCCGTGGCCGAGCCGCAGCGCGAGGAGGAGACACCCACCACATCCAGTGGCGACGACGGCTGGTTCGACCGTATCAAGGGTCTGCTCGGCTTCGGAGGCAGCGAAACGCTGCGCGAGAGCATCGAGGACGCGCTGGCGCGCGACGAACAGGAACACCACCAGTTCACACCGGAAGAGCGGCTCTTGCTGCGCAACATCCTGCGGCTGCGGGAAGTGCGCATCGACGACGTGATGGTGCCGCGCGCCGACATCGACGCGGTCGAGGAGCAGACCGCGCTGGCCGACATCATCGTGATGTTCCGCGAGTCCGGTCACTCCCGCATGCCGGTCTACCGCGAGACGCTCGACGATCCGCGCGGCATGGTTCACATCAAGGATCTGATGGCGCTGATCACTGAACGGATGATCGAGACGCCGCAGCCGCTGGCCGATGACGAAGCCGCGCCGGGCCGCGACAAGGGCGAATCCGGGACGGCCCCGCAGGCGCCATTCGATCTGTGCGCCGTCGACCTCTCCCAGCCGCTTGCCGAAACGCGCCTGATCCGGCCGGTCCTGTTCGTGCCACCGTCGATGCCGGCGCCGGACCTGATGGCCAAGATGCAGGCGACGCGCATTCAGATGGCGCTGGTGATCGACGAATATGGCGGCACCGACGGTCTGGCTTCGCTGGAAGACCTGGTGGAAACGGTCGTCGGCGACATCGAAGACGAACACGATGAAGACGACGAGCCGGTGGTCTCGCTGACCGCGGACGGCGTGTGGACGGCGGATGCGCGCGTCGCGCTCGAGGACGCCCAGCCCGTGCTCGGTCCTGAATTCGATATCGGCGAGCTCGGCGAGGAAGTCGACACGCTTGGCGGACTGTTGTTCACCCTGATCGGGCGGATCCCGGTACGCGGCGAGCTGATCGCCTCCGACGAGCTGCCGGGCTTCGAGTTCGAAGTGCTCGACGCCGATCCGCGGCGGATCAAGAAGCTGCGCATCTTCCGCCGCCGCGACGCGCGTTCGGTGGAAAGCCGCCGCCGGCTGCGCACGGTCGGTGGCACGGACAGCGGGGATGCCGCTGAAGCCAGCGAAAAGGACTGACGCGGTCCCGGGCGCGAACACGCGCCCGAGCTTTCTACTGCCCTATTCGGCCTTGTCGGGAATATCGGCGATCGTCGGCACCACGGTGGCGAAGCGGTCGGCGAGCCCCGCGAGGCTTGCTTCCTTGACGATTTTCGCGGTCAGCACGTCGCCCGACACCGGCGAGGCGAGATCGCGCGTCGCCGTGCAGTCGGCGGGAATGGTGACCATAAAGCCCTGCTCGCTCGCGGCCCGCGTCGTCGCATCGACGCACATATGGTTCATAAAGCCAACGATGATCAGCTTCTTGCGGCCGTGTTCGGCGAGGATGTCGGCAAGGTTCGTGCCGGCAAAGCTGTTCGGCAGCGTCTTGCGGGTGACGGATTCGCCGATGCGCGGGCCGATATCGGCGATCGGCGCACCCTCCGGCGAAGCGGGATCAAACAGGCCGCCCGGGCGGCCTTCGTGCACGATGTGATGAACCGGCACACCCAGACCGCGCGCACGGGTCAGAAGATCGCCGATTGCCTCGACCGCCGCGTCGATCCCTTCAAGCGGCAACTTGCCGGAGCGGTACTCTTCCTGCGCGTCGACAACGAGGATCGCCGACTCGGATAGCGCCGACGGCTTCGGCGTCACTCCAGCCATTTCAAGAAGCGTTTGCGGCAGCATGGCACTCTCCAGACATGAAAGAGACAGGTCGCCGCGACGGTGCAACCGTCGCAGCGGTATTTCTAGTCCGCGACAGCCGGGCTGTCGACGGCCTCAAGGCGGAAGGCAGCGGCCATCAGCGCCTTGGTGTAGTCGGTCTGCGGATGATCGAAGATTGCTTCGGCCGGGCCCGATTCCACCACTTCGCCGGCACGCATGACGATGACCTCGTTGGCCAACGCGCGCACCACCTTCAGATCATGAGAAATGAACAGATAGGCGAGGTTGTGGCGCTTCTGCAAATCGCGCAGCAGGTCCACGACCTGCGCCTGCACGCTCATGTCGAGGGCCGAGGTCGGTTCGTCGAGCATGACGAACTTCGGCTCCAGCACCATGGCGCGGGCAATCGAGATACGCTGGCGCTGACCGCCGGAGAATTCGTGCGGATAGCGATGACGGGCTTCCGGGTCGAGACCGACCTCCTGAAGCGCCTTGACGACGCGGCGGTCGCGCTCTTCGGCCGACAGGTCGGGGGCATGCACCTGCAGCCCCTCAGCGACGATCGAGCCGATCGACATGCGCGGGCTGAGTGAGCCGTAGGGATCCTGGAAGACGACCTGCAGGTCGCGGCGCAGCGGCCGCATCGTTTTCCAGTTGGCGCCCTGGATATCGCGGCCGAGATAGGCGATGCGGCCTTTCGAGGAGATCAGCCGCAGCAATGCGAGACCGAGCGTCGTCTTGCCGGAACCGGACTCGCCGACGACGCCGAGCGTCTGACCCTCGCGCACCGTCACGTCGACGCCGTCGACGGCCTTGATGTGACCGACGGTGCGACGCAGGAAGCCACGCTTGATCGGGAACCAGACCTTCAGCTTGTCGGCCTCGACGACGACCGGGGCGGAGGTGTCGGTCGCCGGCGGGTCGCCCTTCGGCTCGGCGGCGAGCAGGTGCCTGGTATAGGGGTGCTGCGGCGCGTCGAAGAGCTGCTTCACCGGCCCTTCCTCGACGATCTCGCCCTTGGTCATGACGCAGACGCGGTCGGCGATCTTCCTGACGATGCCGAGATCATGGGTGATGAACAGCATTGCCATGTTGCGGCTTTGCTGCAGCTCCCTCAGCAGCGCAAGGATCTGCGCCTGCACCGTCACGTCGAGCGCGGTCGTCGGTTCGTCGGCGATCAAAAGGTCGGGCTCGTTGGCGAGCGCCATTGCGATCATGACGCGCTGGCGCTGACCGCCGGAGAGCTGATGCGGGTAGCTGGCAAGCCGCTTTTCCGGCTCGCGGATGTGCACCTGATCGAGCAGTTCGAGCACGCGGTCGCGCGCCGCCTGGCCGCTCAATCCCTTGTGGATCGACAGGTTCTCACCGATCTGCCGTTCGACCGTGTGCAGCGGATTGAGCGACGACATCGGCTCCTGGAAGATCATCGAAATGTCGTTGCCGCGCACCCGGCGCAGATCCCGCTCATCGGAATCGAGCAGGTCCTCGCCGTTGAACAGCACCTGGCCGTTCGGGTGGAAGGCGGCTGGATAGGGCAGCAGCTTCAGGGTCGACAGCGCGGTCACGGATTTTCCGGACCCGGATTCGCCGACCAGCGCGACGACCTCGCCCGGCGCGATATCGAAGGAGACGTGGCGCACGGCTTCGGTGACGTTGCCGCCCTGGCGGAAATGCACCGAGAGGTCGCGGACGGAGAGAAGCGGGGTCTTGGACGGTGTCGGCTTTGTCATCTCGCCCTCCCTCACTTGAACGTCTTGCGCGGATCGAAGGCGTCGCGCACCGCCTCGCCGATGAAGATCAGCAGCGAGAGCATGATGGAAATGACGAAGAAGCCGGCAAGGCCGAGCCACGGTGCTTCGATGTTGCGTTTGCCCTGCTGCAGCAGCTCGCCGAGCGAGGCCGAGCCGGGCGGCAGGCCGAAGCCGAGGAAGTCGAGCGAGGTCAGCGTGGTGATCGAGCCGTTGAGGATGAACGGCATGAAGGTCAGCGTCGCGACCATGGCGTTCGGCAACAGATGCCGCCACATGATGGTGCGGTTGGAGACGCCGAGCGCGCGCGCCGCGTTGATGTATTCGAAATTGCGGCCGCGCAGGAATTCCGCGCGCACGACACCGACGAGCGCGACCCACGAAAACAACAGCAGGATGCCGAGCAGAATCCAGAAGTTCGGCACCAGCACGCTGGAAATGATGAGTAGCAGGTAGAGCGCCGGGATCGATGTCCATATCTCGATGAAGCGCTGGAACAGAAGGTCGACCCAGCCGCCGAAATAGCCCTGCACGGCGCCGGCCGAGACGCCGACAACGGAGGAGATGACGGTCAGGATGAGGCCGAACAGCACGGAGATGCGGAAGCCGTAGATTAGCCGGGCAACGACGTCGCGACCCTGATCGTCGGTGCCGAGCCAGTTGAAATTGCCGGTGGTGCAGTTCGGGTCGCCGGTGCCGTCCTTGTATTTCTGGCACAGCGTGTCGCGCTCCAGCGCGAAGGCGGGCGCGGAGGGGGCCGGCGTCGGGATCTCGGTGTTGACCGTCTGGTAGGAGTAGCGGATCGGTGGCCAGACCATCCAGCCATTATCCTCGATCTCCTTTTGGATATACGGATCGCGGTAGTCGGTGACGGCGTAGAAGCCGCCGAATTTCTCTTCCGGATAGTCGACGAAGACCGGCGCCAGAAGCTCGCCCTTGTAGGAGACGATGAGCGGGCGGTCGTTGGCGATGAACTCGGCAAACAGCGACAGCACGAACAGGACGAGGAACAGCCACAGCGCCCAGAAGCCGCGCCTGTTGGCACGGAAGTTCTGCCAGCGGCGCTGGTTGAGCGGCGACAGGGTGAAGCGCGAGGGTTTGCTCACCGGTGCCTCGGCGGCTGAAACGGCGGGATCGGTCGTCGTGTCCATCTCAGACCTCCCGGCTCTCGAAGTCGATGCGCGGATCGATCTGGGTGTAGATCAGATCGGTGACGAGGTTCACCACCAGCCCCATCAGCGAGAAGATGTAGAGGGTGGCGAAGACGACCGGGTAGTCGCGGTTGATGACCGACTCGAACGACAACAGGCCAAGCCCGTCGAGCGAGAAGATCTGCTCGATCAGCAGTGAGCCGGTGAAGAACGCGCTGATGAAGGCGCCGGGGAAGCCGGCGATGACGATCAGCATGGCGTTGCGGAAGACGTGGCCGTAGAGCACCTGGCGCTCGGTCAGGCCCTTGGCGCGGGCCGTCACGACGTATTGCTTGCGGATCTCGTCGAGGAACGAGTTCTTGGTCAGAAGCGTCGTCGTGGCAAAGGCCGACAGCGCCATTGCCGTCAGTGGCAGTACCAGATGCCAGAAATAGTCGATGATGCGGGCCGGCCAGGAAAGCTGCTCCCAGTTTTCCGAGGTCAGGCCGCGCAAGGGGAACCAGTCGAGGAAGGACCCGCCGGCGAACAGCACGATCAACAGAACGGCGAAGAGGAAGCCGGGGATCGCGTAGCCGACGATCACCACCGCGCTCGTCCAGATATCGAAACGGGTGCCATCGCGCACCGCCTTGGCGATGCCGAGCGGGATCGATATCGCGTAGGACAGAAGCGTCATCCACAGCCCGAGCGAGACCGAGACCGGCATCTTCTCGACGATCAGATCGATGACCGAAATATCGCGGAAATAGCTCTCGCCGAAATCGAAGCGGATGTAGTTCCACAGCATCAGCCCGAACCGCTCATACGCCGGCTTGTCGAAGCCGAACTGCTTTTCGAGCTCGGCGATGAATTCGGGATCGAGGCCCTGGGCGCCACGGTATTTCGAGCTCGCGCCCTCGCCGCCCGGCGTCTGTGCGCCCTGCTGGCCGCCGGCGAAATCGCCGCCCGCGCCACCGCCGAAACGGGCCGTGGCCGATACGTCGGTGCCGGAAAGCTGGGCGATCACCCGCTCGACCGGACCGCCCGGCGCGAATTGCACGACGAGGAAACTGACGGCCATGATGCCGATGATGGTCGGGATCATCAAAAGGAGGCGTCGAAGAATATAGGCGCCCATGTGTCCTGCCCGTTCCTTTCCGTCGATCCCGCCCGCTTTTCTCTGGCCGGACTATGCGTCCGAATCGAGGCGCTCGGCCTTTTGTTTGTCGTACCACCAGGTGGTCTCGACCGGGAAGTCGTAGCGCGGCTTTTTGTCCGGCCAGCCGAAACGATCCCACAGCGCCACCGTGTGCACCGGCTTGTACCATTGCGGAACCCAGTAGCGGCCGGCGCGCAGCACCCGGTCGAGCGCGCGCGCAGCCGTGGTGAGTTCCTCGCGGGTCGGCGCGTTGACGATGATGTCGATGAGCGCGTCGACGACCGGGTCGGCGATGCCCGAGAGATTGTCGGAACCCGGCGCATCGGCGGCCGCCGAGCCCCAGAAGCGGCGAATGCCCTCGCCCGGCGTCGCGTTCATGGTGTAGCGCCGCGTGGTGACGTCGAAATCGTAGTCCTTCAGCCGAAGCTGGTACTGCGCGGGATCGACCAGACGGAAGCTCGCCTCGATGCCGAGCCGCTTCAGATTGCCGATATAGGGCAGCACGATGCGCTCAAAGAGCGGCGAATCCTCGAGGAACTCGATGGTGAGCGGGGTGCCATCGGAGCGCCGCATGACCCCGCCCTCAAGGCTGTAGCCAGCCTCGCGCAGCAGCCCGGCGGCGTGGCGCAGTATCGCCCGGTCGCGGCCGCTGCCGTCCGACGTCGGCGGCGAAAACGGTTCGCGGAACACCTCGTCGGGCACTTTCCCCTCGAAGCGTTCGAGCAGCGCCAGCTCGCCGGCGCCCGGCAGGTCGCTCGCCATCATGTCGGAGTTCTGGAAGAAGGAGTGAGTGCGGGTGTAGAGGCCATAGAACAAATTGGTGTTCGACCACTCGAAGTCGAAGGCGTAGATCAACGCCTCGCGCACACGCGGATCGGCGAGATGCGGGCGCCGCGTGTTGAGGAAAAAGCCCTGCGCGCCGGAGGGGCGGTCGTCGGGGAAGGTCTCGCGAATGATGCGCTTGTCGGCGACGGCGGGAAAATCGTAGCCGGTCGCCCATTTCTTCGACGAGAATTCCTCGCGGAAATCGAGCCGGCCCTTCTTGAAGCCCTCGAAGGCGACATCGCTGTCGCGATAGAAATCGATGCGGATGACATCGAAATTATGGTGGCCGACGATGGTCGGCAGATCCTTGCCCCAATAGTCGGGATCGCGGGCGTATTCGACGAAATCGCCGACATCGAAACGGCCGATGCGGTAGGGGCCCGAGCCGAGCGGGCGTTCAAGCGTCGAGGCGGAAAAATCGTTGGCCTCGTAGTAGGCCTTCGAGAACACCGGCAGTTGCGCGACGACGAGCGGCAGGTCGCGGCTGCGGCTCTCGGCGAAGGTCAGCGTGACATCGTGCGGCCCGTCGGCCTCGGCGTTTTCGAGCGCGAGGATCGTCTGGGCGATGTTCGGATGGCCCTTTTCCTTCAACAGCTTCAGCGAGAAGGCGACATCGTCGGCCGTCACCGGCGTGCCGTCATGAAAGCGGGCTTCCTCGCGCAGATGAAAGGTGTAGCGGCTACCGTCGTCAGAGGCCGTCACTGAATGAGCAAGCAGGCCGTAGATCGCGTCGGGCTCGTCGAGGGCGCGCACCATCAGGCTGTCGAACAACAGCTCGAGGCGCGGCGGGGCATCGCCCTTCAGCACGAAGCCGTTCAGCGTGTTGAAGGTGAGCGCGTTCTGATTATAGGCCCAGCTCGGCGCGGTCCAAACGAGCCTGCCGCCCTTCGGGGCCTCGGGGTTCACATAGGCGAAATGGGCGAAGTCGGGCGGATAGGCGAGATCGCCGAACACCGAAAGGCCGTGGCGCGCACCGCCTTCAGACGCTCGTGCCGCCGGCGCGCGCCAGGGCACGAGGGCTGCGGCAGCCGACGCCGCTGTCAGTTCGAGCACCTGACGCCTGTTCGGCATCCACGGCGTGTTCGCCGCATCCGCTCCGCTCATTTTGCGGCTTCCGTCCTGGCCGCCTTCTCCGCGTCCCACCACCATATGTCGGGGAAGGCATGGGAGAATTCGAGTGTCACATCGGGCCGGGAGAAGCGGTCCCAGCGGGCCGTGCGGTCGATGTTCAGATACCATTGCGGGATGACGAAATTGTTCCACAACAACACCCGGTCGAGCGCCTTGACGGCGGCGACGAGATCCTCACGACCGTTCGCAAAGATGATCTTCTCGATCAGCGCATCGACGGCAGGATCCTTGATGCCGGCGAAATTGCGCGAGGCGGAGTTGTCGGCGGCCTTGGACCCCCAGAAGCTGCGCTGCTCGTTGCCCGGCGACAGGGATTCGCCCCAGGAGAAGGTGATCATGTCGTAGTCGAAGCTGCGCAGCCGGTTGAGATATTGCGAGGTGTCGACGACACGGATCGACAATTCGATGCCGATCTTCTTCAGGTTCTGCGCATAGGGCAGCACGACGCGCTCGAAATTGGGGTCGACCGAGAGGTATTCGATAGTGAAGGGTTCGCCGGTCTTGGCATTGACCAGGTTGCGGCCATCGAGTTTCCAGCCGGCATCGCGCAACAGGCCGAGCGCCTCACGCAGATTGTTGCGCAGAGCGCCGGTGTCGCCGCCGACCGGGTTGGTGTAGGGCGTGGTGAAGACCTCGTCGGGCACCTTGCCACGCACCTCTTCGAGGATCTCAAGCTCGCGGCCCTCCGGCACGCCGGTGGCGGCAAGGTCGGTGCCGGCGAAGAAGGAATCGACGCGCTTGTACTGGCTGTAGAAGATCGTGCGGTTGATCGACTCGAAATCGAAGGCGAGGTTCAGGGCGCGGCGAACGCGGGGATCGGCGAATTTCTGCCGCCGCAGGTTGACGACGAAAGCCTGCATGATGCCGCGCGCCTTGTCGTCGAAGGTCTCGAGCACGACGCGGCCATCGCGCACGGCGGGGAAGTCGTAGCCGGTTGCCCAGGATTTCGCCGAGTTCTCGTCGCGCCAGTCGAACTGATCGCCCTTGAAAGCCTCGAGCAGCACGTTGGAATCGCGGAAGACCTCGTAGCGCATCTTGTCGAAATTGTCCTGCCCGAGCGCGACCGGCAGATCCTTCGCCCAGTAATCCTCGACCCGCTCGAAGGTCACCGTGCGGCCGGCGTCGAAACTGCCGACCCTGTAGGGGCCCGAACCGAGCGGCGGCTCCAGAATCGTCTTTTCGATCGAGCGCTGCTTGCCGTCCTTGTCGGCGCCTTCCCACCAATGCTGCGGCAGTACGGTCAGTTCGCCGACGATATGCGGCAGCTCGCGGTTGCCGGCCTGGTCGAAAGTGAAGGTAACTTCGCGCTCACCCGTCACTTCGGCCTTGGCGACGTGGCTGTAATAGAAGCGGATATTGGGGTTGAGCTCGACCTGCTTTTCGAAGCTCCAGACCACATCTTGCGGCGTGATCGGCGTGCCGTCGTGCCATTTCGCCTCGGCCCGCAGCCGGAACTTCGCCCAGGAGAAATCGTCCGGATACTGGATCGCCTCGGCGATGAGGCCGTACATGGCGGAGATGTCGGCTTCGTCATAGGCCCGCTTCATCAGCGTCTCGAAGACGTGACCGAGACCCGGCGCGCTGTCGCCCTTGGGCAGGATCGGATTGAAGCTGTCGAAGGCGCCGGTGGTCGACAGGCGAACCTCGCCACCCTTCGGCGCCTGCGGATTGACATAGCGGAAATGTGGGAAGTCCGCTGCGAGAGCCGGTTCGCCGACCAGCGAGGTGGCGTGCCGCCATTGCGGTTCGGCGGCAGCAGACGGCAGGGCGAGCAGGGCGAGAAAAATGGCCGACAGCAGGGACAGTCTCATGACACCTCGTTGGTACACCATGGTCACTTCCACCATTCTAGGCAGCGATTGCGGCGAGCAACACCGTTTCGGCGAAATCTGACGAAAATTTAATCTCGGTGGACAGCTGCGCATTTCAAGCCACCGACCACGAAAAAGGCCGGGCACAAAAAAGGCCGGGCTTTTGGGCCCGGCCAATTCGTCGCGCGATCGCAGAGGCTGCGTGCGCGGTTTGCTTCGCAGCCTATTGAGCCGGCGCGGTGACCGCTGCCGGCGGCTCGCTCGGCAGATCGGTTGCCGGTGCGGTCGTCTCGGCCGGAGCGGCTTCCGCGGGTGCTTCTGCCGGGGCTTCCGCGGCAGGTGCAGCCTCAGCCGGTGCAGCTTCTGCCGGGGCTTCAGCAGCAGGAGCAGCTTCAGCCGGGGCCTCGGCGCTCGGCAGCGGCGCCGGCGAGTCGGCCATGGTGCGCAGGAAGCCGATCACGTTGGCCCGGTCGGTGTCCTTCTTGAAGCCGGCGAAGGACATCTTGTTGCCCGGCACGGCTTCCTTCGGATTCGTCAGGTACGTGTTCAGCGTCTCGTAATCCCAAGTCGCGCTCTGGCCGAATTCAGCCATCGCCGCCGAATAGGAGAAATCTGCGTGGGTGCCCGGCGTACGGCCGACGATCTCGTACAGATTCGGGCCGACGCGGTTCGGACCGCCCTTTTCCCAGGTGTGACAGGCCTTGCACTTGCTCATCTGCTTCTCGCCGGCCGCAAGATCGGCGTTGGCGAGCAGAGTGGCAAACGGCACGGCTTCTTCGGCCGGCTTCTCTTCTTCGGCTGCGGCCGTCTCTTCACCGGCCACCTCGATCACGAAGCCCGGCTTTTCCGGCATCTCGTGATGGAAGATGAAATCGGCGACATAGCCGAGGCCGAGAACGCCAAGCACGGTGCCGAGGATCGCGCCGGCGAATTTGTTGATTTCGAAAAAGTCCATTCTTCTGGCTCCAGTCCGCCCTTGTGACCCGGGGACATGCTCCCCCCAAGGCGGCATATCCGGTCAAAACCGGGCCGAAACTACAGGGTTTGCCGGAGCCATGTCCATAGTGTAAACGGCGTCATGGGTCGTTTCGTCCCGGTTTTTCGCTGTCTCGTCGGGGCTCAACCCCGGCTTTCATCAAAAGGATCTTGCCATGACCGGCCACGCCCTGGTCCTCGTTCCCGCGCGCATGTCGTCGACGCGGCTGCCGGGCAAACCGCTTGCCGATATCGCCGGCGAGCCGATGATCGTTCATGTCTGGCGGCGCGCCAGCGAGGCGCAAATCGGTCCGGTGCTGGTGGCCTGTGATGATCAGCGCATCGTCGATGTGGTCGAGGCCGCCGGCGGCAAGGCGATCCTGACCCGCGACGATCACGAGTCCGGCTCCGACCGCATCTTCGAGGCCGTGGAACATTTCGACCCCGAGGGCCGCTACGACATGGTGGTCAATGTGCAGGGCGATCTGCCGACCATCGACCCGGACGAGATCCGCGCCTGCTTCGCGCCGCTGGAGGATCCGGCGGTCGATATCTCGACGCTCGCCGCGCTCATCACCGACGAGGAAGAGGTGACGGATCCGCATGTGGTTAAGGTGATCGGCACGCCGGTCGGACCGAACCATTTGCGCGCGCTGTATTTCACCCGCGCCACCGCGCCCTACGGCGAGGGGCCGCTCTATCATCATATCGGCCTCTATGCCTATCGCCGCGAGGCGCTGAAGCGCTTTGTCTCGCTGCCGCCGAGCACGCTCGAAAAACGCGAAAAGCTCGAACAGCTCCGGGCGCTCGAAGCCGGCATGCGGATCGATGCGGCCATTGTCGATATCATCCCGCTCGGGGTCGACACGCCGGCCGATCTGGAAAAGGCCCGCCGGAAGATGGCGCGCGGCTAACCGTCGTTTCGCCAATCGGTTCCATTTCGGCGGAAAACCTTTGTCCCGACAGCGGCAAAGGAGTATGAGTGCCGGGCCGCGCGGCAGCCAAGCCGCGCGTTGTGCTGTTAATAAGGAGGTGCGACCGCCGTGAACACGCAGATCGCCGAACACAATAACCGCATCGCTTTTCAGGGCGAGCTTGGCGCGTTTTCCCATCAGGCCTGTCAGGAAGTGTTTCCCGACATGGAGCCGATGCCGTGTTCGACGTTTGAAGACGCGTTTCAGGCGGTCAAGAGCGGTGCCGCGCACCTCGCCATGATCCCGGTCGAGAATTCGCTCTATGGCCGGGTGGCCGACGTCCACCATCTGATGCCGGAGTCCGGGCTCTACATCATCGGCGAACATTTCCTGCGCATCCGCCTGCAGCTGATGGCGCCGGCAGGCGCGACGCTCGAAGGGCTCGCTGCCGTCCACAGCCATACGGTGGCGCTGGGCCAGATCCGCAAATTCGTCGCCAAGCACGGGCTGAAGACCGCGGCCGAAGCCGATACCGCCGGCTCCGCCGCCCATGTCGCCGAGCTCTGCGATCCGAGCCATGCCGCGGTCGCCTCGACGCTTGCCGCGGAGACCTACGGGCTTGAGATTCTTGCCCAGGACATCGAGGACGCGGAACACAACACGACCCGCTTCCTCGTCCTGTCGCGCCAGAAGATCGAGGCCGACCGGCTCGCCGGCCAGTCGATCACCTCGTTCGTGTTCCGCGTGCGCAACGTGCCGGCCGCGCTCTACAAGGCGATGGGCGGTTTCGCCACCAACGGCGTCAACATGGTCAAGCTGGAAAGCTACATGATCAACGGCTCGTTCACCGCGACACAGTTCTTCGCCGATATCGAGGGCCACCCGGACGACCGCAGCGTGGCGCTGGCGCTCGAGGAACTGCAGTTCTTCTGCAGCCACATGAAGATCCTCGGCGTCTATCCGATGGCGCCTGCCCGGCGGATGGAACGGGATTAGAGCGTATTCCCGAAAAGTGGGAACCGGTTTTCGGACAAGAATACGCGTGAAAATACATGGATAGAGCATTTCCGCCTGCGGACCAGCGTTCGCCGCAAAGCGACAAAAACAAAAAGGCCGGAGCATCGCTGCTCCGGCCTTTGTTTTTGAAACCGGGTTTCCGGCGGGGCGCGATTACTCGTCGCCGCCGTCCTGAATCTCTTCGCCGCTTTCCTGATCGACGACCTTCATCGACAGGCGAACCTTGCCGCGATCGTCGAAGCCGAGCAGCTTGACCCAGACCTTGTCGCCTTCCTTGACGATGTCGGTGGTCTTGCCGACGCGCTGCGGGGCGAGCTGGGAGATGTGGACGAGGCCGTCGCGGGCGCCGAAGAAGTTGACGAAGGCGCCGAAATCGACGGTCTTCACAACGGTGCCCTGATAGACGTGGCCGACTTCCGGCTCATCGGTGATCGACTTGATCCAGTTCAGCGCGGCGGTGATCGCCTTGCCGTCGGAGGAAGCGATCTTGACGGTGCCGTCGTCCTCGACGTTGATCTTGGCGCCGGTCTTTTCGACGATCTCGCGGATCACCTTGCCGCCGGTGCCGATAACGTCGCGGATCTTGTCGACCGGGATCTTCAGCACTTCGATGCGCGGGGCATGCTCGCCGAGTTCCGGACGGGCATGGTCAAGGGCCTTGGCCATCTCGCCGAGGATGTGCATGCGGCCGCCCTTGGCCTGGTCGAGGGCGATCTTCATGATGTCTTCGGTGATGCCGTTGATCTTGATGTCCATCTGCAGCGAGGTGACGCCTTCGGCGGTACCGGCCACCTTGAAGTCCATATCGCCGAGGTGATCTTCGTCACCGAGAATGTCGGAGAGAACCGCGAAGCGGTCGCCTTCCTTGATCAGGCCCATGGCGATACCGGCAACCGGCGCCTTGAGCGGCACGCCGGCATCCATCAGCGCCAGCGAGGAACCGCAAACGGTCGCCATCGACGAGGAGCCGTTCGACTCGGTGATCTCGGAAACGAGACGGATCGTGTACGGGAACTCGTGCTTCTGCGGCAGGATCGGACGGACGGCGCGCCAGGCGAGCTTGCCATGGCCGACTTCGCGGCGGCCGGGCGAACCAATGCGGCCGGTCTCACCGACCGAGAACGGCGGGAAGTTGTAGTGCAGCAGGAAGTTTTCCTTGTAGGTGCCTTCCAGCGCATCGATGAACTGCTCGTCCTCGCCGGTGCCGAGCGTGGCAACGACCAGCGCCTGGGTTTCGCCGCGGGTGAACAGGGCCGAACCGTGGGTGCGCGGCAGAATGCCGACTTCGGAAACGATCGGGCGCACGGTCTTGAGATCGCGGCCGTCGATGCGGTCGCCGTTGTCGAGAATGAGACCGCGGACGATCTCCTTCTCGAGCTTCTTGAACATCTCGCCGACCAGTTCCTTGGGCGGGTTGTTCTCGCCGCCTTCCGGCATCATCGCTTCCATGACCTTGGCCTTGGCAGCGCTGACCTTGGTGTGGCGCTCGACCTTGTCGGCGATCAGGTAGGCAGCGGTCAGATCCTCACCGCCGACTTCCTTGACCTTGGCGAACAGGGCGCTGTTGTCGACGACAACCAGCTCACGCGGCTCCCGGGCGGCCTTCTCGGCCAGCTTGATGATGGCGTCGATGACCGGCTGGAAATGCGTGTGACCGAACATGACGGCCGAGAGCATGATGTCTTCGGCCAGCTCCTGGGCTTCCGATTCAACCATCAGCACGGCATCGCCGGTGCCCGCGACGATGAGGTCGAGGGTGGTTTCGGAATTCTCGTCGAGCTGCGGGTTGAGCACGAACTCGTCGTTGATGCGGCCAACGCGGGCGGCACCGACCGGACCCATGAACGGGACGCCGGAGATGGTCAGCGCGGCAGACGCGGCAACCATGGCGACGATATCCGGGTCGTTCTCCATGTCGTGGCTGAGCACGGTGGTGATGACCTGGGTCTCGCACTTGTAGCCGTCGGCGAAGAGCGGGCGGATCGGGCGGTCGATGAGACGGGAAACCAGGGTTTCCTTCTCGGTCGGACGTCCCTCACGCTTGAAGAAACCGCCGGGGATCTTGCCCGCGGCGTAGGTCTTTTCCTGGTAGTGGACAGTCAGCGGAAAGAAATCGATGCCGGAGCGCGGCTCCTTCTCGGAGACGACGGTGGCCAGCACCGTGGTCTCGCCGTAGGTGACCATGACGGCACCATCGGCCTGGCGCGCGACGCGGCCCGTTTCCATGACGAGCGGGCGGCCGCCCCATTCGATTTCTTCGCGGTGGATCGTAAACATATTCGTCCTTTCGTGACGTTCGTCCCGGACGGATCGCCGCGCTGCCCCCTTTGGGCGTTTCGCCGGCAAACTTGCCATCCGGAATCAGGTTCGGTGCCCGCAACGCCCCACCGCCTTGCGACGGGGCCGGACACCGGGATCATTCGACGAACCACGGGCAAGACGGCGAGACTGTCTCAAACCGCGCCAGATGCGCTGCAAGACATGTCCGGCGATCCTGCCTCATGGCTCCCCATGCGGTCGTTCACGCAGCGGCGGCACTGACGGTGCGCGGCACCGAACCACCCCTTCTTACTTGCGGTGTCCGGCGGGGAACCGCGCCCCGCTGGAACCGCATGTGGCGCAACGGAAATGGTCCCGGTGCGCGCTGTCTTCAAGCCGCGGTAAAATTAGCGGCGCAGGCCAAGGCGCTTGATCAGGTCCTGATAGCGCGTGTTGTCGGTGGCCTTGAGGTAGTCGAGCAGCCGGCGGCGCTGGCTGACGAGCTTGAGCAAACCACGCCGGGAGTGGTTGTCCTTGGTGTGGGTCTTGAAGTGCTCGGTCAGGTTGGTGATACGCTCCGAAAGGATCGCGACCTGAACCTCGGGGGAACCGGTATCGCCTTCCTTGGTGGCGTATTCGGAAACAAGCGCCTGCTTGCGCTCGGCAGTAATCGACATCGTCAATCCTCTTCTTTTTCTGCGCCGTCGGCCAGTTCATGATTTTGACCGGTCGGCAGATTAAACACGCGCCTGGGAAGGAGTTCACCGCGTTCATAGTCGGCCAGAGCCACTATCTGGCCGGCCTCGGTGACATAAACTGTCCCATGAAACACGGGTGCATCCCGTCCAAGCACCAAAACGCCCTGCCCCTTTCGGAGCCTGGCGGCATCCGCTCGGTTTACGGCCAGCGCCGGGATGTCGGCCAGCGCGGTCTCTACCGGACGGAGAACGGAGGCGAGCCTTGGCTCGCCGGCGGCACTATGGCTCAAAGCCTGTAGCTTTTCCAGCGAAATCATATCGTCTTCGCCGAACGGTCCGACCGCGGTGCGGCGCAGATCGGTGACATGGCCGCGGGTGCCGAGCCGGCGGCCGATATCGCGGGCGAGCGCCCGCACATAGGTGCCCTTGCCGCACTCGGCCTCAAAGATCGCGTGATCGTCGTCCGGGCAGCGGACGAGGGTGAGGCGGTGCACGGCGATCGGGCGGGCGGCGAGTTCGAAGTCTTCGCCGTCGCGAGCGAGATCATAGGCGCGCTCGCCATCGACCTTGATGGCGGAAAAGGCCGGCGGCACCTGCATGATGGTTCCGGTGAACTCGCCGAGCACGGCGCCGATCGCATCCGGCGTCGGGCGCACATCGCTCGTCGCGACGACCTCGCCCTCGAGATCGTCGGTCGCGGTCTCGATGCCCCATCCGACGGTGAAGCGGTAGACCTTGTGGCCATCCATGACGAAGGGCACGGTCTTGGTCGCCTCGCCGAAGGCAAGCGGCAACAGGCCGGTCGCCAGCGGATCGAGGGTGCCCGCGTGGCCGGCCTTGGCCGGCCGGTACAGCCGCTTGACCCGGCCGAGCGCCTCGGTCGACGACAGGCCCTTCGGCTTGTCGAGGATCAGCCAGCCGTGAATGTCGTTACGGTTTTTCTTCGAACGCGCCATGGAGCCGGGAAATAATCGAGGGTGTGGGCGAAGGGATCTAAAGCGGGTTGCGTCTTATTTGAAGCAGCAACGCGTATCAGTCCTTTGTTTTTGCGCGTTTTCTTGTCCAAAAAGTCTGTCAACTTTTTGGGAAAGCGCGTCAGTCGTCGCGATCGAGATCGCGGGCGACGTCTGGCGAATGCAGCAGCGTGTCGATGCGACTGTCATCGTCGAAGCGGGTGTCGAGGAAGAAGCGCAGATCGGGCGTGAACTTCTGCGTCATGCGCTTGCCGACAAGACCGCGCAGGAAGCGCGCGTGCTTGTTGAGCGCGGCCGCCACCGCCTCCGCGTCCGTACCGCCGAGCGGCTCGACGTAGCAGCTCGCGTGCTTCAGGTCGGGAGACATGCGCACTTCGGTGACGGTGATCACGTGGCGCTCGATGACGGGATCGATGATCTCGCCGCGCATGAGGATTTCGGCCAGTGCGTGGCGAACCAGTTCACCGACGCGAAGCTGACGCTGGCTCGGACCGTTCGGTGCCTGAGCCCCATGATGGTTTTTCATGGTCGTTCCGTTTCAAATCTGGGGCAAAAATGCCCGCGCAACAGCGGCGCGGCGGGAAAGCCCCGCGCCTGCGCCCGTTCCGTCGCTACTCGTATTACGGCGCACATGCATGGAGCATTTTGGCATTATCGAGTCACCCAAAATGCTCCATGCGTTTATTTTCACGCGATTTCTTATCCGAAAAGTCTGTCAACTTTTCGGGAAAGCGCCCTACAGCGTGCGCTCGATTTCCTCGACGCGATAGCATTCGATCACGTCACCGGCACGCATGTCCTGATAGTTTTCGAAGGCCATACCGCATTCCTGGCCGGAAACGACGCTCTTCACCTCGTCCTTGAAGCGCTTCAGCGTCGACAGCTTGCCTTCGTGGACCACGACGTTGTCGCGGATCAGGCGGACATTGGCGCCACGCTCCACGCTGCCGTCGGTGACGCGGCAACCCGCGACCTTGCCGATCTTGGAGATGTTGAACACCTCGAGGATTTCGGCGTTGCCGAGCATGGTTTCGCGCAGTTCCGGCGACAGCATGCCGGACATCGCCGCCTTCACGTCGTCGACGAGATCATAGATGACGTTGTAGTAGCGGATTTCGACGCCATCGCGCTCGGCAGCCTCGCGCGCCTGCTTGTTGGCGCGGACGTTGAAGCCGATGATGGCCGCGTTCGAGGCCGAGGCCAGCGTGACGTCGGACTCGGTGATGCCGCCGACGGTGCCGAGCAGCACGCGGGCAGCGACTTCGTCGTTGCCGAGCTTTTCGAGCGCGCCGATGATGGCTTCGATCGAACCCTGCACGTCGCCCTTGATGACGAGCGGGAATTCCTTCAGGCCGGACGTCTGAAGCTGCGTCATCATATGCTGCAGCGAGCCGCGCGCGGTCTGCGCCTGGCTGCGCTCGCGGCGCTTGCGCTGGCGGTAGTCGGAAATCTCGCGGGCGCGGGCCTCGTTTTCGACGACGGCGAACTGATCGCCGGCTTCCGGCGTACCCTGCAGGCCGAGGATCTCGACCGGCATCGACGGGCCGGCATCCTTGAGCTGCTCGCCGCGGTCGTTGACGAGGGCGCGCACGCGGCCCCATTCGGCACCGATGACGATGATGTCGCCGACGCGGAGCGTGCCGCGCTGAACCAGCACGGTCGCAACCGGGCCACGGCCCTTGTCGAGCTGCGCCTCGACCACGACGCCATCGGCCTCGCGTTCCGGGTTGGCGGTCAGTTCGAGCACTTCCGACTGCAGCAGGATCGCTTCGAGCAGGCCGTCGAGATTGGTCTGAGCCTTGGCCGAGACCTCGACGTCGAGCACATCGCCGCCCATCGATTCCACGACCACCTCGTGCTGCAGCAGTTCGGTGCGCACGCGGTTCGGATCGGCGGCCGGTTTGTCGATCTTGTTGATCGCCACGATCATCGGCACACCGGCGGCCTTGGCGTGATGGATCGCCTCGATGGTCTGCGGCATGACGCCATCATCGGCGGCAACCACGAGAATGACGAGGTCGGTCACCTGGGCGCCGCGGGCGCGCATGGCGGTGAACGCGGCGTGGCCCGGCGTATCGATGAAGGTGATCTTCTGACCGCCCTGCTCGACCTGATAGGCGCCGATATGCTGGGTGATGCCGCCGGCTTCGCCGGACACCACATTGGCGTGGCGGATGGCATCGAGCAGCGAGGTCTTGCCGTGATCGACGTGACCCATGATGGTCACGACCGGCGGCCGGCCCTTCTTCGTCTCGGGCGCGTCGTCGTCGGTGAACAGGCCTTCCTCGACGTCCGAATCGGCGACGCGCTTGACCGTGTGGCCGAGCTCTTCGGTGATGAGCTGCGCGGTGTCGGCATCGATGATGTCGTTGATCTTCAGCATCTGGCCCTGCTTCATCAGCAGCTTGATGACGTCAACCGAGCGCTCCGCCATACGGTTCGCCAGTTCCTGAATGCTGATGGTTTCCGGGATGATCACCTCGCGCATGACCTTCTCGCGCGGTCCGCTCTGGCGGGCGCGGGCCTTCTCGCGCTCGCGGCGGCGGCGCATGGCGGCAAGGCTGCGGCCGCGCTCGCTGTCTTCCTCGAACGCGGTGGTGATGGTCAGCTTGGTGCGCCGGCGATCGTCGCCGCCACGCTTGGCCGGCTTGGGCTGCTCGGGTACGGCGCGCGGGCGCTTGACTTCCTTGAGCTCGCCAATCGAGGTGGCATCGCCATCGCGGCCCTTGTCCTTGACCTGCTTGCGGACATCGCCGCCCTTGGCCGGTACCGGCTCGCCGGCAACAGGCGGCTGTTCGGCAACAGGCGCGGTCTTGGCGGCTTCCTTGGCTTCGGCCTCTTCGCGGGCGGCGCGCTCGGCCTCTTCGGCGGCGTGGCGGGCGGCTTCCTCGGCTTCGGCCTTCAGACGTTCTTCTTCGCGCGCGGCACGCTCGGCGGCTTCGGCGGCGCGGCGCTTTTCTTCTTCCTCGCGGCGCTTGGCGTCCTCGACCTCGCGCTGGCGGGCCTCGGCGAGCGCGACAGCGCGGGCGCGCGACTCTTCGTCGGTCAGGCTGCGCAGCACGACGCCGGCGCGCGGCTTGGCGGCGGGCTTTTCACGCTGCGGTTCGCGCGGCTTGGGAGCCTCGGCCTTTGCCGGTGCGGGCGCTGCCGGACGTACTTCCGCCTGCTCGCCGGGGGGCGAGATGCGGCGCTTCTTCTTCTCCACGACCACAGCCTTGGATCGGCCGTGCGAGAAGCTCTGCCGAACAGTGCCCTGTTCGGTCCGCTTCAGGCTCAGCGTCTTCTTGCGGTCCACGCTGATCGTCTTGTCGCCGGAGTTGTTCGTGTCGTTCATACTGTTTTCATTTCCCGCGGAGCCGCCGTGCCCCGCCCGTTGTCGTCATTTCGGCCGACGCCTGCCCGGTAACGCCTCAAAAACCGGTCACGCGTCACAAATCCATCGCTCGCACCGCCCGCGAGCAGTGCAGCATGTATCACATTTGCCCGACCAATTGCCAAATCCAATTGCTCGGAACGGTAATTGCGGCTCACGGGAACCGCGTCCGGCTGTCCGAAACGGCGCATCAGCGCCGCCGTCAGCTTTCTCACGCCATCCTCGGACCCGTCCGAGGCATGAATGACGCCGGCAATCGCAGCCGATCCGATCGCCGCTTCGACCTTGCCGAAGCCGGTCAGCACGAGGCCAGCCTTGCGGGCCATCGAAAGGGCGGCGAGCGCATCCTGCTCAAGCAGGGCCTCGACCCTTTCGGCCAGTCCCGGCGCCACCGTCACCTGGGCCTTGAAGCCACGGGCAAACAGGCGCTTCAGCTCAGCCGTCTCGACCGCCTCGCGCGTTGCGGTCACCCACACACCGCGCCCCGGCAGCCGCCGCCTGATATCGGCGACGACGGTCTCGTCGGGCGCGATGACGAACCTGATGAGGTCGTCCACCGGTAGCGTCTCACGGGTGACGATACAGGTTCGCTCACTCGGCTCGGTCTTGCGCGCCATGGCCACTCCCGCCGGACGCAGTCTTAAACCTGCGCCGGCATTTCTTCAAACCGCCGCCTTCAGGCGCCGGCCGAGGTATCCGGCAGAACCGTGTGGATGACGGCGTTGGCGGTGGCATCTTCCTCCGCCGCGTCCTCCTCGGCCTCGACCTCTTCCGCGGGGGCGAGGTCTTCCTCGGTGATCCAGCCGGCGGCAAGACGCGCCGACATGATGATCGCCTCGGCATCGGCGCGCGACAGATCGAGCTCGCTCAGCGCGCCCGGATGACGGATCACGTCGCCGTCCTTCTTTTCGGTCCAGCCGACCAGATCGTCGGTGGCACAGCCGGCGAGATCGTCGACGGTCTTGATCTCGTCCTTGCCGAGCGCGACCATCATCGCGGTGGTCAGGCCCGGGATCTCGCGCAGCGCATCCTCGACACCGAGCGCCTTACGCTCCTCATCGAGCGCGCGTTCGACCTCTTCGAGGTGCTCGCGGGCGCGCTCCTGGATCTCTTCCGCCGTTTCCTCGTCGAAGCCTTCGATGACGGCGACTTCTTCCGGGTCCACATAGGCGACTTCCTCGACCGAGGTGAAGCCTTCGGAAGCGAGAAGCTGGCCGACGACTTCGTCGACATTGAGGGCATCCATGAACAGGTTGCTGCGCTCGGTGAATTCCTTCTGCCGGCGCTCGGATTCTTCCTGCTCGGTCAGGATGTCGATGTCCCAGCCGGTGAGCTGGGAAGCGAGGCGCACATTCTGGCCGCGGCGGCCGATGGCCAGCGACAGCTGCTCGTCGGGCACAACCACCTCGATGCGCTCGGCGTCCTCGTCGAGCACGACCTTGGCGACCTCGGCCGGCTGCAGCGCGTTGACGATGAAGGTCGCCGGATCTTCCGACCACGGAATGATGTCGATCTTCTCGCCCTGCAGCTCGTTGACGACGGCCTGGACGCGGCTGCCGCGCATGCCGACGCAGGCGCCGACCGGGTCGATCGAGGAATCGCGCGAGATCACCGCGATCTTGGCGCGCGAGCCCGGATCGCGGGCGACCGACTTCACCTCGATGATGTTGTCGTAGATTTCCGGCACTTCCTGGGCGAACAGCTTGGCCATGAACTGCGGATGGGTGCGCGACAGGAAGACCTGCGGGCCGCGCTGCTCACGGCGCACGTCGTAAACGTAGGCGCGCACGCGGTCGCCGTTGCGGAAGGCTTCGCGCGGGATCGTCTCGTCGCGGCGGATGATCGCCTCGCCACGACCGAGGTCGACGATGACGTTGCCGTATTCGGTGCGCTTGACGACGCCGTTGACGATCTCGCCGATGCGGTCCTTGAACTCGTCGAACTGGCGGTCGCGCTCGGCCTCGCGGACCTTCTGCACGATGACCTGCTTGGCCGACTGCGCGGCAATGCGGCCGAAATCGAGCGGCGGCAGCGGTTCGGCGATGAAGTCGCCGACCTGGGCGGCCGGGTTGCGCGCCACCGCTTCCTCGATCGCGATCTCGGTGGCCGTATTCTCGACCGTCTCGACGGCCTGCAACAGGCGCTGCAGACGCAGCTCGCCGGTGCGGGTGTTGATCTCGGCGCGGACCTCGGTTTCCGAACCGAAGCGCGAGCGCGCCGCCTTCTGGATGGCATCCTCCATGGCGCCGATCACGATGGAACGGTCGATCGCCTTTTCGCGGGCAACCGCATCCGCGATCTGCAACAGCTCGAGCCGATTTGCGCTGATGGCCATTTTCGCATCTCCCTCAGGGGCCAGGCCGGGCGGGCTTTGCGCCCGGCCGGTTGCGGAATGCCGGCCATTTCTTGCGGCCGCTTCCGTCGATTGTCGTGACGCGCCCGCAAGGGACGCGCGAAATTCCGTTGTCTATCGCCGGCCTACTTGCCGTCGGATTCCAGTTCCTCGGCGCCGCTCTCTTCGGCGAGCGCGGCCTTGCCGGCCTTCAGCGCGGCGCGAATGAGCGAATCGGTCAGCACCAGGCGGGCGTCGTCCAGCTCGTCGAGCGGCAGCCAGATGATGTCCGGCTCGCCTTTCGGCACGTCCTGTAGCTTCAGCCCGAAGCGTCCGTCCTCGACGCCGAGCAGGGTGCCGCGGAAGCGCTTGCGGCCGTCCTGCATCACCGCCATCTCGATCTTCGCCAGATGGCCGGACCAGCGCTCGAAGTCCGACGCGCGGACCAGTAGCCGGTCGATGCCGGGCGAGGAAATCTCGAGGTGATAGGCAGTCTTGATCGGGTCGTCGACGTCGAGCGCCGGCGACAGCTCGCGGCTGATCGCCTCGCAATCCTCGACCGTCATGGTGCCGTCCGGGCGCTCGGCCATCACCTGCAGGGTGCAGCCGTTCATCGCCGAGACCTTGATGCGCACCAGCCGGTAGCCGAGATCCTCGATGACGGGTTCGGCAATTGCCGCGACCCGCGCTTCGAGCCCGGATTCGGTGACCAGACGTGGTTCGTTCCGTGACACGGAATGGATCGTCCTTATCTCGCAGGCACCCGACAAACCGGCGCCGTTTCAAATCTTTGTTTGCGCGTTTTCTTGTCCAAAAAGTCTGTCAACTTTTTGGACAAGAAAACGCGCCTGGTAAAGGCCCACAATGCTTGCGCGGTGGCCCTTTGAACACATGGGGACTTCCCGCATGGGCGGAGAAATTCCCCTAGAGCATTTCCCGTGAATGCTGAGTCACCGAAAATGCTCTATCTCTTCTTTTGCCGCGCATTCTTCTCCGAAAAGTCTATCAACTTTTCGGGAATGCGCTCCAGATCATCGTGGCCAAAACGATGACCGCGATATGACGCGCGCCCTCAAAACGGTCGCGCAGGTAATAAAAAAGAGCGGGTCCCGGCGGGCCCACCCTCATCGTCTCCTTGTCAGGAGCAGACTGAGATTTGAGTTCAAGCGCAATATACGCCGATTTGCGCGGATTTCAAGGTGGGGGGAAACACAACAACATCGACCAGCTTCCTTCACCGGGAACGGGCCACACGATTGCTTGTTCTGGATTCGGCCCGGCCTTTTCTTCCGTGACCCGCGCTTCTACGTGGATCGGACGGGCCCGCAGGCCCACCACGACCACCTCCCCTCACGGGTGATACCACATGGCGAACTCGGCGAACCGCGATGCCGTCCACCAGCCGCTCGTGCCGGTGCCATAGTTGAAATTCTTCGAGCCCGCCTGGCTTTGCAGCGGTGACGAGACCTCGCCACCAGGCATTCGCTTTGCCGTCCAAGTCGCGGTTTCGGGAACCACCATGGCGACATGACCGGAGCGGCCCTCCTGTTTGCGCCGGGCGATGATCAGGCAGACCGCGCCGAGATTTGCCCGGTTCTGCAGCTCGGTTGACGAGGTTGCCCGCAGCCAGCCATGAGGCCCGCCATAATCGCGGAGCCACCGGAACAGGTCGTTCGCCCGCATTTCGCGGATCGTATCGCCATAGAGCGGTTTCGGCTGGTCGCCGGCGGCGATCTTCAAGAGCGCCTTGTCGGTCCACCACACGCGCGGCAGATAGACACCGGCCAACGCGCAGAAATCGTGCGCGTAGATGTTGCAGAAGGTAAGTCCCGAATGCGGCCGGTAGCGTTTATGGGCGCCTTTTGCCGGATCGAGATAGGTAATGATGGTGGCCAGTTCGGCGCGCAGTTCGTCGGGCGTGCCGGAGCTACGGCCCGGCATGTTCGCCTCGTTGAGAGAATGCGCGTTGGCGTTTTCCGTGCGTTTCGTGATCGTGCCCTGTTTGCGCGGCATCCAGACCGCTGGAATGGCCTTTTCCTTTGATGCGGCGAGCGACGCCGAGACGACGACTTCAGGCGCGGCATCGACCGGCACCAGATAGTCGAGCGAGCTGAAGCCGCGGAAGACGGTTCCATCGATCACGGTCTCGATCTCGATGAAACCGTTGACCGCTTCGCCGGTGAAAGCGCGCACGGGCCAGCCATCCGGCATTTCGGCGATAACGTTTCTGGTCAGCGGGCTGCTGATCTCGGGCTCGCTGCGCAATCGCAGCGAGGTCGTCAGCGTTTCGACCCGGAAGAACGGCCCGGTGGCGGACAGCACGAGTGGTTCGGCCGGCTGTGCCTCGACCTCACCCGGCGCGGGGATACCGCGCGCGATCGCGAGATAGTCGTTGATATGTTCGCCGTAATATTTCGAACCGTCGAAATGGCCCTGCTTGAGCCCCTTGTTCGGCTTGAAACCGCCGGTGTTGTAAGTGATCGCGACCGTGCAGAACTCGAAATCGGAAATCGACGGCTTGTGGTCGAGATCGCGTTTCTTCAGGGCTGAAGTCAGTTCGCGAAGCGCCCGCCCGAGCGTTTCTTCAAAGCGCTCGTAACGCCGTTCGAGAAAATAGTCGGGATCGCTTTTGAAGAACTGCAGATCGTACTGGAACACGCCGAAGCCGTGGCAGAACTTGTCCGGCCGGTTCTTGGCGAAGCCGTAGCCAGGCACGTGCTCGGCCATCGCCAACAGCGCGGCACGGGCGATGTCGAACATTTCCTGACCGCGCGGATGGGCGACGAGCATATCGGGATCGAAGACCGTTCCGTCGAGCGCGGCTTCGAGTTCGTTCCAGAATGTTTCCTTGAACCAGCGAATATCCTCTTTCTTCGGCATGACTCCCTCCCTTGTCGTGCCTGACGGGTGCGTTTACTCCAGCTATTTCTTCGGTGATGGCGCCAGCAGACCGGCCAGCGCGCCGACCGCCGCCGACCCGAGCGCGACGATGGAATCCGGCAGCGTTACACTCGGATCCCGGACGTAGATCGCGATGACGAGGCCCCGATGACAGTGATGATCGCGAGGATCCCGAGCACGGACACTACCCAGCGATAGATCCACAGGTCGTATTCGATCGGCGAACGAATTTCTTCGACGGAACTGGCAATCATTCCGCGGACATCTTCGGGAAGATCTCCCCTTGCGGTGAGTGCCGACAGATTCTTCGCTATTTCCTTCATATCGGCGGACATTTTGGCGCTCCTTTACATGAACTCGACCTGGACGACATACGTCGAGGTGTCTCCGATTGGCGAAATCACACTGCGAAACCCGTCAAGAATGCGAAATTGGATTTCGCGACATCGAAGCCGGTCCGTGGCGGCGCGGGTCCGCCAGGTGAAATAGCCGTCGCGCTGAAACTCGAAGCGCAGACCGTCACGCTGGGTCCACCACATGTTTGCGTTGATGCCGATCGAGATTTTCCGTTCCCGCAGAACGCCGTCGCAGGAGAGTTCCACATCGACGTCGAGCCGCTTCTTGCTTTCAAGGAAGGCGAGCGCTTTCGGGCCGCCCAGAACGGTGAAGGAGATCCACAATTCCCTCGGCCGGCGCATGCGCCAGACGGCGCCGGCTTCGCCGACGCGCTCGGCGAGGCGGGTCGGCGCATAGCCCGGGGCACCGGACGTTCCCGCCGAAACGACCGGCTCGGAAATGTTGAAGAGATCCGCCGATGCGGCGCCCGGCACAAGCGCGGCAAACAGCGCGATCGAAGTGAATGCGGCTTTGGTCAGCATGCGTCGGGTCCGTCGATGATGTGCTGAATTCGTGCGCGTTTAACGAGTTCTCATATTATTTACTAAATTACAGATTGTATTTCTGTTCGTGTCAACCATGGATACGTCGTCGCGTCCGCTTGATGCCGCTATCGACGCACCGAGCACTCCTGACGGGCTTCGAACCTGTCGAAGCAGAGGCCCGCTCGATCGCCGTGCTGAACGAAGCGATCGTCATCACACGATTCGGAATGCGGGATTTTGGTCTGGGGTGCTAAAGGCATGGGGGACGGCGCGTCGGCGCGTTAGCTCACATTCGATTTTGACGCGTATTCTCATCCAAAACCGGTGCTCCCTTTGTGGGAATACGCTTGAGGTGCCCGCATGTCCCGATCCCCTGAGCCCTCTCGCCAATCCCGGACTTCGCCGCGCGTGGCGAAAAAGCCCAACGTCACGATGACCGGCTTCGAGTGGTCGCTGCTGATCGGCCTGTCGCTTTTGTGGGGCGGGTCGTTCTTTTTCGTCGGCGTCGCGGTGTCGGGCCTGCCGCCGTTTTCCATCGTCTTTCTGCGCGTCGCGATCGCCGCGCTCATCCTGCATGTGGTGGTGCGCGCCTTCGGGCCGGGCATGCCGAAGGGCGGCGCGGTGTGGCTCGCCTTTTTCGGCATGGGCTTCCTCAACAACGCGATCCCGTTCTCGCTCCTGGTGTGGGGCCAGACGCAGATCGCCAGCGGGCTCGCCTCGATCCTCAATGCCACGACGCCGCTCTTTGGCGTGGTCGTCGCGCATTTTCTCACCGACGACGAGCCGATGCGGGCAAACCGGGTCGCCGGCGTTGTCATCGGCTTTGCCGGCGTCGCGGTGATGCTTGCGCCGGAACTGACAGGGGAAATGGCAGGCGAAGTGAGTGGCGCCCTGCTTGCCCAGCTCGCCTGCCTCGGCGCGGCGCTGTCCTATGCCTTCGCCAGCGTTTTCGGGCGGCGCTTCAAGCGCATGGGCGTCTCGCCGATTGCCACCGCAACCGGCCAGGTCACCGCCTCGTCGATCCTGCTCCTGCCGCTGGCGCTGTTGGTTGACCGGCCGTGGGAGCTGGGGATGCCGTCGATGTCCGTCTGGCTGTCTGTGCTGGCGCTTGCGTCGGTCTCGACGGCGCTCGCCTATATTGCCTATTTCCTGCTCTTGGAGACGGCGGGCGCTGTCAACCTGTTGCTGGTGACGCTGCTCGTTCCCGTCGGCGCGATCCTGCTCGGCTGGCTGCTCCTTGCCGAGCGCCTTTCGCCAGAGCACGGCATCGGCATGGCGCTGATCGCGCTCGGCCTTGCGGCGATCGACGGACGGCCGACGCGCTGGCTGAAAGGCCGGCTCTTTCGCAGCGAAAAAGCCGGCTAAAGCGCTTTAGCCGTTTGTTTTGACGCGTATTCTTGCCCGAAAACCGGTTCCCACTTTTCGGGAATACGCTCTAGACGCGCTTGAACGTGAGATAGGTCGGCGTGCGGCCTTCGCGGATCGCCTTTGCCTCATAGCGGGTGCCGGGCCAGCCGTCATAGGGCTCGCGCCAGTCGTCGGCCTTTCGTGCCGTCCATTCGAAGGCCGGATGGTCGCGCAGATGGGCGAGCGTCCAGGCGATGTAATGCGGGATGTCGCTGGCGACGCGGAACTCGGCGCCCGGTTTCAGCGCGCGGGCGACGCGGTCGAGCATTTCGGCGGAGATGAAGCGCCGCTTCCAGTGGCGCCGCTTCGGCCAGGGATCGGGATAGAGCAGATACATCCGCGAAAGCGAGGCCTCGGGCAGCCAGTCGAGCACGTCGGTGGCGTCGCCATTGTAGAGGCGGATATTTTCGAGGCCCGTCAGGTCGATGGCGGAAACCGCCTTCGCCATGCCGTTGATGAACGGTTCGCAGCCGATGATGCCGACATCGTCGTGCGTCTCGGCCTGATGGATCATGTGCTCGCCGCCGCCGAAGCCGGCCTCAAGCCAGATTTCGTCGACGGGGACGGGAAACAGGTCGGCGACGCGCGCGGGTGCCGGCGCCGTCGGGTCGACGGCAAGCTGCGGCAGCAGCGTGTCCATCAGACCCTGCTGCCGGGCTTTCAGCTTGTGGCCCTTGTTGCGGCCGTAAAGCGTCGGCGCGCGCTGCTTTTCGATCATGGCCGCAGGGTCGCCTGCTCACATCACCTGATGATTAGAACGCGCCCTTGAGAGCGTCGACCAGGTCGGTGCGCTCCCAGGAAAAGCCGCCGTCGGCATCCGGGTCGCGGCCGAAATGGCCATATGCGGCAGTGCGCTCGTAGATCGGCCGGCTGAGCGAGAGGTGCTCGCGGATACCGCGCGGGCTCAGGTCCATGACCTTCATCAGCACTTCCTCGAGCTTGCCCTCGTCGACATTCGAGGTGCCGTGCCCGTCGACATAGAGCGACAGCGGCTTCGACACGCCGATCGCATAGGCGAGCTGGATGGTGCAGCGCTCGGCGAGACCGGCGGCGACCACGTTCTTGGCCAGGTAGCGCGCGGCATAGGCGGCCGAGCGGTCAACCTTGGTCGGGTCCTTGCCGGAGAAGGCACCGCCGCCGTGCGGGGCTGCGCCGCCATAGGTGTCGACGATGATCTTGCGGCCGGTCAGGCCGGCATCGCCGTCGGGACCGCCGATGACGAACTTGCCGGTCGGATTGACCCACCATTCGGTGGCGTCCGAAATCCAGCCTTCGGGCAGGGTCTCGCGGATATAGGGCTCGACGATCGCCCGCACGTCGTCGGAGGTGAGATCCGGGTCGAGGTGCTGGGTCGACAGCACGATCGAGGTGGCGCCGACCGGCTGGCCGTTTACGTAGCGCACCGAGACCTGGCTCTTGGCGTCGGGGCCGAGCTTCGGCTCGGTGCCGTTGTGGCGGACCTCGGCGAGGCGCTCGAGAATCTTGTGCGAATAGTAGATCGGGGCAGGCATCAGCGCCGGGGTTTCGCGGCAGGCATAGCCGAACATGATGCCCTGGTCGCCAGCGCCCTCGTCCTTGTTGCCGCTGGCATCGACGCCCTGGGCAATGTCGGATGACTGACCGTGCACGAACGAGGTGACGTTGGCGTTCTTCCAGTGGAAGCCGTCCTGCTCGTAGCCGATGTCGCGGATTACCCGGCGGGCGACCTCTTCCATCGCAGCACCGTCGATTTCGGCGGGGCCGCGCACTTCACCGGCGAGCACGACCTGATTGGTCGTCACCAACGTCTCCACAGCGACGCGCGATCCGGCGTCTGCAGCAAGGAAGGTGTCGAGGATCGCATCGGAAATCCGATCGCAGACCTTGTCGGGATGCCCCTCGGAGACGGATTCGCTGGTGAAGAGGTAAGTGTTTCGTGACATCAATCCAACGCTTCGTTCTGGCGCGGCCGAAACGGCCGGTCGCCGCAGCAAGCCGGCTCCATGGGTGGCATGGGGGAGCGGGTTGGCGGCGGATAAATTTTCGGCGGGATCACGCGATCCCGCCGTTGCGTGTCTGTTTCTGACAACCTTTGGGAAGGGGGTCAAGTGACATTTGGTGGCAGGGCGGGTGCTTTTCGGGCGGTTTATGGCGGGTCGTACCATCGCCGGCGCCGAGCGGGACCGCAGTCAGGCGCGCGGTCGAATAAGATTTTTTCCCCAAAAAAGAACCGCCCCCGGGCATACAACCCGGGGGCGGCTTCATTGCTCGATGCCTGCCGCCGGTCGGCGGCAGTGCGGATGCGACTATTCGCTGTCGTCGGCCAGTGCCTTGACCAGCTCGACGATGCGCTTGCGCACCTTGGCGTCCTTGATCTGGACAAAGGCCTTGTTGAGCGAGAGGCCTTCCGAGCTCGACAGGAAATCGACCACATAACCGGCCGGCTTGCCTTCGGCGAAGCCCTTGGCGGCTTCGTCCGGCGTTCCCGGCGCATCTTCGAAGAAGAAGGAGATCGGCACCTTGAGAACCGTAGCGATGTGCTGCAGACGGCTGGCGCCGACGCGGTTGGTGCCCTTCTCGTATTTCTGAATCTGCTGGAACGTGATGCCGAGATGCTCGCCGAGCTTCTCCTGACTCATTCCAAGCATCATGCGTCGCAAGCGGACGCGACTGCCGACATGAATGTCGATTGGATTCGGTGATTTCTTACTGGGCATGGGCCTTCTACTCTTTATCGTTCGGACCTCGTTGGATCCGAAGGTTTGTGGCCGGCCCGTCCCTCTCGCCCTGCGGCGCAGAAACATCCCCACGGACGTCCGGAAGTTAAACAGCGGCAGCGCAACAGGATGTGCTGCGCCGCCAAAATGACTATGCAATCCCAATTGTTAATGGTCAATTATGATGGTTGACAAAAGCTTTTTTGTTGTTAACGCGAATTGTGATTGCCGCCAAGAACAATCCCAGGATGATAACCATTAACGGAAGGTTGCCATAGTTTTTGTATGGCGTCGCGGGGATCGCACGCGGCAGTTCCGAATCAATTACGCCCGATATTTCAAGCGCCAATCGCGCTTTCACCCGTCCAAGCGGATCGATAATAGCAGAAATGCCGGTATTGGCGGCACGCACGACGGGGACCCCCTGCTCGACGGCGCGCACGCGCGCCTGATGCAAGTGCTGGTAGGGCCCGGGCGTGTTGCCGTACCAGGCATCGTTGGTCACATTCAGCATCCATTGCGGGTCGCCATCACCGAGCGCGACTTCAGATGGGAAAATTATCTCGTAGCAGATCAACGGGTCGGCGGGCGGCGCGCCGGGGATCTTCAAGGCGCTGCGTTCGGTACCCGCCTCAAAGCCGCCGCGCCTGCGGGTGAGCTGCTGCAACCCGATCGACTCCAGGGTCTGCTGGAACGGCAGATACTCGCCGAAGGGCACAAGGTGGACCTTGTCGTAGGCGTCGAGGATGGTGCCGTCGTGCCCGACCACATAGATGCTGTTGTAGTAGCGGCGGCGTTTCTCGCCGGGCAGCGCGGGGTCGGCGCGGGTGGCGCCGGTGACCAGCGTCGTACCCGGCGGCAAAAGCGCGGCGATGGCGGCAAGCGCCTGCGGCGTCTCGCGCAGCAGGAACGGCAAGGCGGCTTCCGGCCAGATGATGTGGGTGACGCTGACGACGCCGAGCCGATCGGGCGAGGTCGCACGGTCGGACAGTTCCAGATAGGTCTGGAGAATGCGCTCGCGGTTCTCGGGGCGCCATTTCTCCTTTTGCGGAATCGACGGCTGAACGATGCGCAGGCGGACCGTGTCATTGACGCCGGGCTCGATGGTCGCAAGGCGAATGCCGCCATAGAGCAACAGGCCCGCATACAGCAGGACGACAGCGGCAAGCAGGATGCGGGCGAGGCGCTGACGGTTCCCGCCGACCAGCATGGCGGGGGCGGCGAAAACCAGCACGGCAATTACGGCGAGCCCCTCGACGCCGATCAGGCTCGCCGCCTGCATTTGCAGGGTGTTGGCGGCAAAGGCATAGCCGAGCCCGTTCCAGGGAAAGCCTGTGAGGATGTGTCCGCGCAGCCATTCGGCAGCACCGAACGCGGCGGCAAGCACCAGGATCCGGCTCGCGTCATCCGACCAGAACAGCCGCGCGAAGCCCGTCGCCAGCCCGTAGAACAACGCCAGGCCGGCCGGCAGCAGAACGATCGCGAAGGGCAGCATCCAGCCGAAATCCTCGGCTTCGACGAGGAAGGCGCCGCCGATCCACCACAGACCGGCAAGGAAATAGCCGAAGCCGAACCACCAGCCGATCGCGAAGCCGGGCCGCACACGGCGCAGCCGTCCGCTGGCGTTGGCGACGGTCGCCCCGTCGATCAGCCAGACGAGGAGGGGAAAGGTCAGCCAGAGCAGCGGGAAGGCATGGAACGGCGCCTGCGCCAGAGCCGAGACGGCACCGGCGAAAAACGCGGTGGCGAAGCGGCGCCAGCCCCACAAAAGAACAATGCGATCAGCGACGGCAGTCAGCATGGGGCCCGCAACTCATCCCGCGAATCGATGGATCGGACGACCCTGAATCGTTCCGCCTGCTTTGTCCAGAAATTGCACGCGCGGAGTGCGCCAGGTGTGTCGCGTCGGCGACACGGATGTACGGAACCGGAAAGCCTTCCGGCTTTCTCGGGTTCAGGACCGGATTTTCAGGAAAAGCGTTCAGCGCTTGCGGCGCAGGCGCACGACCACTTCGACACTGGTGATTTCCATGCCTTCGGGCGGCTCAGGCAGCGCCTCGATGTGCATGCAGTCGTCCGGCACGTCGAGCACCTCGTTCTCGCCTTCGACGAAGAAATGGTGATGCTCGGTGGTGTTGGTGTCGTAAAAGGCCCGGCTGTTGTCGACGGCAAGCTCGCGCAGCAGCCCGGCCTGGGTGAACTGGTTAAGAGTATTGTAGACGGTGGCGAGCGACACCGGAATGTCGGCGGCAACCGCATCGGCATGAAGTTGTTCGGCCGACAGATGGCGGTTGCCATTGCCGTAGAGCAGCAGCGTCAGCGCGATCCTCTGACGCGTCGGGCGCAGACCGGCGGCGCGCAAAAGCGTCGTCGCACCGACTTCGTCGGTCGATGATTTCAGCGGATGCATGTCCGTCGGCGCGCCGTAATATGCCATCGTATTCCAATACTTCCAGCGGTTTCGGCAGACCAATAATCTGTCCCAAAACCTCAACATTCCGCGCGGTCAAAGCCAAATTTCGCGGAAAACAGCCATGCCTCTATCATAAGAACTCCACGCCATCGATGCAATATCGGCGTTTTGCTGAGCCGGCTCGGGATTTTTATCACGCCGGCGGACACAACGAATTGTTGATTTCACGGGCGTCAATTCGCCCGCCAAGATGGCCGAACGGGCCTTCCTTCGTCGCGGGAACGTGTGATAGGAAGGCCGTGATTAATGAAGTTGGGCCCTGAGTGCGGCCACGCCGCGCAATAAAAACGATACGGAATTGACGATGCAAGAACGCCGCTCGAGCTATGGCTACGAGGAACTGCTCGCCTGCGGACGGGGAGAATTATTTGGTCCCGGCAATGCGCAGCTGCCGCTGCCGCCGATGCTGATGTTCGACCGGATCACCGCGATCTCGGAAGAAGGCGGCGAGTACGGCAAGGGCCATATCCGCGCCGAACTGGATATCAAGCCGGATCTCTGGTTCTTCCCCTGCCACTTCCAGGGCGATCCGGTGATGCCGGGCTGTCTCGGCCTTGACGCCATGTGGCAGATGCTCGGCTTCTTCCTTGGCTGGTCCGGCTCGCCGGGCCGCGGCCGCGCGCTGTCGTCGGGCGAAGTGAAGTTCTCCGGCATGGTGGTGCCGAGCGTGAAGAAGGTCGAATACGGCGTCGACCTGAAGCGCGTCATGCGCTCCAAGCTGGTGCTCGGCATCGGCGACGGGTGGCTAAAGGCGGACGGCGAGACCATATTCAAGGCCAAGGACCTCAGGGTCGGTCTTTTCACCACCTGAGCAAACCGGCTGCTGCAGGCCATATTTCGGATGGCGCCGCGCCAGCGGGGGGCGGCGAACGGGAATGCCTGACGGAGATCGGCCCGGCGGAAATCGACCCGGGCGGCGCGTCACGCTGCAACGAAAAACGAAACAGGGAAGTACAATGAGACGTGTGGTCGTGACAGGAATGGGCATTGTCTCGCCGATCGGCAACAACGCCCAGGAAGTGATGGCTTCGCTGCGCGAGGGCCGTTCCGGCATCGTCAAGGCGGACGACTACGCCGAGCTCGGCTTCCGCTGCCAGGTGCATGGCGCGCCCGACCTCGATCCGTTCGAGGTTCTCGACCGGCGCACCACCCGCTTCATGGGTGCCGGTGCTGCCTGGAACTACATCGCCATGCAGGAGGCGATCGCCGATGCGGGCCTCGAGGACAGCGACGTCAGCAACGAGCGCACCGGCCTGATCATGGGCTCGGGCGGCCCGTCGACGAAGGCGATCGTGGCCGCTGCCGACATCACCCGTGAAAAGGGCCCAAAGCGGATCGGCCCGACCGCGGTACCGAAAGCCATGTCGTCGACCAATTCGGCCACGCTGGCGACCCCGTTCAAGATTCACGGCGTCAACTATTCGATCTCGGCCGCCTGCGCGACCACCAATATCTGCATCGGCAACGCGGCCGAGCTGATCCAGTGGGGCAAGCAGGACATCATGCTCGCCGGCGGCGGCGAGGAACTCGACTGGACGCTGTCGAACCTGTTCGACGCCATGGGCGCCATGTCGTCCAACTTCAACGACACCCCGTCGACCGCCTCGCGGCCCTACGCCAAGAACCGCGACGGTTTCGTCATCGCCGGCGGTGCCGGCGTGCTGGTGCTCGAGGAGCTGGAACACGCCAAGGCGCGCGGCGCCAAGATCTACGGCGAGATTGTCGGCTATGGCGCGACCTCGGACGGCTACGACATGGTGCAGCCATCGGGCGAGGGTGCGGAACGCTGCATGAAGCTCGCGCTGTCGACGGTCAAAGACAAGATCGACTACATCAACCCGCACGCCACCTCGACGCCGATCGGCGACAGCCGTGAGGTTCAGGCGATCCGCGCCGTGTTCGGCGACAGCATTCCGCCGATCTCGGCGACCAAGGCGCTGTCGGGCCATTCGCTGGGCGCGGCCGGCGTGCACGAAGCCGTCTATTCGCTGTTGATGATGCAGGGCGACTTCATTGCCGCCTCTGCCCATATCGACGAGATCGACGAGGAATTCGCCGATCTGCCGATCGTGCGCGAACGGATCGACAATGCGGGCCTCAACTGCGTCCTGTCGAACGGCTTCGGCTTCGGTGGCACCAATGCCACCGTCGTGTTCAAGCGATACGGCGCGTGAGCGCCACACAAACGCAATTACTGAGGGGACCGGCTCATGGCTGAGCTGATGAAGGGGAAGCGTGGCCTCATCATGGGGGTCGCCAACAATCACTCGATCGCCTGGGGCATCGCCAAGAAGCTCGCCGACGAGGGTGCGGAGCTTGCCTTCACCTATCAGGGCGAAGCCTTCGGCAAGCGCGTCAAGCCGCTGGCGGAGTCGGTCGGGTCGAACCACCTGATCCCGTGCGAAGTCGAAGACATCGCCTCGATCGACACCGTCTTCGAGACGCTGAAGAAGGACTGGGGGAAGATCGACTTCCTCGTTCATGCCATCGCCTTTTCCGACAAGAACGAGCTGAAGGGCCGCTTCGCCGATACGACGCGGGAAAATTTCTCGCGCACCATGCTGATCTCGTGCTTCTCCTTCGTCGAGGTGGCCAAGCGTGCCGCCGCGCTGATGACCGACGGCGGCTCGATGGTGACGCTGACCTATGGCGGCTCGACCCGGGTGATGCCGAACTACAACGTGATGGGCGTCGCCAAGGCCGCGCTTGAATCCTCGGTGCGCTATCTCGCCATGGATTACGGCCTCGACAATATTCGCGTGAACGCGATTTCGGCGGGCCCGGTACGTACGCTGGCGGGTGCCGGCATCACCGATGCGCGGCTGATGTTCTCCTACCAGAACACCAATTCGCCGCTGGGGCGCACCGTTACCATCGACGAGATCGGCGGCACCGGCCTCTATCTGCTGTCGGACCTGTCGTCGGGCGTCACCGGCGAGGTGCATTTCGTCGATTCCGGCTACAACATCGTCTCGATGCCGCGCCTCGACGAGCTGAAGGCCGCCGACCGGCGCCATGCCGAGGAAGAACAGGGCCGCTCCGACGCCGCGCAGTAGGGGCGTTTGGTTCAGGCGCAGAGCCCGTTCTTGCGTCATCCTCCGGCTTGACCGGAGGATCGGCCAGCGACGAGCGTAGCGTCAGCTGATTCCGCCTCGGCAGATCAGGCTTGGCTCATCTCCCCAATTCCAATTCCTTTCACGTTGCGAACGATCCTCCGGTCAAGCCGGAGGATGACGTGCGTTGATGGGGCAGGCGTCCATCGCACTCGCTTCCGGCATACCGTTGCGAGAAGGGCAATAGACCCCGGATCAAGTCCGGGGTTACGGGGAGAGTGTGAGGCGAAAGTGGTGCTTGCTTCAGGCGCACCCGGCCCGCAGGGCCGCAAGGCCGACCGGCCGTCGCTCGGCGGCAAGTCGGGTGTTCCCGACTTGCGCATGTCACAGAGTCAACACGGGAGCAACCGTGTTGAGGGCGCGCCGTCGCAGGCCAGTGAGCGGTGAGCGGTGAGCGAACGCTCGGCCGTGAGACCGATCAACGTCCGGGGTGACGGGGAGTGTTTGGAACTCAAGCCAAGCTCCCGAACCTTTCCCTGTCAGCCATCCCCCGATCCATCGTCATGCCGGACTTGATCCGGCATCCAATGGCAGCTGCGCAAATTGCAGGCGGCTGCTCCTTTGCTCTCTGTCGTCATCCTCCGGCTTGACCGGAGGATCGGCCAACAAAGAGCGTAGCGCGGGCGGGTCCTGTCGATGATGCGGGTGGTCGGTGTGCGATGCTCCCCCTGAAATGCCGTTTTCCTGCGCTATCATTCCACTGTGATGGAAAGTGATTCTTCGCGGAGGCCCTGATGTCCGACCTCATTTCGCGCCTGCCGAAGGCCGAGCTTCATCTGCATATCGAAGGCACCTTCGAGCCGGATCTGATGTTCGCGATCGCGGCACGCAATGGCATCGCCCTGCCCTATGCAAGCGTCGACGAGCTGCGCGCCGCCTACGCCTTCTCTAATCTGCAGGAGTTCCTCGATCTCTATTATCAGGGCATGAACGTGCTGCGGAGCGAAGAGGACTATTACGACCTGACGAGCGCCTATCTCGACCGTATCGCCGCCGACAATGTGGTTCACACGGAGATCTTCTTCGACCCGCAGGGGCACACGGCGCGCGGCGTTCCGTTCAAGGTGGTGCTCGACGGCATCACCGCGGCGCTGAAGGACGGCGAGGAACGGCACGGGATTTCCAGCCGGCTCATTCTCTCCTTCCTGCGCCATCTGTCCGAAGAGGACGGCTTTACGACCCTGAAGGACGCCGAGCCCTATCTCGACCGCTTCGTCGCGGTCGGTCTCGACAGTTCAGAACTCGGCCATCCGCCGTCGAAATTCGCCCGGCTGTTCGCGCGCTGCCGCGAGATGGGGCTGAAGCTCGTCTGCCATGCCGGCGAGGAGGGTCCGCCGGCCTATGTGCGCGAGGCACTGTTCGACCTCGGCGTCGACCGCATCGACCACGGCAACCGCTCGATGGAGGATCCCGAGCTGGTCGCCGAGATCGTCGCCCGCCAAGTTCCGCTGACCAATTGCCCGCTGTCGAACCTTGCGCTCTGCGTCATCGACGACATGACCAAGAGCCCGGTAAAGGCGCAACTCGACGCCGGCATGCTGGTGACGGTGAATTCCGACGACCCGGCCTATTTCGGTGGCTACATCAACGACAATTTCCGCGCCGTTGCCGAGGCCTTCTCGCTTTCCGACGCCGAGCTGAAGACGCTGGCCCGGAACAGCTTCAGCGCCTCGTTCCTCTCCGACGCCGACAAGACCCGCCACTTCGCGGCGGTCGAGGCGGCTTAGGCGAGCATTTTTGAACTCACCTCATTGACTACCGAGCGTCATTCTATCCAGCATTGAATGCCACTATAAATCTATAAGTAAGATTGTATCGCTTTCGGTGATGAGATGGCATTTGGAATTGAACCCTACTTAGAGCGTGCTCGAAAACACATTGAAAGCAATGATGAATTTCAGTTGCGATATGCATGTTTGGAACTTCGGCTTGGCCTCGAGAGGATCGCCTACCAAAAACTGCAGCTGCGATTGGGCCTCATATCGCCTGAGCAACTTCGCGGCTGGCAACCGCGAAAAGTCATTGAGACGTTGATTGATCTAGTCGACGAGCACCTGGCAGAAGACGTCACGGCTCGCATCTCCTTGAATGATGGAAACGGCTCTTCTTCGGAGAAAGCCGCGCTTGTCTGTAAAATGAAAGGCTTCTCACCCAAAAAACTCGGAAAATACTGGCAAAAAATAAGCTCTCATCTGCACGTTCCCATGCCAGAAAAGAAAGGTGATCTGCCACCCAAAATCGACACACATGCTCTAGCTACATTCCTCACTAAAGTAATTCAATTCATCGAAGAAATTTCAATCGAAGCTTCCGATTTTTTCGTTGCTGAGCGTGTTGAATTTACCTGTGACGAATGCAAAGAACAAATTTTTAGAAATGCATTAAATCTGAATGACAATGATATAGTCGAATGCCGAAATCCCCAGTGCCATGCCTCCTATCTTATTAAATTGGAGCCAGGGAAATTCGGTTATCGAAGAAATTTTCAATACCTTCCATGCCAAAATGATGCCTGTTCTGGGCATATGAGTATTGATGAAAATATCATTAAGCATTTAGGATACAAAGAATCCCTTTTTCGTGAATGCTCTGAATGCAATACTCAATACAAAATAAGTTGGGGACTTTACTGGGAAACGGGTCCCGAGGACGAGCAATGCATTTAGTCCCACCCAACTCCGGCAACCGCGGCGATTGAGTCCTTCATGTGACGGTTCGTTGCAGCGCCCCCGCTCTGGACACGGGCGGCGCGGCGTGGCACTTCACGCCTCGGTTTTCCTGGACGGGTTTTCTTGCACGGGCGGGCGATGGGCTTTCTCATCAAAATCTGCGGGCTGAGCGACGAAGCCTCGATCGATACGGCGATCGGGGCCGGCGCCGATATGATCGGCCTCGTCATCTTTCCGCCGAGCCCGCGCAACGTGTCGCTGGAAGTTGCGAGGCGGCTTGCCGATCACGCGCGCGGGCGCACCGAGATCGTCGCGCTCACCGTCAACGCGGACGATGCTCTGATGGACGCGGTCGTTGAGGCGATCCGGCCCGATTGCCTGCAGCTGCACGGCAAGGAAAGCCCGCAACACACCGCGGAGCTCGGCCGCCGCTACGGCCTGCCGACCATGAAGGCACTCGGCATTTCGAACGCCGAAGACGTCGCCCGCGCCGGCCTCTATGCGGGCTCCTGCACGCGCCTGTTGTTCGATGCCAAGCCGCCGAAGGACGCGACGCGGCCGGGCGGGCTCGGTGCCACCTTCGACTGGCGGCTGCTCGACGCGCTTGACCCGGCGGTCGGCTTCATGCTTTCCGGTGGGCTGGATACTAACAATGTCGCCGACGCCATCGCCGCCACGCGGGCCGAAGGGGTCGACGTTTCCTCGGGCGTCGAAAGCGCGCCGGGGATCAAGGATCCGGACAAGATCCGGGAATTCGTTGCCGCGGCGCGCGCTGCCGCGGTGCAAAGGAGTGCACAGTGACCAGTCAGCCCAATACCCTTCGTTCGGGTCCCGACGATCGCGGGTTCTTCGGTATTTTCGGCGGCCGCTTCGTCGCCGAGACGCTGATGCCGCTGATCCTCGAACTGGAAAAGGCGTGGGAAGAGGCGAAAGTCGATCCGGCCTTCGGCGAGGAACTGGCCCAGCTTTCGACCCATTATGCCGGCCGGCCGAGCCCGCTCTATTTCGCCGAGCGGCTGACCGAGCATCTTCGTGAGGTTTCTGCGGCCTCCGGCCGCGGGGGCGGCGCCAAGGTGTACTTCAAGCGCGACGAGCTGAACCACACCGGATCGCACAAGATCAACAACACGATCGGCCAGATTCTGCTTGCCCGCCGGATGGGCAAGACGCGGATCATCGCCGAGACCGGCGCAGGCCAGCATGGCGTCGCGACGGCGACCGTGTGCGCCCGTTTCGGCCTGCCCTGCGTGGTCTATATGGGCGCGACCGACGTTGAGCGGCAGAAGCCGAACGTGTTCCGCATGAAGCTTCTCGGCGCCGAGATCGTGCCGGTGACCGCCGGCGCGGGTACGCTGAAGGACGCCATGAACGAGGCGTTGCGCGACTGGGTCACCAATGTGGAATCGACCTACTACCTGATCGGCACCGCCGCCGGTCCGCACCCCTATCCGGAGATGGTCCGCGACTTCCAGGCGGTGATCGGCACCGAAGCGCGCGAACAGATCCAGCAGGCAGAGGGCAAGCTGCCGGATGCGGTGGTTGCCTGCGTCGGCGGCGGCTCGAACGCCATCGGCCTGTTCCATCCCTTCCTCGACGACGGCGACGTGGCGATCTACGGCGTCGAAGCCGGTGGACGCGGCCTCGATGGCGAAGAACATTGCGCCTCGCTCAATGCCGGCCGCCCGGGCGTGTTGCACGGCAACCGCACCTATCTCTTGCAGGACGACGACGGCCAGATCCTCGAGGGTCATTCGATCTCGGCCGGCCTCGACTATCCCGGCATCGGGCCGGAGCATTCCTGGCTGAAGGAAACCGGCCGCGTGACCTACGTGCCGGCGACCGACGACGAGGCGCTCGAAGCCTTCCAGCTGTGCACCAAGCTCGAGGGCATCATCCCCGCGCTCGAACCCTCGCACGCGCTTGCCTATGTGATGAAGCTTGCGCCGACGATGTCGAAGGACCAGATCATCGTGATGAACATGTGCGGCCGCGGCGACAAGGACGTGTTTACCGTCGCCGGCCACCTCGGCGTGGAGATGTGACCATGAAAGAGACCCGCATCGACCGCCGCTTCAAGGCCCTGGCCGAAGAAGGCCGCCCCGCCCTCGTGACCTTCGTCATGTCGGGCGATCCCGACTACGACACCGGGCTTGAGATCGTGAAGGCGCTGCCCGGCGCCGGCGCCGACGTGATTGAACTCGGCATGCCGTTTTCCGACCCGATGGCCGACGGCCCGGCAATCCAGCTTGCCGGCCAGCGCGCGCTCGCCGGCGGCCAGACACTGAAGAAGACGCTGCAGATGGTTGCCGCCTTCCGCGAGGGCGACGACGCGACGCCGATCGTGCTGATGGGCTACTACAATCCGATCTATTCCTATGGCGGCGACAAGTTCCTCGCCGATGCGGCCAAGGCCGGCGTCGACGGGCTGATCATCGTCGACCTGCCGCCGGAAGCCGATGACGAACTCTGTGTGCCGGCGATCGATGCCGGCATCAACTTCATCCGGCTGGCGACGCCGACGACCGATGACGCGCGGCTGCCGGCCGTGCTCGCCAACACCTCCGGTTTCGTCTATTACGTATCCATTCTCGGCATCACCGGAACCGCCGCACCGGATACCGGCAAGGTCGCCGAGGCGGTCGTACGCATCAAGAAGCAGACGACGCTTCCCGTCGCGGTCGGCTTCGGCGTCAAGACGGCCGCGCAAGCCGAGGCGATCGGTGGTGCATCGGACGGCGTGGTGGTCGGTTCGGCGCTCGTTGAAGCGGTGCGCACCAGCCTCGACGACGACGGCAAGGCAACCGCCGGTACGGTCAAGGCGGTGGCCGATCTGGTCGCCGATCTGGCCGGCGGCGTGCGTGCGGCAGGCCAGCGCGCGGCCGAATAACAGGCCTTATGCCCGCCACGTTTTGATGGCGGAATTCCTGGCGGCAGGGACCGCCACAAACCGAACGGACGCAAGCTCGTGAACTGGATCAACACCGTTGTTCGCCCGAAAATCCGCAATCTTCTCGCCAAGCGGGAAGTGCCGGAGAATCTCTGGATCAAGTGCCCCGAAACCGGGGAGATGGTGTTCCACCGCGATCTCGAGGCCAACAACTGGGTGGTGCCGGCGTCGGGCCATCACATGCGAATGCCGGCGGCCAAGCGTCTCGACATGGTGTTCGGCGACGAGGCGTGGGAGACCATCCCGACCCCGGAAGTGCCGGTCGATCCGCTGAAGTTCCGTGACGAGCGGCGCTACACAGACCGGCTGAAGGACGCCAAGACCAAGACCGGCAAGGAAGATGCCGTGCTGATTGCGCGCGGCGCCATCGACGGCGTCGACGTGATCGCCTCGGTGCAGGACTTCTCCTTCATGGGCGGCTCGCTCGGCATGGCCGCCGGCGAAGCGCTGATCACCGGCATGACGCTGGCGCGCAAGGAGAAGAAGCCGTTCGTGCTGTTTGTCTCCTCGGGCGGCGCGCGCATGCAGGAAGGCATTCTCTCCCTGATGCAGATGCCGCGCACCACGGTTGCGGTCGACGCGCTGAAGGATGCGGGCCTGCCTTATATCGTCGTGCTGACCAACCCGACGACCGGCGGCGTGACCGCGTCCTACGCGATGCTCGGTGACGTGCATATCGCCGAACCCGGCGCGCTGATCGGCTTTGCCGGCCCGCGTGTCATCGAGCAGACGATCCGCGAGAAGCTGCCCGAAGGCTTCCAGCGCTCGGAATATCTGCTCGAGCACGGCATGGTCGACATGGTGGTGTCGCGCAACGACCTGAAAGACACGCTCGCCCGGCTGTGCCGGCTGTTGATGCGCGTGCCGGCCGCCGGCAAGACCGAAGCACCGACCAAGCCCGCACCGGTTGAAGCCGCCGCGCCTGCAGAGCCGAAAGCCGAGGCCGAAACCGAAGCGGCAAAGGCCGAGAGCGAAGACGCCACGCCCGCCGCCGCGCAATAGCCCCATCTCCACCCCCGCATCCGGGCGACTCACGGCCGGGTGCGTCTCTTCGCCGGGAGCCCGGTTTCTCGCATGACCGAAGCCAGCACGATCCTGGAGCGTCTCGCGGCGCTGCACCCGAAGAAGATCGACCTGTCGCTCGATCGCATGTATCGCGTGCTCGCGGCACTCGATCATCCAGAGCGCCGGCTGCCGCCGGTGATCCATCTGGCCGGCACCAACGGCAAGGGCTCGACGACGGCGAACCTGCGCGCGATCCTGGAAGCGGCGGGCCGCTCGGTGCACGTCTACACCTCGCCGCATCTGGTGCGTTTCAACGAGCGTATCCGGCTCGGCGCGCCCGATGGCGGGCGCTTCGTCAGCGACGAGGCGCTGAGCGCGGCCCTCGCCCATGTCGAAAAGGTCAATGCGGGCGTGCCCGTGACGATCTTCGAGATCACAACGGCGGCGGCGTTCCATCTGTTCGCGGAAAACCCCGCCGACGTACTGCTGCTGGAGACCGGGCTTGGCGGCCGGCTCGATGCGACCAATGTGGTCGACACGCCGCTTGCCAGCGTGATTACCTCGATCTCGCTCGACCACGAGATGTATCTCGGCACCACGCTTGCGGAAATCGCGGGCGAGAAGGCTGGCATCATCAAGAAGGGCGTGCCGGTCATCACGGCGCCGCAGCACGGCGTCGTCGCCGACGTTCTGGATGCGGCCGCGGCCCGGCTCGATGCGCCGATATTTGCCGGCGGCGAAGCCTGGAGCGTGCACGAGGAACACGGGCGGCTGGTCTACCAGGACGAAGACGGGTTGCTCGATCTGCCGGCGCCACGCCTGCTCGGCGGCCATCAATACATCAATACGGGCCTTGCGGTCGCGGTGCTCAGGGCAACCGGGCTCGCGCCTGATGCCACCATCATCGAAGAGGGCCTCAACGACGTCGACTGGCCGGCACGGCTGCAGCGACTGACCAGCGGCACGCTGTTCGAGCTGGCTCCGAAAGGGGCGGATCTCTGGCTCGACGGCGGCCACAACCCGGCGGCGGGACAGGCGGTCGCGACCGTGATGGCGGATCTGGAAGACCGCTCTCCGCGACCGCTGGTGCTGATCGCCGGCATGCTGACGACCAAGGACAATGCGGGCTTTCTGAAGCCCTTCGCCGGCCTCGCACGCCAGGTCATGACGGTGCCGATCAGCGGTGTCGAGGCAAGCCTTGGCGCCGAGGAACTGGCCGAGGCCGCCCGCTCGGCGGGCCTGCCGGCGGAAGCCTTCGCCAGCGTCGAGGACGCGCTGATGACGCTGTCGTCGGAGCCCTTCGACAAGCCGCCGCGCATTCTCATCTGCGGCTCGCTCTACCTGGCCGGCACGGTGCTCGCCGATAACGAGACCCCGCCGGAATAATCTCCCCCAAACAGGCCTATCGGGGATGGTCGGGCGTCAGGACTGCGTCTCGAGCGCGTCGACGATGTGAAGCCGCGTGGCATTGCCGCGATCGCTGCAGCCGGCATCGCTGTCAGGTGCGGGCCGCATCCCGCCATCGCGGCAGCGGGTTCGGCTTTCCGCCTCCCGGATGAGCAGGGCGGCCATTCCACCCGCCGGCAGCATGTAGATCTTCTGCATCGTTTTCCCCTTGTTACGCGGGACGCCCAGGGCGTGGCACGGCACCGGTTGCTTTGTCCCGGAAAACACCTTGGTGCGGCACCCTGACCGCTTGCGCCGGTCTCGCTATTCTGGTATTGCGAATGACTTGCAATAGCAATTACGGTCCTTTACGGACCCAAGATGAGGAGAGGCAACGATGTTCGACCATGATGCTCTTGCCATTGTTCGGCTGTTCGGCGCATGGAGCGATGCCTATTGGGCACTCGTCGATCCGGCATCTCAAATCGAAGCGGCGCAGACAGGCGGTGACCGCGCTTTCGCCCCGCCCGCCGATCGGGGTCGTCTTGACGGCGGCAGATAGGTTTGCCCCACTACCTGTTTGCGCTAACTCCCGAGCGCCGATTTCAGCGACCCCAACTCAAGGACCTGCCATGAAGCTTGACGCCAATATCGAAAAAGCCCTCAACGACCAGATCAACAGCGAACTGCACGCCTCCTACATGTACCTCGCCATGGCGGCCTATTTCGATGCCGAGAGCCTGCCGGGCTTTGCCGCCTGGTTCCGTGCCCAGTCGCAGGAAGAAAACGGTCACGCGATGAAGATCTACGACTTCGTCTACAAGCGTGACGGGCGCGTCGTGCTCGAAGGTCTGGAAAAGCCGCAAGCCTCGTTCGACTCGCCGGAAGCGGCCATCGCCTATGCGTTCGAAATGGAAGAAAAGGTCACGCAGCAGATCCATGCGCTGTTCGAGCAGTCGCAGCAGGCCAGGGAATTCGGTACGCAGGCGATGCTCAACTGGTTCCTCGACGAGCAGATCGCCGAAGAAGACCAGTTCCGCCGCATCCTCGATCAGGTCCACGCCGCCGGCGACAGCCGTTGGCACCTTCTGATCCTCGACGGCCAGCTTTCGGCGCGCGACCGTGGCGGCGAAGCCGAGCAATAACATCATTGACGGGCGGATGACCCGCCGTCATCCGTCCGCTCGCATTCACGGAGGCTTCGCGGAAGCCATGACTGCCCGCTTCGATACGTCCGACACGGAAAAAAGCCCCTTCAGGAAACTTGCTGTGGCCTCTGTCGCCGTCGCAGGACTGACGCTCTGTTCCGCCGGCGCGTTCGCCGCCGATGCCGACGGCGCAATTCCCGGCCTCCCCGCCGCGCCCTACACGACGGTGGAAACACTCGGCTCGGCGCTGTTCTTCGACCTCAACCTGTCGAAGAACCGCAGCCAGTCCTGCGCCACCTGCCACGACCCAGAAATCGCCTTCGTCGATCCCCGGGGCGATGCGGTTTCTCTCGGCGACGACGGCACCTCGCTCGGCGATCGCAACGCGCCGACCGCCGCCTATTCGTCGTTCAGCCCGGCCTTTCACAAGACCAAGGCCGGCATCTTTGCCGGCGGTCAGTTCCATGACGGCCGCGAGCCGGACCTCGCCGGTCAGGCGGGCGGGCCACCGCTCAACCCGATCGAGATGGGCATGCCGGACAAGGCGAGCGTGGTCGCGCGGCTCATGGAAAACGCCGACTACGTCACGGCATTCAAGGCGCTCTATGGCGACGACATCTTCACCGAAGCCGACACCGCCTACGCGGCGATGACAAAAAGCATCGCGGCGTTCGAGATGACGCCGGCCTTCGCGCCGTTCGATTCCAAATACGACCGCTATCTGCGCGGCGAGGTGAAACTGACGGCAGAGGAGGAGCTTGGGCAGGTTCTGTTCTTCTCGGCGCAGTTCACCAACTGCAATCTGTGCCACCAGCTGCGCAAGACGCCGGGTGCGGCGAAGGAGACCTTTTCCAACTACGAGTTCCACAATATCGGCGTGCCGGAGAACCGCGCGGTCCGCGCGATCAACGGCGTCGCAAAGGGCTTCAAGGATCGCGGACTGCTGGAGAACCCGGCGATCGACGATCAGTCGCAAGCCGGCAAGATCAAGGTGCCAACCCTGCGCAATGTCGCCGTCACCGGGCCGTACATGCACAATGGCGTGTTCGAGGATCTGCGCACGGTGATCCTGTTCTACGACAAGTACAACAGCAAGGACCCGAAGCGGGCGATCAACCCGGAGACCGGCCAGCCCTGGGCGCCGCCGGAAATCGACGGCACGCTGTCGATGAAGGAACTGGAGACCGGGCCGGCCCTCGACGACAAGCGTGTCGACGCGCTCGTCGCCTTCCTCAAGACGCTGACCGACAGGCGCTACGAGCGCCTGCTCGACCAGTGAGGGCGGAGAACGCCGCCGGTCGCGCTTTTATTCGCCGGTGATGACCAGATCGTGCTGGACGCACGGGTCGATGGCGGCAATCGCCAGGCTGACCGCGGTCTTGAAGGCTTCGCGGTCGCCGATCTTCGCGCCCATCAGCGCTTCGGCGAGCGGGCCCTCGCGGTGGAAGTTCCACTCGGTCGGGGCAAGGATACGATAGAAGGCGGTGCGCTCGTTCTCGAGGCGGACCGCGTGGAGCAGCCGGCCGCGCGCGGTCTCAACCGCCACCACGCCCTTGCCCTCGCCCCCGGCGAGTACGGTGACGGCAGCCGCTTCCGGCAGACCGGTTTCGTCCGGCGACGGCGTACCGCACAGGCGGATTTCATCGATCATCGCCTCGATGGCGACGAGCTTGGAGGCAAGCCGCGGCAACAGGCCCGGCCCGTGATCGACCAAGAGCGCTGAAATCAGCGGATGACCGCGGAAGCGGGCGAAGGTGCCGGTCTCGTAGACCGTGCCATCGAGATCGGGGCGGGCGACGAAGCTGCGGTCGTCATCGGACAGGAGACGCGCTGCAAGCGCGTCGCCGTCGGCATCGCGCAGCGCCGGCGAGAAGGCCTGACCGAAGCCCGATAGATGATGATCGGCGATATAGCGGAACACCTTGGCGACCGGCGTTTCGGCGCGGGCGATCCACTCGGCGAAGCGGTCGGCATCGCCGAGTACGCCTGCCGCCCGCAGGCCCTCGCCAAAGACGCCGAAGCCCATGATGTCTTCGAGGACGCCGGCCAGTTCGCTGATCTTGGGCGTACGCGGCGCAACGCCGGCGCCACCGAGTGTCAGCCAGTCGGAGCGCGGATAGACGAGTTTCGGCAGCCGCTTCAGCCGGGCGCGGGTGTCGCGCAGCGCCTGAAACGCCGTTTCCGCCTCGATCACCTGCGGCAGGTCGAGGAACAGGCGCCAGAGCAACTGGCCGAGCGCCTCGCCGGCGACGATGACGCGGCGCGCGGCGCGCACCTCATCGGACGGCGTGATGCCGAGCGCGGCCTCGCTGGCGGCGAGGCCGGCGGCGGCATGCGCCGTTCCGCAAATGCTGTAGAGCAGCGGCAGGGCGCGGATCGCATCCATCGCCGATTTGCCTTCGAGCACGGCACTGGCGCCGAGCGGGCGCGTCGATTCGATATCGACGGCGGTGACCTCGCCATCCTTCGCCGTCAGGCGGACGACCACCCGGCCTTCGATTGCGGTATCGCGATGTCCCAGATCATCCAGACGCGTCATGCTCTTCCCCGTCAGGCCGCAAGGCCCGTTCTGTTGTCGTTGCCGCCACGCGGATCAGCCGGCGCGGTGGTTTCTTTTTCCTGTTTACATCAAACGAGCGCAGTTGCTGTCACATCCGCTCGCTGTCTCCCGGCGTTTTTCGAATGCACCATGCTTGAACAGCACGAAATAGGGCGGGGCGGGCTCGACGGAAATCCCCCGGCATCAGCCGGTGCGTCGCAAAACACGGCTTTTTCGACCAATGGTCGAGCAAACGCCCCCTGTTCATCGCCTTTAAGATCGATTAAACGGTGTTGCACTACCATTTCCTGTCAGGGGGATTTACCGACATGACGACTGCTGCAAACGTTCCGACGCTCGCTTCCGCTCTGTGGCCCGCCACGCGCGGCCATTCCGCCCTGCGCGCCGTTGCGCTTGTCATCGCCGGTACCGCCCTGCTCACGCTGAGCGCCAAGATCCAGGTTCCGTTCTGGCCGGTGCCGATGACCATGCAGACCTTCGTGGTCCTCATGCTCGGTGCGGTCTACGGCCCGCGCCTCGGCGTCGCCACCGTGCTGGCCTATCTGGCCGAAGGCGCAATCGGCCTGCCGGTCTTTGCCGGCGGCGGCGGTCTTGCCTATATGGCCGGCCCGACGGGCGGTTACCTCGCCGGCTTCATTGCCTCGGCGGCTCTCGTCGGCATGCTGGCACAGCGCGGCTTCGACCGTCGTCCGCTGACCACACTGGTCGCCTTCTCGGCCGGCACCACCGTTCTCTACGGCCTCGGCCTCGCCTGGCTTTCGATGCTGTTCGGCATCGAGAACGCCTTCGCGCTCGGCGTCGTTCCGTTCGTTCCGGCGGAAGCCGCCAAGATCGCTCTTGCGGTCGCGACGCTGCCGCTCGCCTGGCGCCTGTTCGGCCGCCGCTAATTCGATCAGCCAACTGCGGGCAGGCTACTCGACAGCCGCCGAAAGTTGCTGCAGGGTCAACCGCCGGATGCGACACCGCGTCCGGCGGTTTTCTTTTGCGGGTACGGCACCGGCAGACCGGCCCGCGCGAGGAGGGTTTGCCGATGAAGCTGTTCTATTCCGTCACCTCACCCTATGTGCGCAAGGTCCTCGTGCTCGCCCACGAAGCCGGCATCGTCGACAGACTGGAGATCGTGGCCGCGACCGCGAGCCCGATCGAACGCAACGAGGCGATCTTCGCAAAAAACCCGCTCGGCAAGATCCCGGCGCTGGTGCTCGACGACGGCCGCGTGCTGTTCGACAGCCGCGTCATTGTCGCCTATCTCGACACGCTGCATGACGGCACGCCGTTCATCCCGGCGGACGGGCCGGCGCATTTCGACGCGCTGACCATGCAGGCGCTTGCAGACGGCATTCTCGATGCCGCCCTTCTGTGCCGCTACGAGATCACCCGCCCCGCCGAGAAGGTGTGGGAAGCGTGGTACGACGGGCAGATGGAGAAGATCGTCTCGGCGCTCGACATGCTGGAAGCCTCCGCCGTCGAATCGCTTTCCGGTGCCGTGACGATTTCGCCGATCGCGGTTGCCTCGGCGCTCGGCTATCTCGATCTCAGGTTCAAGGACAATATCGCCGGTGCCGACTGGCGGACGGGACGGCCGAAGCTCGCGGCGTGGTACGAGGGGTTTTCGGCACGGCCGTCGATGGTCGCGACGCAGCCGAATTGATCGGCCGAAACGAGGGCAACGCAATGGCAGGGACGGTTCATCCCTATGGCGCGGCGGCAATCGATCCGACAGCCTTGGTCGACAGCCACTGGGAGGCCGTCACCCCGCCGCTTGCCTTCGAGACGCCGCCGCTCGAGGAGGACGCCGCCTGCGACGTCGCAATCATCGGCGGCGGCTATACGGGGCTTTGGGCGGCAAAGCAGCTTGCCGACGCGCACGGACTTTCGGTGCGGGTTCTGGAAGCCGCCCGGCCGGGCTGGGGCGCGTCGGGGCGCAATGGCGGCTTTGCCTGTGTCGGCTCCTCGGCGCTGTCGCCGGATCAACTCATCGCCCGCTATAGCCTCGACGAGGCGCGCGCCTTCTACCGGCTGCAACGCGACGCCATCGAGCATGTCCGCGCGCTGCTTGCGACAAGCGACCGGGACGGCGGCCTCTCGCCCGACGGCGAGGTGGAGCTGGCGCACAAGGCGAACCGCGTCGCCGCCTTCCACGGCTTCGCCAAGACCTATCAGGAGCAGTTCGGCTACAAGCTCACCGTGCTGGAAAAGGGCGACCTTGCCGAGCGCGGCCTCGACGGGCCGGGCTTCTTTGGCGGTCTGGTCAATCCGCACGGCTTTGCGCTCAATCCGCTTTCCTACGTGCGCGCGCTCGCCGAAGCCGCGAACGAGGCCGGCGTGCTGATCCACGGCGACAGCCTCGTCACCGACTGGGCGAGCGACAACGGCCAGCACGTGCTGAAAACCGCGCGCGGTTCGCTGATCGCTCGGCGCGTGATCGTCGCGACCAACGGCTACAGCCGCGAGACGCTGGTGCCGTGGCTGTCCGGACGGCCGCTGCCGGCGATTTCCGCGGTGATGGTGACCCGGTCGATCAGCGAGGACGACTATCAGGCGCAGGGCTTCTTCAGCCGCACCATGAGCTTCGACAGCCGTACGCTGCTGCATTATTTCCGCCGCCTGCCCGACGACCGGCTGCTGTTCGGCGGGCGCGGCAGTCTGGACGCGTCGCCGGCCGGACTTGCATCCGCGCGGCAGCGGTTGCGGGCGGATTTTGAAGAGATGTTCCCGGCCTGGCGCTCCGTCGAGACCGAGCGGGTGTGGAGCGGCTTTGTCTGCCTGACGCGCGATCTGGTGCCCTATATAGGCCCGATCCCGGACCGGCCGGGCGCTTTCGCGGCGCTTGGCTATCACGGCAACGGCGTCGCCTTTTCGAGCGTCGCAGGGCGTCTCGTCGCCGATCTGGCGGTCGGTGCAAAGGGTGCGGACAACGCCCTACCGGCGGTGGTGCGCGGGCCGATGCGGCGTTTCATGCTGCCAGCGGCGCGCCGGCTTTTCCTGCGCGCCGCCTATGCCGGATTCGGAATGGTCGACCGCTGGGTCTAAATCACAGCGCCTCGACGGCCAGCGCGATGCCCTGACCGCCGCCGATGCACATGGTGATCAGGCCGTAGCGGCCACCGGTGCGTTTCAGCTCATAGAGCGTCTTGACGGTGATGATCGCGCCCGTGGCGCCGACCGGGTGGCCAAGTGCGATGGCGCCGCCGTTCGGATTGGTCTTTTCGGCCGGGAAGGCGAGGTCGCGGGCGACCGCGCAGGCCTGTGCGGCAAAGGCCTCGTTCGATTCGATGACATCGAAATCGGCGACCGAGAGCCCGGTGCGCTCGAGCAGATTGCGCACGGCGGGGATCGGCCCGAGCCCCATGACGCGCGGCTCGACGCCGGCATGGGCATAACCGACGATGCGCGCCATCGGCTTGGCATCCCGCTTTTCGGCCTCGGCCTCGCTCATCAGCACCATGGCGGCGGCGCCGTCATTGATGCCCGACGCGTTGCCCGCCGTCACCGTTCCGTCCTTCTTGAACACCGTGCGCAGTTTCTGCATGTCCTCGATGCTCGCATCCATACGGACGTGCTCATCGGCGGTGAATTCGACGGTCTCGCGGCGCAGCTTGATCTCGACCGGCACGATCTGCTCGGCAAAACGGCCGTCGCGGATGGCGGCGGCGGCACGGCGGTGGCTCTCAAGCGCAAAAGCGTCCTGCTCGTCACGGTCGAGGCCATATTCCTCGGCGACGTTTTCCGCCGTGATGCCCATATGGCCGTTGCCGAAGGGATCATTGAGCGCGCCGAGCATCATGTCGGTGAGGCCGGTGTCGCCCATCTTCACGCCCCAGCGGGCGCCAAGCGAGGCCATCGGCGCGCGGCTCATGGATTCCGCGCCGCCGGCCAGCGCCACATCGGCATCGCCGAGCATGATCGATTGGGCGGCGGAGACGATCGCCTGCACGCCGGAGCCGCACAGCCGGTTGAGCGTCATGGCCGGGGTGCCGACCGGGATGCCGGCGTCAATCGCCGCGACGCGGGAGAGATACATGTCGCGCGGCTCGGTGTGGATGACGTTACCGAACACCACGTGCTGGATGACGTCGGCCTCGATGCCTGCGCGCTTGATCGCTTCGCTCGCAACCGTCGCGCCGAGTTTCGTCGGCGGCACATCCTTCAGCGACCCGCCGAACGTGCCGATCGCGGTGCGCGCACCTGCAACGATAACCACTCCCTGGCCTTGGACACCCATTTCCGTCTCCCATTCTCCGTGCGGACCGGCATACAGCTTTCGCGGTCCACATCCTTCATTCTGCCGGCGCGATTGTGCAACGCATCACGCGCCTGGCGGACGGTAGCCGCCCGGGCGCGAAAACGCGACAGGAGAATTGCCAAAGATCGGCAAGAGACGGGATCAGTTGGCGAATTTGAAGAAGTGGTCGCCCGGGCGTTCCTTGACCATGCGCGAAAAGACGGCGGCCGCTTCCTGCTTGCTCAACGGCTTGGCCGGCCTTGCACCGATCAAGCCGGTAATCAGGCTGCCGTCACCCTTTACGCCGGGCACCCCACCACCCTTGGCGGGGGGAACGGCGGCCGAGCCCGGGGTCAGGTCCGAGCCCGGCCGCACCGACGGCACAGGTACGCCGCCGATCTGAGAATCATGTGTGGCAATCGATCCGGTCACCTCGCCTGTCGTGCCCGCATCGGCGACACGTTCGAGATCCGGCATGCTGGTGCCGAGGAATTTCGCGGCAACGCGCTTGCTGTTTTTGGTGGCGTCATAGACCGCCGTACCAAGACCGAGGGTTTCGGCGCGCAGCCGGCCGACGGAGGCAATCAGCGTGTATTCCGTAATGCGGCGTTCGTAGCGCGCATTCTCGAGCGACACGCGCGCCGAGACGATTTCCTGTTCCGCATTCAGCTCATCGAGCACCGAGCGATCGCCGATCTCGCGCTCCTTGCGCACGCCCTTGGCGGCGGCGCGGGCGGCGGCGACCTGCCGTTCGATCAGGGCAACGCGGCGCTTGGCGGATTCGTGCTGTTCCCAGGCGGTCTGCGCGGCCGCTGTAACGCCATATTGCGCATCGCGCGCCTCGTAGCGGCGCTGCATTTCGACCGCCTTGGCGGCGCGCACACGGGAATGCTCGATCCCCTTTGTGAAGATCGGCACGTTCAGTTTCAACATCACATTGGTCGTTTCCTGCTCCGAGGTGGAATAGGAGACGTCGTGCTCATGCAGATAGTCGACATGCAGGTCGAGCGTCGGCATGAATTCGCCGACTGCGGCCTTGCGGTCGAAGTGGGCGGCGTTTTCAAGGTGCAGGGCGGCCGCGAGCCGCGGATTGGCCTCACGCGCCAGCGCAACCGTATCGGTCAGCGACAACGGCAGCAGATGGGCGACGGGTGTGGGATCGCTCAGCTTGCCCGGCGCTTGTCCGACCAGCTGGGCGTAGCTTGCCTTGCTCACCTCGAAATCGGCGAGCGCCTTGTCGAGATCGGCGCGGGCGGCGTTGTAGCGCGCCTCGGCCTGGCTGACGTCAGTTCGGGTGTTGACGCCGCTCTTGAACTGCGCGCGCGAGGTGCGCAGGATTTTCGACACGATCTGCAGCGACCGGCGGCGGTGGGCGACGATGCGCTGGTCGCGCAGGACGCCGAGATAGGCGCCGGCGACATTGAGCATCACGTTCTGCTCGGTATCGACGAGCTGAGCGTGGCCGGCGGCGATGTTGGCTTTGGCGCTGCGCGTCTCGTTGACGGTCCTGAACCCGCGGAAGATCGGTTGCTGCAGCGACACGCCGTAGCTGTAGGGATTGACGTTGTAGGAATCGAAGCCCGGCCGGCGGACGAGCTGGTTCGGCACCGACTTGTCGACATTGTTGGAATAGCCGTACTGCGCGCTGGCGCTGACGCTCGGCAGCCAGTTGCTGCGCGCCTGCGGCAGCTTCTCATCGGTGGCAAGCTGGCGGGCGCGGTCGGCCTGCAGGGTCGGATTGGCGACATAGGCCCTGCCGAACGCCTCGTTGAGGTTTTCGGCGCGGGCATTGCCGGATAGCGCCGTCAGGACACACAGCAGAGCTGCCGTGCCTGTCAACATGGTCCGCCAATGACGATGGCGCGCTGGCCAATCGCAGCGCTGACAACGCAAACTTCCGTCCATCGTACCCTCACTCAAGGACCTGAACGCTGGTCCCGATACTGCCGTTACTCCGGCTAAATACGATCATGGTCTGTTAAGGTTAAATTCTCGTAACCGACGAGAAACGCAGTTCTTTTTTTCCGAGTTTGGGAGAAGGCAAGCAAATGCGAGGCGCCGGGCAGTAATCCGGTGACACCTCGGCGTCACCAGTCGTGGCGGCCGGACATGCTGGAAAGGACGCTCAGCGTTCCGAGAAAGCGACGTTGAGCGAGCGATAGATCGGCTTCAGCAGATACTGCATCACCGACTTCGATCCGGTGATGATATCGGCCTGTACGACCATGCCGGGCAGCAGCGGATAGTCGACCCCGCCGCGGCCAACCGACATGCGGTCGAGCGCAACGGTCGCCTTGTAATAGACCTCGCCTTGCTGGGTCTCGAAGGTGGTCGGCGAAATACCGCTCACCTTGCCGGAGACGGCGCCGTAGAGTTCGGAGTCGAAGGCGGTGACCTTGACCTCGACCGGGTGGCCGATCTGGACGTGGCCGATATGATCCGGGGTGAGCTTCACCTCGGCAACCATTTGCTGCTTCTGGGGAACGATCTTGGCGACGACGTCGCCGGAGCGGATCACCTCGCCGGGGGCGATCGGTACGATTTCCTGCACCAGACCGACGCTCGGCGAACGGATGAAAAGGCGGTCGACGCGGTCATCGAGCCGCGTCAGGGTCGCCTCGGTCTCCGCCAGTTCAGCGCTCACAGTGGCGACCTGCTCGCTCCATTCGCGGGTCTTCTTGGCGTTGTATTCCGACAGAAGGTTCCTCGCTTCGGCGAGCGCATCGGCGGCCGCGAGCGCACGCTGCGTGGCCTGCGCCAGCTTCGAGCGCGTCTGCACCACGGTCGACTTGGCGTTGAGATAATTGACCTTCGACGAATACCCCTGTTCGAACAGCGACGCCCTGAGCGCGAATTGTTCGTTTTCGATGGCGAGTTGCTCGGTGAGCGCACTCTTTTCCTCGCTCAGGCTCGCCAGTTCGGCGCTGCGCTGGGCGATACGGGACGCGAGTGTCGTACGTTCGCGTTCGACCAACTCCACTTCGGAGCGATAGAACGCGGCTTGCTGGCGGCCGTGCCTGAAGGGCGTGTCGAGATCGAATTCCGGCGCCGTATCGGAAAGCAGGGCGGCGAGACGACGGCGCTGCTGTTCAAGATTGATCCTGCGGCTGGTCAACTGCTCGCGCTCGCTCGACGCCTGCACCGGAGCAAGCCGGATGAGCGGCTGATCCTTGGCGACGAGATCGCCGGGATGGACCAGAACCTCGGCGACGATGCCGCCCTCCAGGTGCTGAACCTGTTGAACGAAGCCCTCGGGAATGATCTCGCCCTGCGCGATGGCGACCTCATGAACCGGCGCAAGCGCGGCAAGCGCGACGATGAAGATGACGAAGGCGCTGACCCATTTCAGGATGCCGCCGAAAAACGGCAAGGCACGCCCGCCCTCGAGGTCGAGGGGCGCAGCAAGGGGCCCGTGGGAAGAAGCTCCCGAAGCCGGGTTTTGCGTTCGTGGCGCCATAGCCGTTCTAAACTTTTACTCTCAGGCAAACGGGTTGCCGGTACACACGGCGGAAACGTTAGGAGATCATCGTTAAAAAAGTGAAAAGCCCGAAAAACGAAATGTCGTAAGGGAAGGCATGAATCACCTTGCCCGAACGCCTATCCAGCGGCCTTCTTCTGACCCTGATTGAGGATCGCGGGCACGATCTTTGCCGGCACGTCGTCAGCGACCACCATGCCCTCGCGCAGATAGATGACGCGGTCGCAGGCGTTCATGTGGCTCGGCCGGTTGGTGACGATGATGACGGTCGCCTTGCCGCGCAGATCGTTGAGCTTCTCGATCAGCGCCTTGTCGCCTTCCTGGTCGAGATAGGTGCCGGGCTCGTCGAACAGGTAGATTGCCGCCGATTTGGTCAGCGCGCGGGCGATCGACAGCCGCTGCTTGAAGCCTTCCGGCAGGGCCTCGCGGTTGCCGAGGCGAAGATGGGTGTCGAGCCCATCGGTCAGCGCGCCGTCATTTTCCGGAATGCCGGCCTCGCGCAGCGCACGCTCGATATCCTCGCGGGTCGCGGTCGGCTCGGCGAGCAGCATGTTCTGGGACACCGTGCCGTAGAAGAAGAAGTTCTGCTGCGGCACGTAGGCGATGGCGTTGCGCAGCTCGCCCGTGTCGATCTGCCGCACGTTGAGGTCGTCGATGCTGATCACGCCGGCCTGCGGCTGGTAGAGGTTGAGCAACAGCTTCAACAGCGTCGACTTGCCGGCACCGCTCGGCCCGGCGATGGCGACGAGCTGGCCGGCCGGAATCTTGAAGGTCGCACCCTTCACCACCGGCTCGGCGTTCGGCGCGTAGCGGAAGCCGACGCCGGCAAAGGTGATCTCGCCTTCGAAGCTGCGCAGCACGGAGGGGATCTGGCCCGGCTGACGTTCGGTGCGGATGCGCATCAACTGGTTGATCTGGCGGATCGTGTCGGCGAACTGGCTGATCCGGTTGATGCTGAGGAAGGCAATCTGGATCGGCGACAGGATGCGCCAGATGAACACCATCGAGGCGATCAGACCGCCGACCGACAGCGCTTCGTTGATGACGAGCAGCGCGCCGACGCCGAGCGTCGTGACACCGGCCAGGGTCACAAGGCTCTGCGAGATGGTGTGCAGCGACATGTTGAAGAACTGGGCGTCGAATTTCAGCGCCATCGCGTGCCGCGACAGTTCCTCATAGCGCTGGCGCCAGATCGCTTCGGCGCCGATCTCGCGGATATTGCGGCGCTTCTGCAGGATCTCGATCTGCAGCGTCTGCAGCTTGGTGCGGTTGCGGCCGGTTTCGGCGACGTGCCGCTTGACCTTCGGCAGCGAGGCGAAGGCCAGAACCGCGAACACGACGACCAGCGCCAACGGCACGAAAACCAGCGGGCCGGCGATCAGCGTAATGGCAACAAAGAAGATGATCGTGAACGGCAGGTCCATCACCGCGTTGACGATGTTGCCGCTGAAGAACTCGCGGAAGCTCTCGAACTGGCGGAAACGCGAGATCTGCGCGCCGATCGAAGCGCTTTCGGTCATGGCGATCGGCATGGTGACGATCTGCCGGAACGCCTGGATGACAAGTTCGGAATCGAAACGAGTGCCGACATAGGCGACCAGCTTGCTGCGCCGGCGGCGCAACAGCCACTCGGAGGCGATGACGGCGGCAACCGCGACGAAGAAATACGCCAGCGTCTCCAGCGACCGGGCGCCGATCACGCGGTTGTAGACGTTCATCACGTAGATCGGCGTCAACAGCGCCAGCAGATTGGCGAACAGGGTGAAGACGGCGATCGTCGCGATCGGGCGCTTCAGCTTGCCGAGCGATTCCCAGAACCAGTTCTGCCGGCGCAGCGCTGCCGGATCGAGCTCTTCGGAGCCGCGCTCGACGAAGAACAGGGTCTGACGGCAGGTCTGGGGCTTTTCGAGACGGAAGGTGCCAAGCGCGCCACGGAAGACCAGAAGCCGGTCGTCGTCCTGCCGCTCGACGATCACCAGAGGTTCGCCGTCCTCGTCGAGGCCGATGCAGGGAAACTGTTCCGATTTCAGCGCCGAGGTGCAGGTGTGGCGCTCCTTGGTGACATAGCCGACGCGGTGCAATACCGCGCGCAGGCCTTCGACACCGCGGATCGGATCGAAATGCGGCAGCGCTTCGAGAAGATGGCGTTCCTCACCGCCCCAGTTGAGCACGGTGAGCAACGGCCGCAGGCAGGCGGCGGCCGGCGTTTCCGCTTCCTCGCGGTCGATCCGCGGGCTGAACCTTGTGCTCCCCGATGCGGCCTGACCGGTGCCGGCCGTGCTGTCCGCATCGGCGGCCGCGGCACGGTCGTCTTCGGTCTCAGCCGCAGCGGACACATCGGCGTAGGTCGGGAATCCGGTGAACGCCTCGTTCACCCGCGACTGGCGCGCGCGCGCATCGTCGCCCGCCATGGCCTCGCGATCGGCGCGCAGGGCTTTCAGCGTTTCCATCCAGGACGGCTGCCAGTCGGCCGGCGGCGGTGTCTGCTGGACGACCCGCTTGCCCTCGCGCGGGGTGCCTCTGTCGGTCATGCCTGCGCCTCCCGCTTTTCGGGGGCTTCGAACTCGCGGCCACCGACCAGAGTCGGAATACCGTCATGGATCTCGAACAACCGGTCGGCCAGATTGAAATAGGACGGCCGGTTGGAGCTCATGACGATCGAGGTCTTGCCGCGCAAGGTCTCGAGATAGCGGATCACGTCCTGATCGGCCTCACGATCGAGGAACGCCTGCGGCTCGTCCATGACCAGGATCGCCGGCTTGCGGGCGATGGCGCGGGCGATCGCGATACGCTGCAGGAATCCGCCGGGCAGCGCTTCGACGAGGCTGTCGCCGAGCGGTGTGTCGTAGCCGGCCGGCAGCCGGTGGACGATCGCCTCAACGCCGGTCTCGCGGCAGGCTTCGCGCGCTTCGTCGACGAGCGGGCCGTAGCCGAACAGCGTCAGGTTGTCGAGAATCGTGCCCTTGAACATAACCGGCTTCTGACCGACGAAGCCGACCAGATGGCGAATGTCACGGTGCTGCAGATAGGGGTCCAGATCGCCGATGCGGATCGTGCCGGTATCCGGCTGACGCTCGCCCCAGACGAGATCGAGCAGGGCCGACTTGGCGCCGTTGCTGGCGCCCTTGAGGGCGATGAATTCGCCGGACTCCACAGTGAGATGAACGTCGTTCAGCAGAGGCTTGCCATGTTCGCTCAGGGCCACGCCCTGCAGCAGCACGACCGGCGGCGCGCCGTCGGCATCGAGCGCCAACGCGGGTGCAAGTGGCGACGGCCGCGGCAGTTCAAACAGGCTCTGCGCTTCCTTCAGGGCCAGATTGATGGTCTGCAGCTCACTCCACACGCTGATCGCGCGCAGCAGCGGCTGGATCATGCGGGTGGTCAGCATGGTGCAGGCGGCGAGCGTGCCGACCGTCATGTGGCCGTAGACGGCGAGAACGGCACCGATGGTCACCATGAGAACGGTGGTGACGTTGGCCAGCGACAGGCCGATGGTCTGCGCCATGCCGTTCAGATTGATCATCTGGTAGTGGATGCGCGCCGTGGTCTCCTGCAGCCGCTCGAAGCGGCGCAGCAGGAACGGCTCCATGCCCAGGCTCTTGGCGGTCTGGATGCCGGACAGGCACTCCATCAGGAAGTCATAGCGGCGGTCGTTGTGCTGATGCTGCTCTTCGAGCGTGCCGCGCAGGCGGCGAGCGCGCTGCGAGGTTTCATAGCCGACGGCAACGGCGACCGAGATCGGAATGACCGCAAGCGGGCCGCCGATCAGGATCAGCATGGCGAAGAAGATAAGCATGAATGGCAGGTCGAGCAGTGCGAGCCGCGACTGGCCGCCATAGAAATCGGCCAGCGTGCTGATCGCGGTCAGACGGTCGTTGAGCGCGCTCGGCGGTGTGTCCGCCAGGCGGTGGTCAGGGGCATTCAACACCCGGTCGATGGCATCGAGCGAGGCGACATGGGCAAACCCGGTCGCCTTCCAGCCGATCACATACGACCGGGACAGGCGCAGAAGCGCCTCGATGATGACAACAACGACCAGACCGAGGATCATCATCGCCAGCGTCATGTAGGCGGTGTTGGGAATGATCCGGTCGTAGACCTGGAGGATCACCAGCGGCAGGGCAAGGCCGAGCATGTTGATGATCACGGAAGCGACGATGACCGAACGGGACACTTCCGAATAGCTGGTCCATTCGGGCCCGAGCGCCGACAGGCTCGGCAAGCCGGCCTTCCACGGCGACCCGCACCCGGCACCGGCTTCATCACCATCCGGTATTCTGCCCGCGGCACGCGCATCATCGCCCGTCGCAGCTTGCCTGCTGCTACGGGAAAGGATGCGTTTCGCGAAACGTTTTGCGGTGTGGCCCGTCATGCCGCTCAAGGATCGTTACAAAAACTCGCAATGCCGCAGTTCGGCATTTGGGCATGACGGTAGGCCACGACTGCTTAGCGAGCGGTTAACCATACGGCGGGAATTGCCCAAAAACCGCGGAAAACAGTCCTATCCTGCAACTTTTATGCGAAACTCGTACTGACGGAACGACCGTAGGGCGATCAAAACGAAAAACCGCCCGCTGGAGATCCGGCGGGCGGCTGAAAGCAAACTCGGGCGTGCGGGGATGCGCTCAGAGCATCGCCGGCAGGACGCGATCCGGCGGCCGGTGGCCGTCCATGTAGGTCTTGATGTTGATAATGACCTTCTCGCCCATGTCGATACGGCCCTCGACGGTCGCCGAGCCCATATGCGGCAGAAGCACGACCTTCTCCGATTTGGCGAGCTTGGGATTGACCGCCGGCTCGTGCTCGAACACGTCGAGGCCGGCGCCGGCGATGTCGCCGGAATCGACCATGCGGGCGAGCGCGTTCTCGTCGATCACCTCGCCGCGCGCGGTGTTGACGATGTAGCTGCCCTTCTTCATCAGCTTCAGCCGGCGGGCCGACAGGAGATGGAAGGTCGCGGGCGTATGCGGGCAATGCACCGAGACCACGTCCATGCGGGCGAGCATCTGGTCGAGGCTTTCCCAATAGGTTGCCTCGAGCTCTTCCTCGATGCCGGCCGGAACACGGCGGCGGTTGTGATAATGGATCGACATGCCGAAGGCCTTGGCGCGGCGCGCAACCGCGGTGCCGATACGGCCCATGCCGATGATGCCGAGGCGGCGGCCCCAGATCCGGTGGCCGAGCATCCAGGTCGGCGACCAGCCGGACCATTCGTCGCGCTCCATCACCTTGATGCCCTCGGCCAGACGGCGCGGCACGGCAAGGATCAGCGCCATGGTCATGTCGGCGGTATCTTCGGTGAGAACCCCCGGCGTGTTGGTCACGGTGATGCCGCGCGTATTGGCGGTTTCCACGTCGATGTTGTCGACGCCGTTACCGAAATTGGCAACCAGGCGCAGATTCGGCCCCGCCTGCGACAATATCGCCGCATCGATGCGGTCGGTCACGGTCGGTACCAGGACGTCGGCGGTCTTCACCGCCTCGACCAGCTCGGCCTGGGTCATGGGCCTGTCCGAATCGTTCAGACGCGTATCGAACAGCTCGCGCATGCGCGTTTCGATAACGTCAGGCAGGCGGCGGGTTACGACAACCAGGGGCTTTTTCTTCGGCATGCTCCTCGCCTCAGCTCGTTGAGAGCTCCTTAACCGTGATCGTGCCACAGTTTCGACGACAAAAGAATGCGGACTGGCACTGCCCGTCCACGGCGTCTTCTGTAGCAGAAAGGTTTGCAATAACAAACCTGCTACCTCACTTATCCGGAAGACAGCCAAAAAGCGACGCGAGAACCGCGCCGCTGTCGCGTCAGGAGGACCGTTCGTTGTCGATGCCGGAATCCGGAGACACCGATACCATCACGCTTCGCGCAAAGGCGCCAGTGGGCCGGCTGGCAGTGCGCTGGCTTGCCGCGCTCATGCTCGCCTGCTTCGCGCTGGCCAGCACGGGCATCGCCGATACCGCAAGCGCACAAACGGTCAAGACCGGGCCGAGCGGCCTGCCGCTGCCCCGCTTCGTCAGCCTGAAATCCGACCGTATCAATGTGCGCCGCGGACCGGGCCGCGACCATGAGGTGGTGTGGATCTTCGTGCGCGCCGGGCTGCCGGTCGAGGTGGTTCAGGAATTCGAGAACTGGCGCCGGATCCGCGATGCGGACGGCGAGGAAGGCTGGGTTTTCCACAGCTTGTTGTCAGGCCGGCGCACCGCGCTCGTCGCACCCTGGGAAAAGGATGGTGAGCCCGAGAGCGTCCATGGCGAACCCGAATCGCAATCCCCAGTGAGCGCGTTCGTGAAGCCGGGCGTGCTCGCCAATGTGCACGAATGCACCGGCACCTGGTGCCGGATCGGCGGCGAGGGCTGGGCAGGCTGGATCGATCAGACCCGGCTGTGGGGCGTCTATCCGCAGGAAACCGTCGAGTAGCCGAGCGGTTCGCCCAGGTGCCGGAACAGGCCAGGCGCGACATGCCGGTGTCCGGTTTCTGCCCGCCAGAAAAGCAATATCTTCCGTTACGTCATCCGAATAGCCACTTAGGGCACAGCATCGAAGAATTGTCTTAGCGCAATGAATTTCTTCCGTTTTTAGCGTCCGGCTTTACCAAATCTAAGAACCCTGTGTCGTAGTGTGGGTATGACCAGGGGGGATTTGTCTGTGTCGCAGCCATTCGCGGCGCCGTTCCCCGAAACGACCAGGGGCGTCTGACGTGAGCGTGCAGACAAAGAAGAAATTTCCCGTCGAACTGGCGAGTATCGCCGGTCTGATGAGTGTCTTCGTTTTCATCGAAATCAAATTCGGCGTGTTCGCGGCGCTTGCCGCCAGCATGTCCGAGGCGCTGCCGGTAGCGCATGAGCACGGCCTGACCGTGACGGCGGCTCTGTGGATCGGCCTTGCGGTGTACAGTGCTCGGCGACGCTATGACCTGTCGCGGGAAATCCGTGCCCGCCAGTCGCTCGAGATCGACGTCGAGCTGGCACGCATCATCGACGAGCCGACCGGACTGCCGAACAAGCTCGGCTTCGACAGCGTCGTCACCGAGGCGGTTCACAAACACGGCCGCGACAATCTCTCCATCGCCGGCTTCGAGATCGCCAACTTCGAGGCGTTGAAAACCTCCTATGGCGGCAAGCTGTGCAGCGGCGTCGAGTTCTGCAACAAACTTTCCGCGCTCGTGGCCGACCGGCTGGTGGAAGTGGCGGGCATGCTCGATTTCATCGCGCGGGGGGAAGGCGCGACCTTCTACGTGGCGCTGCTCGGCGAAGATGTCGACCGCAGGCGGGCGCGTTTCGAAGCATTCCATGTGGCTTTCGAAGCGCTGTGCGCGGATACCACGACGATCGACAACATTCCGATCCGGATGATGCCGGCTTCCGCGCTCGTATCGCCCGATATGGTTCCCGAAGAGAACCCCTACATGGTCGACAATTGCCTGCGCCGGCTGCATTTCGCTTTGCGCCGCGCGCGCAATCTGCCGGGGCATCTGGCGCATTTCAGCGAAGAGATGGAGGAGCAGCTTCGCCATCGCGCCTTCGTCGAAGCCAATCTGGAGGCCGGCATCTGCAACGGCGAGATCGTGCCCTACTTCCAGCCCTTCATCGACCTGAAGCAGAACAAGATCGTCGGCTTCGAAGTGCTCGCCCGCTGGCGCCATCCGACGGCCGGCCTGCTGATGCCCGCCCTGTTCATCCCGATTGCCGAAGACATGGGCCTGCTTGGAACGGCAACCCTGTCGATCCTCGACAATGCCTGCCGCACGGCGCGCGACTGGATCGGCGACATGCGGCTCGCGATCAATATCTCGCCGACGGATCTGTGCGACACCACTCTGATGCGGCGCTTCGTCAATCTGCTCGACCAGAATTCCATCCCGCCGGGCAACATCGAGATCGAAATCACGGAAAACGCCTTCATCGAAGAGGCGACGGCGATCTCGGCCGCGCTGATGGAGCTCAAAAACGCCGGCATCAAGATCTCGATCGACGATTTCGGCACCGGCTATTCGAGCCTGCATCATCTGCGCATCCTGCCATTCGACAAGATCAAGATCGACCAGTCGTTCATCAAGGACATGCTGACCAACTCGGAAAGCCGCTCGATCGTCGAGGCGATCATCGCGCTGGCCGCCAGCCTCGGCCTGCCGACGACGGCGGAAGGGATCGAGTCCGACGAATATCGCGAGGCGCTCTACGATCTCGGCTGCACCATCGGCCAGGGTTACCTGTTCGCCAAGCCGATCCCGCCCGAGGACGTCGCGGAGTTCCTGGCGAACTTCGAGGCCGCCGCCGCAGAGGTTTCGGCCGCCGCCTAAACGGTCAGGCCAGCCCTGGCGATTTCAAACCCCGCGCGACACCGCTCGTGCGGGGTTTTGTTTGTTTGGGGTGAGCGGCGTGTAGTGGCGTTCGCGAACGCTGCGGGAGTTGGCCTGCGCTCACGGCTGAGCGCGGACTGTCGTCCGCTAGCCTCCGCGGGGGCGGGCTGCCGCCTCAAGTCGGGTGTTCCCGACTTGTCAGTCTATATAGAGCAGAACACGGGAACACCCGTGTTCTGCGGCGCAGTCGGCCTTGCGAACCCTGCCGAGTAAGTTTGCGCTCACGGCTGAGCGCGGACTATCGTCCGCTAGCCTCCGCGGGGGCGCCCTCTCGGGCGGCGGCCGGTCGGCCTTGCGAACCCTCCGGGTTCGGTGAGTGCAATACGGCCAACGTTTATGAGCACAACGCCAGCCGAACACACGCCCCGTCGCCCCAGACTTGATCCGGGGTCTATTGCCCCCCTCGGACCGGTATGCCGGCGGTGAGTTTGCCCTGTGCCCCCTACCCGGTCATCCTCCGGCTCGACCGGAGGATCGGCCAGCAACAGACACCCACTTTGCAGATTAGAGCGCATGGGGTGCTTCGTTCACTGCCATACCTCACCACTCCGCCGAGCGCCTGGAGAACGATCCTCCGGTCAAGCCGGAGGATGACGCCTGAGAGGGTGGAATGACGCGGTGGGGGAAGGAACGATAGCCCGCATGACGGCGACGGCGACCAACGGGTCACCAACAAACGCCTCCGCAAACAAAAAACCGGCCCGGGTTATCCCGAGCCGGTTTGTCTCATTTTCATATGGCTGCTTTGCCGCCGCACCTGGCGGCAGGCCGTGTGTCGAAGGGATCAATAGGCGATGCGCATCTTCTGAAGATCCTTGGCGATTTCCTCGAACTTCGCCTCGAGCTGGCTGGTGGTTTCCACCGTGTAGGCCATTTCCTTACTGCTCGCGCAGTGCTCGAGAAGCTGCAGAGCCTTCTTGTCCTCGATATTGAAGGCGATGGTGATCACCTTGATACCTGCGTTCTTGGCGTTGGTGCAGACCGACTTTGTGCGGGCGTTCATCTGGTTGATGATCACCTGCGTATTGCTGCTCGGCGCGCCGAGCCGGCCGTACTTGGTGTAGTTGTACGGGCTGTACATCGACATCTCGTCGACCGGCATGCCGTTATGATGGTTGGCACCGTCCGACATCAGCACAAGGATCTTGGCGTTGTCGTCGGTCTCGTATGACACCCCTTCGGTGAACGGTTCGCTCGGTGAAAGCACGCGCCAGCCCCAGGCGACGCCTTGGTGCATGTTGGTGCCGCCATAGGCACGCATCTTGGAAATCGACGCCGTCAGGGTCGATTTGACGTTGGTCAGCGGGGTGAGCGGCTGCGCATCGCACAGGAAGCCCGGGCCACTGGTGGTGCCGCCGGCATCGAAGAAACTGACGTAGGAATTCAGGTATTTCGAGAGTTCACTATCGATGCCGTCATCATCGTCGCGGCGCATCCACCAAGGGATGAATTTCGAATCCGAGACGTAGCTGTTCTGATAGTAGCGCGTGCTGTCGGGCTCATCGGGGGCAAAAGTCGGCACCCACAGCGCATCCGCATCCACGCCCGCTGCAAACGGATCCTTGTTCTTGACCGAATAGGGCGCCACGTCGTTGACGTCATAGGGATGTTTGCGGGCTTCAACGCAGCCGGTCCAGCTCGCGTTCTTCAGCATGTCATAGAGGTCCCAACGATTGGTCCCTTTCGGGAAGCCTTCGTCGTGCAGCGGGTTCTCGGCTTTCATGTCGAGCCAGCGCGCACCCTTGTTGTTGGGGCCGACATTGACCATCGAGGTGAACGGCACGATGCCGATCTTGATGTTGCTGCTGGTCGAGGCGCCGAGAAACAGCCGGTTGACGAAATCGTTGGCGGCTTCCTTCAGGGAATCGATACGGGCACCGGACATCGAACCGGAATTGTCGAGGACCAGCGCGATTTCCAGTGTCGAGGAGTCGATGACGGCCTCGGAAAAGACACCGACATCGATGGTGTCGATGTGGGCGAGCTGCAGGAAGCTGGTGGGGTGGTCGATCTGGGCCGTGATCTCGATCTTGGCGGGATCGCGCGTCACGTTGAACGCGGTAATCGTGTAGCCCTGCCCGGCGGGCAGGTTGGCAGTCATGATCTTCTTGGCGAGCGCAAGCAGGGCGTCGTCGTCGAGCGTGCCGATCTCCTTGACGACCGCGAGTGACGCGGTGTCGGCGGCGTCCTGAATATGGGTGCGCTTTCCATAGGCCATCGACAGGTCGACGGCGATGCCGATGAACAGCATGATCGGCAACAGCAACAACGCCGCAATGATGGCAATGCCGCCGCCGGTGTCCTTTCCAAAACGCAGAACCTGACGCCGGGCCGCCACCCGCCGTGTATTCTTTTGTGAGCGTTCGTTCGACTGAAATTTCATGTCGCGTATGCCCTAGCAAGACCTCTAATTGGCCAAGCCCTACCCCGACACCTGTAAACATCAATATAATTTCGCCGTAAAAGATCAAAACGGTAAAGAATTTCTCCCTGTTTTATTAGGTTTTTATTATGGTTTACAGAGAATTAACACGCAATCCGGCGGAAATACATCAAACCGGTCGGCAACCGGCAAAGACGATGACGACCCGGGGCGCCGCGATCGCCGTTGCAACGAGCCATGGCGACCGGCCGGCGGGAGACGATCCCGGGCTTTTCGAAAAATCGGCAGAGACGCTTGTCTTTCGCCGGCTTCGCCCGTATAAACCGCGGGTTCCGCATCGCCCGGCCAGATCCAAGGGCATGCCGTGGCGGTGCACCAGCTCACAAGATATCGTCCGAGAGACCAGGCCGACGGGTCGTCCGTCAACTTGTCTCATCGGCACAAAAGGAGACGAGCAAATGCCCAAGATGAAGACCAAATCGGGCGCGAAAAAGCGCTTCAAGCTGACCGCGAGCGGCAAGGTGAAGGTCGCTCAGGCCGGCAAACGCCATGGCATGATCAAGCGCACCACGAAGTTCATTCGCAAGGCGCGGGGCACGACGGTGCTGTCCGATCAGGACGCACGTATCGTCAAGAAGTTCCTCCCCTACGGTTGATCCGGTTTCTCTGAATTTCTGAAGGAGACAAGTCATGGCGCGCATCAAGCGGGGCGTTACGTCCCATGCCAAGCACAAGAAGATTCTGAAGCGTGCGAAGGGCTATTACGGCCGTCGCAAAAACACCATCCGGGTCGCCAAGCAGGCGGTGGACAAGGCCGGTCAGTACGCCTATCGCGACCGCAAGGTCCGCAAGCGGAACTTCCGCGCCCTGTGGATCCAGCGCATCAACGCGGCCGTGCGTGAGCACGGCATGACCTATGGACGCTTCATCGACGGCCTGAACAAGTCGGGTGTCGAAGTCGACCGCAAGGTTCTCTCCGATCTGGCGATCAGCCAGCCGGAAGCTTTCAAGGCACTGGTGGACAAGGCGCAGTCGGCGCTCGCCTGAGCCTCTTGAAGCTCGTATTCGGCGGCGAGGTCCCGACTGATTGGTTCGGGATCTCGCCGTTTTGCGTTCAGCGCCCCTTTGCGGCGCCGGACCATTCGAAAATGCAGGATGTCAGAACGGGAATGGTTCCGCGGTTCGGCGTCCTGTATTCGCATATTGTTTGACCCAAACCGGTTTCCCCTTTTGGGCGACATGCGTTAAAACCGCCTCGCCAAACCCCGAGCGAGAAGTCATGCAAGATCTCGAAACTCTCGAACAGACCATCCTTGCCGCCATCGACGCGGCGAACAGCGAAGCCGCCCTTGAGGACGCGCGCGTCGGCGCCCTCGGCAAGAAGGGCTCGCTGTCGGAACGGATGAAGACGCTGGGCGCGATGAGCCCGGACGAACGCAAGGTGATGGGACCGGCGCTGAACGGGCTGAAGGCCCGGGTCGGCGACGCGATCACCGCGCGGCGCGGCGTGTTGCGCGATGCGGCGCTTACCGAGCGGCTGGCCAGCGAGACCGTCGACGTCACCCTGCCGGTGCGGCCGGGTCCGGCGGAAAGCGGGCGCATCCACCCGATCACCCAGGTCATCGACGAGCTGACGGCGATCTATGCCGATATGGGCTTTTCGATCGCCGAGGGGCCGGACATCGAGACCGACTACTACAATTTCACGGCGCTGAACTTCCCCGAAGGCCATCCGGCGCGCGAGATGCACGACACCTTCTTTTTCAACGAGAAGGAGGACGGCGAACGGCTGTTGCTGCGCACGCATACCTCGCCGGTGCAGATCCATACGATGGAAAAGGTCCAGCCGCCGATCCGCATCGTCATTCCTGGTCGCACCTATCGCTGCGATTCCGACCAGACCCACACGCCGATGTTCCATCAGGTCGAGGGTCTCGTCATCGACAAGGCCAGCAATATCGGCCACATGAAGTGGGTGCATGAAGAGTTCTGTCGTGCCTTCTTCGAGGTCGAGAACGTCAACATGCGGTTCCGCCCGTCCTTCTTCCCGTTCACGGAACCCTCGATCGAGGTCGACATCCAATGCGACCGCTCGAACCCGGGCGAAGTGCGCTTCGGCGAGGGCAATGACTGGATGGAGATCCTCGGCTGCGGGATGGTGCATCCGAACGTGCTGCGCAATTGCGGCCTCGATCCGGACGAGTATCAGGGCTTTGCCTGGGGCATGGGGATCGACCGCATCGCGATGTTGAAATACGGCATGCCGGATCTGCGCGCCTTCTTCGACGCCGATGTGCGCTGGCTCGACCATTATGGTTTCCGCCCGCTCGACCTGCCGACCCTGTTCGGTGGCCTGACGGCTTAGGCGAGGAGACCGCGCGATGATGGCGCCAGACAGCAATCCGTTCGTTGGTCTCGACATGGCAAGCGAGGCCGACCGCATGGCCGCCACCAATCCGGCGGCATGGATGTACGAACGGCTGGCGCTGTCGATCCGCGACTTCGAGGCGCGACTCGACGCCGAGCATGAAATCGGCGCACGGCTTGCCGCCTCCGCGCCGGGCGAGACGGTTCATATCGAGGACATGGGCTATTGGGGCCCGGACCTCATCATCATTCACGGCCACACCGAAGACGGTCAGCCGTTCCGCATGATGCAGCACATTTCCCAGGTCAATGTTGTGCTCGTCGCGGTCAAGAAGTTGAAGGAAAAGCCGAACCGCATCGGCTTCGTCCTTTTGGAAAAGGTCAAGGAAGGCAAGGCCACGTCATGAAGTTCACCCTGTCCTGGCTGAAAGAACATCTGGAAACGACCGCCTCTCTGGACGAGATCGTCGAGACGCTGACGATGATCGGCCTCGAGGTCGAGGAGGTCGAGAACAAGGCCGATGCGCTGAAGCCGTTCGTGGTCGCCCATGTGATCTCCGCCGAACAACATCCGAACGCCGACCGGCTTCGCCTGTGCATGGTCGATACCGGCAGCGGCGACCCGGTTCAGGTCGTGTGCGGCGCGCCGAACGCGCGCACCGGCATGAAGGGCGTGTTCGCGCCGGCCGGCAGCTTCATTCCCGGCACCGGCATGGAACTGAAGCCGGGCGTCATCCGTGGCGTGGAATCGAACGGCATGCTGTGCTCCGCGCGCGAGCTCATGTTGTCGGACGCCCATGACGGCATCATCGATCTTGCCGAAGACGCCGCCGTGGGCACGGCTTACGCGGCCTATGCCGGGCTCGACGACCCGGTGATCGAGATCGCGATCACGCCAAACCGGCCCGACTGCCTTGGCGTTTCCGGCATCGCGCGCGATCTGGCGGCCGCCGGCATCGGCGAGGTCAAGCAGGGACGCCATCCGGCGATCAAAGGCGAGTTCCCCTGCCCGGTCGACGTCAAGCTGGAGCTCGGCGACGAACCGAACCTTTGCCCGGCATTTGCGCTGCGCCTCGTCAAGGGCGTCAAGAACGACCCATCGCCGGCCTGGATGCAGAAGCAGCTGCGCGCCATCGGCCTTCGCCCGATCAACGCGCTGGTCGATATCACCAACTTCATGACCTACGCCTATGGTCGGCCGCTGCACGTATTCGACATGGCCAAGGTCCATGGCGACATCGTCGTGCGGCGCGGCCGCAGCGGCGAGAAGCTGCTGGCGCTCGACGGCAAGGAATACGCCATCGACGAGGAGATGGTGGTGATCGCCGATGATCGCGCGGTCGAATCGATGGCCGGCATCATGGGCGGCGAGGAATCGGGCTGCGACGAAAACACCGTCGATGTGCTGATTGAATCAGCGCTGTGGGACGAACTCAACGTCGCCCAGACCGGCCGCCGGCTCGGCCTGCAGTCGGACGCGCGCTACCGCTTCGAGCGCGGCATCGATCCGGCCTTCACGGTGCCTGGCCTCGATATCGCCACCGAACTGGTGCTGGAACTTTGCGGCGGCAAGCCGAGCGAAATGCTGGTGGCCGGCGAGATCCCGACCACCGACCGGATCATCGAATTCCCGTTTGCCGAGGTCGAACGCCTGTCGGGCCTCAACGTCGAGATCCGTGAGATCAAGGCGATCCTGCACCGGCTCGGCTTCTGGGTCTCAGGCTCGGGCGATATCGTCAAGGTGGCGCCGCCGTCGTGGCGTCCGGACGTGTTCGGCAAGGCCGATCTCGTTGAAGAAGTGATCCGCATCGCCGGCCTCAACCGCATCGCCGCAACGCCGCTGCCGCGCGGCGGCCACGTCACCGGCCGCATCCTGACGCCATCGCAGAGCCGTACAAGGCGCGCCAAGCGCGCGCTTGCCATGCGCGGCATGGTCGAGGCGGTCACCTGGTCGTTCATCGCCAAGGGCGAAGCGGAAGCCTTCGGCGGCGGTCAGCCGGAACTGGCGCTCGCCAACCCGATTTCCGCCGACCTCTCCGACATGCGGCCGAGCCTCATTCCGGGCCTTGCCACCGCCTCGCAGCGCAATGCGGACCGCGGCTTCGCCGATGTCGCGCTGTTCGAGGTCGGCCATATCTATCTCGGCGACCAGCCGGACGACCAGAAGACGGCCGCTGCCGGCCTGCGCCGCGGGTCTGCCCATATCGTCGGCACCGGCCGGCACTGGACGTCGGCTGCTCTGCCGGTCGACGCATTCGACGCCAAGGCCGACGCGCTTGCCGTGCTTGAAGCCGCCGGCGCGCCGGTCGCCAAGCTGCAGGTCGCGCGCAATGCTCCCGAATGGTTTCATCCGGGCCGCTCGGGCACGCTGCAGCTCGGGCCGCAGAACGTGCTCGCCGTGTTCGGCGAACTGCATCCGAAGGTGCTTGAGACGCTCGACGTCGATGGCCCGATCGTCGCCTTCGAGGTGATGCTCGACAAGATCCCGCAGGCCAAGGCCAAGGCAACCAAGACGCGGCCGGTGCTCGATACCTCCGACCTGATGCCGGTGCGGCGCGACTTCGCTTTCGTCGTCGACGAGGCGGTCGAGGCGGCGGCGATTATCCGCGCCGCGCAGGGTGCCGAGAAGGCGCTCGTCACCGAGGTTTCGGTGTTCGACGTTTATCGCGGCAAGGGCATCGACGAGGGCAAGAAGTCGGTGGCGCTCGAAGTCACGCTGCAGCCGAAGGAAAAGACCATGACCGAAGCGGAGATCGAGGCGGTCGCCGCCAAGATCGTCGCCCAGGTCGGCAAGGCCACCGGCGGCACGCTGCGCGGTTAGAGCGTATTCCCGAAAATTGGGAACCGGTTTTTGGACAAGAATACGCGTCAAAACAAATGGATAGAGCGTTTTCAGTGATTCAATATTCACAGGAAACGTTCTAGTTTTCTGCCATTTAAAAAAGAACGGCCGTGCCCTGACCGGGCGCGGCCGTTTTTCTTTGGGGTATCGGTCGCTCTATAGACGCAGCTCGCTCGCTGCGTCGAACAGCGATATGCCGCTCAGATCCATCTGCACGTCGAGCGTTTCGCCGGGCACGGCGATCGTACGCGGTGACAGGCGTGCCTCGATATCCTTGCCGCAGAAATTGAAGGTTACGTGCTGATCGAAGCCGTTGGTTTCGACGAGCAACGGCGTCACCGTCAGCGGCCAGATGTGCTCGCCATCGGTGTCGACGCGGTCGGAAATATACTCCGGGCGAATACCGAACAGCACTTCCTGCCCGTCCTGCGGCGGCTGGATGAAGGCGTAGTCGGTGACCGGCAGGCGTACGGTGTCGTCTTTTTCCGCCGCGAACAGCCAACCGTCACCCGCCTTTTCCAGCGTGCCGGCGAGGAAATTCATCGCCGGCGAGCCGATGAAGGAGGCGACGAAGACCGAATTCGGCGTGTTGTAGAGCGTCTTCGGCGGGCCGATCTGGGCGATGCGGCCGGCATTGAGCACGGCGACATGGGTCGCGAGGCTCATCGCCTCGATCTGGTCGTGGGTGACGTAGACGATGGTCGCCTCAAGCCGCTTGTGCAGGCGCTTGATCTCGGCGCGCATCTCGACGCGCAGCTTGGCGTCGAGGTTGGAGAGCGGTTCGTCGAACAGGAAGATGTCCGGCTCGCGCACCAGCGCCCGGCCCATGGCGACGCGCTGGCGCTGGCCGCCGGAAAGCTGCGAGGGCTTGCGATCCAAAAGATGGTCGATCTGCAATTGCGTCGCGACCCGGTTCAGCGCCGCGTCGCGCTCGGCCTTGGGCACGCCGCGCACGCGCATGCCGTAGGTGATGTTCTTCGCCACCGTCATGGTCGGATAGAGCGCGTAGGACTGGAACACCATGGCGATGTTGCGGTCCTTCGGCGAGAGATCGTTGACGACGCGGCCATTGATCTCGATCTCGCCAGCGGTGACGGATTCGAGCCCCGCGATCATGTTCAACAGCGTGGACTTACCGCAGCCGGACGGGCCGACCAGCACCAGGAAGTCGCCCTTTTCCACCGTCAGGTCGATGTCGGTCAGCACCTCGGTGGTGCCGAAGACCTTGCGGAGATCGCGGATTTCGAGAACTGCCATAACCTGTTCCGTGACCAGTACGTCGAACACCAAATCGTCGGTGTTCTCATGTTCTTTTTGCGCATCGGATCTGCCCGAAAACCGGTTCCCACTTTTCGGTCCGATGCGTCAGCCCTTCACCGACCCGGCCGTGAGGCCGCGCACGAAGTATTTTCCCGCCACCACATAGACGATCAGCGTCGGCAGCGCGGCGATGATGGCCGCGGCCATGTCGACGTTGTAGGCCTTCACGCCCGTGGTCGCGTTAACGATGTTGTTGAGCGCCACCGTCACCGGCTGCGAATCGGCGGCGGAGAACGACACGCCGAACAGGAAGTCGTTCCAGATCTGGGTGAACTGCCAGATCACGGTGACGACGAAGACCGGTGGCGACAGCGGCAGGAAGATCGAGAAGAAGATGCGGAAGAAGCCGGCGCCGTCGACCTTCGCCGCCTTCACCAGCTCGTCCGGCACGGTGATGTAGTAGTTGCGGAAGAACAGCGTCGTGAAACCGATACCGTAGATGACGTGGACGAGCACGAGGCCCCAGATCGAGCCGGCGAGGCCGAGGATGCCGAGCGTGCGGGCCATCGGTAGCAACACCACCTGGAACGGGATGAAGCAGCCGAACAGCAACAGACCGAAGATGATGTTGGCGCCGGGGAAGCGCCATTTCGACAGCGTGTAGCCGTTGACCGCGCCAAGCAGCGTCGACAAGAGCACCGCCGGAATCACCATCATCACCGAGTTCATGAAATAGGGCTTCAGCCCGTAGCATTCGACGCCGGTGCAGGCGCTCGACCAGGCCTCCCGCCAGGGCGCGAAGGTGACCTCCTTCGGCAGGGCGACGAGCGAGCCGAGGCGGATTTCCTCCAGCGACTTCAGGCTCGTCACAACCATGACGAAGAGCGGCAGGAGGTAGTAGAGGACGAACAGGCCGAGGATCGCGAACAACAGCCCGCGCAGGAAGGCATCCCGCCAGTATCCCGGCCGCCGCGCGGCCCGCCGTGCCGTGCCCTCAGCCATGCTTCTGCCTCAGCTCGGAATAGAGATAGGGAACGATCACCGCACAGACGGTGGTCAGCATGACGACGGCGCTGGCGGCCGCCTGACCGAGCTGGCCGCGGTTGAACGCCATCGCATACATGAAGGTCGCCGGCATGTCGGTAGCATAGCCCGGTCCGCCGGCGGTCAGGGCGATCACCAGATCGAAGCTCTTGATGGCCAGATGCGAGAGCACGATGATCGCGGAAATAAACACCGGGCGCAGCGACGGGATGATGATGCCGGTGTAGATGCGCGTCGTCGGGATGCCGTCGACCATCGCCGCCTTGACGATCTCGGGATTGACCGAGCGCAGGCCGGCGAGGAACAACGCCATGACGAAGCCCGACGCCTGCCAGACGCCGGCGATCACCACCGTATAGATCGCCATATCGGCGTTGATCAGCCAGTCGAAGCGGAAGCTCTCCCAGCCGAGCGAGCGCATCATGTGCTCGAGCCCGAGACCGGGGTTGAGCATCCATTTCCACGCCGTGCCGGTGACGATGAAGGAGAGCGCCATCGGGTAGAGATAGGCGGTGCGGATGGCCCCCTCGATGCGGATGTGCTGGTCGAGCAGGATCGCCAGAACGAGCCCGATGACGATGCACAGCGCGACGAAGAGCGTCGTGTAGATGAACAGGTTTTCGAGCGCGACGTACCAACGCGGCGTCGCGAACAGCTTCTGATACTGGGTGATGCCGTCGAAGACGTAGCGCGGCAGGATGCGCGACTTTGTCAGCGAAATGACCGCGGTCCAGGCGATGAAGCCATAGACGAAGACCAGCACCGCCGCGAAGGACGGGGCGATGACCAGCTTCGGGATATGGCGGTCGAGAAATCGCATGGCGCGATCACCCCGCTGACCGGATGTCGGGCGAAAAGGCCGCGGCGCTAGAGCATTTTGCTTTCATCTGAAATCGCCAAAATGCTCTAGCCCTTTGTTTGGCCGCATCTTTGTCGACGCCAATTGTTCCAATTGGCTGCACGATGCTCATGACACGCCACGGCCACGAGATTATCTACTGGCTGAGCTTGACCGCTTCGACCAGCGCCTTGACCGCATCTTCCGACGACATGTCGGAATTGAAGTGCTTGGTCACGACGTCGGTGATGGCACCGGCCTGCGCACCGCGCAGCGCCATGCCATGCGCATAGGACGGCTGCAGCGTGCCGTTGCCGTCCGCCACCGCCAGGTCATAAGCCGAGCGCTGGGCGCAATAGTCGAACTTCTCCAGCGAGACATCGGTGCGGACCGGGATCGAGCCCTTGTTGAGGTTGAACACCTCCTGGAACTTCGGCCCCATGATCAGCTTGGCGAGCAGCTTTTCGCCGGCGATGTTGTCCTCGCCCTTGACGTCGAACATGGCGAAGCTGTCGACGTTGTAGAGGAAGCCGGAACCCGGCGTCGGGGCGCACATGAAGTCCTTGCCGGGCTTCTTGCCGGCGGCGATGAACTCGCCCTTGGCCCAGTCGCCCATGATCTGGAAGCCGGCTTCGCCTTTCATCACCATGGCGGTGGCGAGGTTCCAGTCGCGGCCCGAGAAATTGTCATCGACGTAGCCGCGCAGGATGCGCATCTGGTCGAAGGACGCCTTCATGGTGTCGCTCGAAAGCGCTGCCTCGTCGAGATCGACGAACGCCTTCTGGAAGAACTCCGCGCCGCCGATGCCGAGCACCACGGTCTCGAACACGGTGGCGTCCTGCCAGCTCTGGCCGCCATGGGCGAGCGGTGTGATACCGGCCGCTTTCAGCTTGTCGGCGACCGCGTTGAACTCGGCCCAGGTATGCGGCATGGCCGCGCCGACCTTGGCGAGCACCTGCGGGTTGGCCCAGACCCAGTTGACGCGGTGGATGTTGACCGGGGCGGCGCAGTACTTGCCGTCGCACTTCATGTGCGCGGCGATGCGGGCGGGAAGTGCTGCATCCCAGCCGTTTTCCTGCGCCACGTCATCGATATTGGCGAGCACGCCTTCCTCGAACCATTCCTGGATGCTCGGGCCCTTCATCTGGAACGCAGTCGGCGGGTTGCCGGCCAGCACGCGCGCCTTCAGCGCGGTGATCGCCGCGTCGCCACCGCCGCCGGCGACGGCCATGTCGGTCCAGGTGCCGCCATTGGCGGCGAATTCTTCCTTCAGCACCTTGGCCGCGGCCGCTTCGCCGCCGCTGGTCCACCAGTGCATCACCTCGGCCTTCGGTTCGGCGAAGGCGGGCTGGGCGGCAAGCGCGACAACGCCGGCTGCCGCCAAAGACATCAATACTTTGCGGATCATATCGGTTTCTCCCTAAACGTCGCCACCGGCCGGGCTTTTCGCCTCTTGAGAAGATGCCTGTGTCGAATGGCCCGGCTGAACAGCGGGCGGTGGTTGGGATACGTGCCGCCGAGGGTCGCGAAACCGGCCGATCCGGCCGCACAATCACCACGGGCGCAATTGTAGACCCTTCGCGGCTCCTCCGAAAGTCGTAACGGGTGAAATCCGGCGACGGCGTAAATGCCGGCGAATACGAAAACGCCCGGAATCCGAGACCGGACTCCGGGCGTTTCGTTGGTTTGTGGATCGCCGAGGAGAGTTAGATCCCGAGCGCGCGTTCCATGTATTTGATGCCGATGATGCCGCCGATCACGATGCCGGCGAAGGCCAACATGGAACCGAGCGACAGGGTCGAAAAGCCGGTGATCGCCTGACCGATGGTGCAGCCGAGCGCGACCACACCACCGACGCCCATCAGCACCGCACCGACCAGATTGCGCAGCGTGTCGGGCACGTCGGCGAAGGTGGTGACGCGGAAGCGGCGGAAGGCGATCGCGGCCAGGAACGAACCGAGGATCGTGCCGCCGACGGTGGCGATGCCGAAATTGATCGTCGAACCGGAGAAGGTCATCAGATATTGCAACGCGTTGCCGGTCGGGGCGACGAAGGTCAGCGAGGCGAGCGGGGTGGGGTCGAAATCATCGGCGCCGAGCACACCGGTCGCCCACCAGCCGGCGATGACGCACAGGCCGACGCCGAGGCCGGAGATAATATGCACCGGCGACGAACGGAAGGCCTTGTCCTTGAACGCGAAGGCGAGCAGCGCCAGCACGATGACGGCAAGCACGATCATGTGCGCGGTGGCGACCTCGAGCCCGATCAGACCGGCGATGATGGCGCCGAGACCCTGGCTTTCGATGCCGGCATTGGCGAGATCGGTGACAACCAGCGCCTCGACCTCGACACGGCCGATGGCGATCAGGCCGCGCAGCGTCATGTAGGCGACGACGCCGACGATGACGAGCACGAAGAAAGAGCGGATGTCACCGCTGCCGACGCGGGCGAGGTTACGGCCGGCGCAGCCGCCGGCTAGCACCATGCCGAAGCCGAACATCAGACCGCCGACGATGTTGCCGACCCAGTTGAAGCTCGAGGTCAGGTAAATCGACTCGGTGAAGTCGACCATGCCGGCATATTGCATGGCCTGGGCGCCGACGATCGCGGTGGCGGCAGCGAGCAGCCAGGCGCGGAAACGACGCCAGTCGCCAAAGGACATCATGTCCGAGATAGCGCCCATGGTGCAGAAATTGGTGCGGATGACGATGGCGCCGAATACCAGGCCGATGATGAAGCCGGCGATGGCAACCGTCGTTGTCACGGAAAGATCTTCCATGGTGATGAATTCCCCCTCATGGTCTTATTGGTTCGTTTTTTAGCTTTTTAGAATGTGGAGATATACGCGCGCAACTGCAAAGGCGGCCGGGGACCGGAAATCATCCGCGAGCGGCAAGAGAATCGCGGACAAGAAAGCCCCGCCCGAAAGCCGGACGGGGCGTTCAACATCGAAACCCGGTGTTCTATTCGACCGCTTGCCGTCAGATCAGGAAATCATCGGCGTCGAGTGCCGCCTTGCTGACACCACCGAGCGTAATTTCGTCGGTACCGAGGTCGATGACCGCGTTGCCGTTTCTTTCAACGATGGTCAGGTCGCTGAATTTCGTCAGGCCGGAATAGGGCCTGAGATCGATGACGTCCTGGCCCGGCTTGAAACCGACGATCTTGTCCTTGCCGAAGCCGTCGTCGAAAATGAAGCGATCATTTCCGGCCTGGCCAAAGAGGATGTCGTTGCCCGTGTCGCCGCGCAATACGTCGTTGGCCGCGCCGCCCTTGAGCGTATCGCTACCGGCACCGCCGAACAGCTTGTCGCGGCCATTGCCGCCCCAGATGATGTCGTTACCGTTGCCGCCCTTGACGACGTCGTTGCCATCGCCGGCGAAAAGCCGGTCATTACCGCCACGCAGATCGAAGATGTCGTTGCCGCGCGGGTTGAACTTGTAGCCGTCGCCGACCCTCGTGCTCGCCGTTGCAATGTCGTTCGCATTGGTGCCGATATAGTTCCAGTCCTTGTTGAGGAAGAACTTCTCGATCGCCGTTGCGTTGCCGTTGTTCTCAGCATCGACCGCGCTTTTCAGGGCGCCCGCCTTGATGTTGATATTGCTGATGGTACCGAGCGTGCTGCCGCCCGATTTCACGACGATGGACTGGAAGGTGCCGGATTTCACGCCGAGGCTGTCGGGATCGTTGGCGTAGGTGAAACCGCTGCCGGACACGACCGAAACAATCTTGCCGCTGGCGTCATTGTAGACCGTGGTGAATTTGGTCGCGCTCTTCGACGTGATGTTCGCATCGAAAATGAGCGAATCCAGATAGTCGACGAAATCGGAAAACGTGAAGGATGCGCCCGCCTTCGGCGTGACCTTGATCCGTCCCATGCCTGATACCCCCTCAGCTTGCTGGCGCCGGTGTTATAGCGAACCACCCGTCCGTGGTTTCGCGGTTCGGCTTCATCAGGGCGCATAGTTGCCCAGCCCGGCAATATGCTCAAGCGCGCCCCGGTTTTATTCAAAATTCCCGATGTATCGGCGTGGCTGTGTTTTTCGTCACTCGTCGCCCATCGCCAACAGGCTGGCATTACCGCCGGCCGAAGCGGTGTTGATCGAGATCGCCTGTTCGCTCGCGAAGCGCAGCAGGTAGACCGGCCCGCCGGCCTTCGGGCCGGTGCCGGACAGGCCGGTGCCACCGAAAGGCTGGGTGCCGGCCGCGTCGCGGACGATGTCGCGGTTGACGTAGATGTTGCCGGTCGGCATGCGCTCGATGATGTTCTCGATCTTGCTGTCGATGCGGCTCTGGATGCCGAGCGTGAGGCCGTAGCCGGTCGCCGCGATCTTCTCCAGCACCTGTTCGAGTTCCTCGGCGCGGAAGCGCACGACGTGCAGGATCGGGCCGAACACCTCGCTCTCGAGCCGTTCCGCACCGTCGAGGGCGATCACGTGCGGCGTGACGAAGGCACCGCCGTCCGGCGCACCGTCCGAGATCGACCCGGCAAACAGGATTTGCTGACCGGCAGCCTGCATCGCCTCGATATGGCCAAGAAGGGCATCGCGCGCAGCCGTGTCGATGACCGGACCGATGTCGGTCGCCAGTTTGCGCGGATCGCCAAGGCGCAGTTCCGCCGCAGCTCCGATGACCATTTCCAGAATGTGGTCGGCGACGTCGTCCTGCACGAAGAGAAGCCGCAGCGCCGACGAGCGCTGGCCGGCGGAGCGGAAGGCCGATGCGACGACATCGTCGGCGACCTGTTCGGGCAACGCGGTCGCATCGACGATCATGGCGTTGATGCCGCCGCTCTCGGCGATCAGCGGCACGATGGCACCGTTCCTGGCAGCCAGGGTCCGGTTGATGCTGTGCGCGACCTCGGTCGAGCCGGTGAAGGCAACGCCGGCGATCCGTTCATCGGCGACGATGGCTTCGCCAAGCGCGCCGTCGCCCGGCAGGAACTGAAGGATTTCGGCGGGAATGCCGGCCTGGTGCAGCAGTTTCACGGCTTCGAAAGCGGTCAGCGATGCCTGTTCGGCGGGCTTCGCCACAACCGCGTTGCCCGACACCAGCGCCGCCGCGACCTGACCGAGGAAAACCGACAGCGGCCGGTTCCACGGCGAAATGCAGGCAAAGACGCCACGTCCGCGATAACGGTAGCGGTTTTCCTCGCCGGTCGGTCCCGGCATCAGTCGGGTCTCGCCAAACAACCGCTCGGCCTCGACGGCATAGTAACGGCAGAAATCAACCGCCTCGCGCAGTTCGGCGAGGCCGTCCGCGAGAGTCTTGCCGGTCTCGAGCGCCATCAGCGCGATCAGCCGGTCGCGGTTCGCTTCGAGAAGATCGGCCATACGGGTGAGCGCGGCGGCTCGCTCGGCGACCGGCCGGGCCGACCAGGCACGGAACCCGGTGCGTGCGGCGGCAATGGCCTCGCCAGCCAGCTCCGCGCTCGCGTCGACGACGGAGCCGATGACTGTCGCGCGATCGACCGGGCTGACGATCTGACGTGCCGCGCCGCTTGCCGCCGCGCCGGAGACAAGCGGAGTCGCCGCGATCGTCGCTTTCGAGTGGCTGGCGATCGCGTCGGCGAAAGGTGCGCGCGACGAGGTGTGGCCAAACTCAAGGCCGGCGGAATTGCGCCGCTCGGGCCCGTAGAGGTCGAGCGGGCGGCGAATGCGGGAATGGCGCGCCTTGTCGTTGGCGAGCAGCGTTGCCGGGCGTTCGATAATGCGCTGGATCGGTACGTTGCCGTCGCCAACGGCAGCCACGAAGGACGAGTTGGCGCCGTTTTCGAGCAGGCGACGGACGAGATAGGCGAGCAGGTCACGATGACCGCCAACCGGCGCGTAGACGCGGCAGGCGAAGCCGCGGTCCTCGGCGAATTCCTTGAACAGGGAATCGCCCATGCCGAGCAGCTTCTGGAACTCGAAGCCGGACTTGTCGCCGGCCATGGCGGCGATCTGCGTCGCGGTCAGCGCGTTGTGGGTGGCGAATTGCGGGAACAGGCGGGGGCGCGCCAGCAACAGCCGGCGCGCGCAGGCGAGATAGGTCAGGTCGGTCGCGGCCTTGCGGGTGTAGACCGGGAAGTCAGCGAGACCGCGGCGCTGGGCGCGACTGATCTCTGTGTCCCAGTAGGCGCCCTTGACGAGGCGCACCATGAAGCGGCGGTCGAGCGCCTTGGCCAGCCGGCTGACCCAGTCGATCACTTCGGGCGCGCGCTTCTGGTAGGCCTGCACGGCAAGACCGAACCCGTCCCAGCCGGTGAGCGAGGGATCGGCGGCAACCACGCCGATGAGATCGAGCGAGATCTCGAGCCGGTCGGCTTCTTCGGCATCGACGGTCAGGTTGAGATTGTGCGCCCTGGCCTTTTGCGCGAGCTGCAGGAGGCGCGGAGCGAGCTCCTCGATAACGGCCAGTTCGTTGACCGCCTCGTAACGCGGATGCAGCGCCGACAGCTTGATCGAGATACCGCCACGATCGGGCAGCGGCTCGTCGCCGGCGACCTTGCCGATCGCCTCGATGGCGTGGATATAGGCCTGATAGTAGCGCTCGGCATCGGCCCGGGTGCGGGCCGCCTCGCCGAGCATGTCGAAGGAATGGCGATAACCGCGCTTCTCCGCCGCCTTTGCACGATCGAGCGCACTTTCAATCGTCTCGCCGAGCACGAAGTGATGGCCGAGCACGTGCATCGCCTTGCGGGTCGCGGTGCGGATCGCGGGCACGCCGAGCCGCTTGACCATGCCGGAGATGATGCCTTCGGGGGTGTCGGTCGGGCTGACGATGCGCGAGGTGACGCCGAGCGCCCAGGTCGAGGCATTGATCAGAAACGAATCGTGGCGGATCTCGTGCTCGTCGAAATGGGTGATCGAGAGCTTGTCCTCGATCAGCCGGTCAGTGGTCGCGGCATCCGGCACGCGAAGCAGTGCCTCCGCGAGCACCATCATGGTGAGACCTTCACGGGTGGAGAAGGAGTATTCCTTCAAAAACTCCTCGACCCCGCCGATGCCGCTCGAATTGTAGCGAATGTTGCGGATCGACTCGGTCGCATCCCTGTCGATCTGTTCCTCGACTTCCGGTTCGAGCCGGGTTTCACGCAGCAGATTGTGCACCAGAATGTCGTCGTCGGGCGCATAAGGCGTGCGGAACGGGGCGATCGGAAGGGCTGCGAGCAGAGGATGCGCGGCGGGGGCTTCGAAGGTCACGGGAAAGCTCCAGAAAGACGGATTGGCGCGAAAATACCGAAAGTTTCAAACCGTTTCTATCGCCGCAGGCGCCAAATTCGGGCGAAAACCCGCCTGATCCGTAGGCCTTTGGTCGAAGATGGGCCCGGTGCATGCTTCGTCCCGTGGTTGACGATGGGTCGGAGCGCTTTCGGCCAGCCCGCCAGGGAATGCCTTATAGTCGCCGGAGAAGCCGATTATCCGATCGAGCGATCCGCGAACTCCGCTCCTGTGATGTCAGCAATGAGGTCAAGACGCGCATGCCCGGCTTTTTCGAAAGAGCGACGGCTCGAGTCACCCACATGATCGCCGCCGCGCTGCTCGTTGCGGCAGCTGCACCAGCGCTTGCCGAGGCGCCGCGCTTCGATCTTCCGATTGCCTGTACGCTCGGGGTCGACTGCTTCGTGCAGAACCACGTCGATGCCGATCCGGGGCCGCGCGCGGCGGATTTCGGATGCCTGCAACGCACTTACGATGGCCACAAGGGGATCGACATCCGCATCCCCGACGATGCCGCGATGCGGCATGGCGTGGCCGTTCTCGCGGCGGCGGACGGCACGGTGCTGCGCCTGCGTGACGGGATGGACGATTCTTCGGTGCGCAATGGCGGGAAGCCGGACATCGAGGGCCGGGAATGCGGCAACGGCCTCGTCATCGACCATGGCGAGGGCTGGACGACGCAATATTGCCATCTGAAAAAGGACAGCATCGTCGTCGAGCCGGGCGACAAGGTCGCGCGCGGCGCGAAGCTCGGCGAGGTCGGTCTCTCCGGGCGCACCGCGTTTCCGCATGTGCATCTCGGGATTCGCAAGGACGATGCAATCATCGATCCGATGACCGGCGCGGCCACGGCGTCCGGCTCGCGCTGCGGCGTGGAGCGCCATCCGTTGTGGTCGCCTGCCGTCGACAGCGCGATCGCCCGGCAGGACGTGTCGCTGCTCAACGCCGGTTTTGCGGCGGGCGCGGTCAGCATGAAGGCGATCGACGAGGGCAGCGCCGCGATTTCGGCCGGCTCGACGGATATGCCGGCGCTGGTGTTCTACGCCCGCGTGACATGGCTGCGCGCCGGCGACGTGATGGCGCTGACCCTCGACGGCCCGGACGGGCGCGAGATCGTTGCCGACGTCGCCGAACGGGTTTCCCGACTGAAAGCGCAGATGATGCGCTTCGCCGGCAAGCGCCGTCCGGCGCAGGGCTGGGAACCCGGACGCTATACGGCTCGCCTGCGCGTTTTGCGCGGCGCCGACACGGTGCTCGAAACCGAACACGGCATCGAATTGCGCTAGGGAAACGGGTCAATGACGCGGAGTTATGTTTGCCGCCCTACTACCCCGTATGGCGTGAAATGATCACTTTGTGCATGCTAAGAAAACAACGGCATCGAGCATATCTGAAGGGCTCGACCGCATGTTTTCAATCAACAGGCGAGCGAACGCTTCACGATGGCGTTTTCGCGTTCCGACATTTTCTTGCGGAAAAAGGCCCCGGCGACATTTCGACCGGCGCGCTGACAGGAAAGGATCATCAAAATGAGGCTCCTTCTGACCCTTGCTCTTTGCACTTCGGCGCTTTGCGCTCCGGCATTTGCCGCGGAACCGGTTACGCTCGACAATCTCGTCCGCGCCGAAACCGACCACATGATCCGGCTCAATCTGGCCGGCTACAAGATCGACATCGGAGAACTGATCCACCTGCGCGAGCCGGTCTCCGCCGAAAAACCGCAGTCGATCATCCGTTCCAACCAGGACACGCTCTATTCCGGACTCATCCTCGACCTGTCCAAACCGGTCACGATCACCCTGCCGGAGCTCGGCGGGCGGTTTCAGTCGATGCTGGTGATCAACCAGGACCACTACAACTATGTCGAGGCGGAGCCCGGAAGCTATGAGCTGACCGAAGAGAAGGTCGGCACGCGCTTCGCCTACATCCTGTTCCGCACCTTCCTAGACGTCAACGATCCCGAGGACGTCAAGGCGGCGCACGCCGCGCAGGACGGCATCAAAGTCAGCGGCGGCGGCAAGGGGCCGTTCGAGGCGCCGGACTGGGATCAGGAAACCCTCACAAAGGCACGCAAGGCGCTGAACGATCTGGCGAGCGCGGTCGGCTTCAATGCGGCCCGCGGCTTCGGTTTGAAGGACGAGGTCGACCCGATCGACCACATGGTCGGTGCCATGGCCGGCTGGGCCGGTCAGCCGGCGACGACGGCAAGTGCGGTGCTCGGCAGCGTCGAGGGGAATGACGGCAAGACGCCTTACACTGTTACCGTCAAGGATGTGCCTGTCGACGCGTTCTGGTAGATCACCGTCTACAACGCCGACGGCTATCTCGAGCCGAACGAGCTGAAGCGCAACAGCTATAACGACGTCACCGCCAAGGCGAACGAGGATGGTTCCTACACGATCAATTTCGGCGGCTGCGACGACGGGCGAGTGAACTGCATTCCGATCACGCCGGAATGGAACTACACCGTGCGCCTCTACATGCCGCGCCAGGAGATCCTCGACGGAAGCTGGACCTTCCCGGTTCCCGAACCGGCGAAGTAAGGCCGAGATATAACGAGCAACCTGCCACGCATCTGCGGGTGCAGGCGGAGTGATTTTGCGGGCGGCGGATCAATCGATTTGCCGCCCGTTTCACGTCCTCACCGGGGCGTGTCTTGACCGTGATGCCGCGCGCGGTCCACGGTCCGTTCCCCGCTGTCCTTCATCCGCTGGCCAAGCGCCGGGTGGAACGGTAGAACAGTCCAAAATCGTTGGGGAACACCAAGGACCGTATCCGCATGTTGCACCGTCTCCTGTCGACGCTCACCCTTTGCCTTGCCACCTTCTCCTATGCGCTCGCGCCGCAGAGCGCGGCGGCCGCAGATCCCGATCCGGCGAACTGGGATGCCGTGCTCTCGGACGCGCGCGGCAAGATGATCTACTGGCACGCCTGGGGCGGCGAGCCGCGCATCAACGCCTATATCGCCTGGGTCAGCCGCTCGGTCGAAGTCCTGTACGGCGTGCGCATCACCCAGGTGAAGGTCGAGGATACGGCGAGCGTGGTGTCGCAGGTGCTGGCGGAAAAGACCGCCGGCAAGACCGAGGGCGGCAGTGTCGATCTGGTGTGGGTCAATGGCGAGAACTTCGCCGCGATGAAGCGGCAAGGCCTGTTGATGGACAAGGGCTGGGCCGACAAGCTGCCGAACTTCGCTTTCGTCGACGTTACCGGCAAGCCGACCGTGATCAGCGATTTCACCGTGCCGACCGACGGGCTCGAAGCGCCGTGGGGCATGGCGCAGCTCGTCTTTTACCACGACACGGCCCGCACGGCGGAGCCGCCGCGCTCGGTGGCCGCCCTGCTTGAATGGGCAAAGGCCAATCCGGGCCGCTTCAGCTATCCGCAGCCGCCCGATTTCACCGGCTCGACCTTCCTGAAGCAGGCGCTCGCCGAACTCGTCGCCGATCCGGCCGTTTTGCAGAAGCCGGTTGACGAGGCCGATTTCGACGCGGTCACCGCGCCGCTGTTTGCCTGGCTCGACGAGCTGCACCCGCATCTGTGGCGCGCCGGACGGGCGTTCCCGCAAAACGCCGCCGCGCTGCGCCGCCTGCTCGCCGACGGCGAAACGGAGATCGCCTTTTCCTTCACCCAGTCAGAAGCCAGCTCGGCGATCGCGCGCGGCGAGCTGCCTGATACGGTGCGCTCCTTCGTCTTCGACAAGGGCACCATCGGCAACAGCCATTTCGTCGCCATTCCCTTCAACGCCAACTCCAAGGCGGCGGCGATGGTGGTCGCCAACTTCCTGATGTCGCCGAAGGCGCAGATCGAAAAGCAGAAGCCGGATGTGTGGGGCGATTTCACCGTGCTCGATCCGTCGAAGCTGTCGGACGACGACCGCGCCGCGCTGGACGCCATCGATCTCGGGCCCGCAACGCTGTCGCCGGCCGAACTCGGAGCGGCGATTCCCGAGCCGCATCCCTCGTGGATGACGCGGCTCGAAGAGGCCTGGACCGCGCGCTACGGCGCCAAGTAAGGCGCGCGCAATGCTGTTGCGGCTGGTTCCGGTGGTGGCGGTCGGGATCCTTGTCGGTCCCGTCATTGCCGGGTTGGCGGGGATCGTTTTCCCCGCCTTTGGCTATCTGCCTGCCCTCGGCGCCAACGGTTTCTCGCTCGATCCCTGGCGGGCGGTCTTCGCGACCCCCGGTATCGGCACGTCGATCCTGCTCAGCCTGGCGACCGGGCTCATCACCACGGCAGTTTCGCTCGGCGCCGTGCTTTTGTTCGTTGCCGGCTGGCAGGGCACGCGGCTCTTTCGCGTGCTGACCCATCTTCTCTCGCCTCTTCTGTCGCTGCCCCATGCGGCGGCGGCTTTCGGCCTTGCCTTCCTGATCGCTCCGTCCGGCTGGATCGTGCGCGCATTGTCGCCCTGGGCTACCGGCTTCACCGCGCCGCCCGACTGGCTCATCCTCAACGATCCGCTCGGGCTTTCGATGATGGCCGGGCTCGTCATCAAGGAAATCCCGTTCCTCTTTCTCGTCACCCTCGCCGCCCTGCCGCAGACTGATGCGCGGCGGTTGACGCAGGTGACGACGAGTTTCGGGTATGGCCGTATCGCTGGCTGGACCATCGCGGTACTTCCCCGCCTCTACCGACAGATCCGCCTGCCGATCCTTGCCGTCATCGCCTATGCGTCGTCGGTCATCGACGTGGCGCTGATCCTCGGACCGACCCTGCCGCCGCCACTCAGCGTTCAGCTTGTGCGCTGGATGAACGATCCGGAGCTGACCATGCGGCTGACGGCCTCGGCGGGGGCGCTTCTGCAGCTTGGCGTGACACTCGCAGCCCTGGCGCTGTGGCGGTTCGGCGAGATCGGCGTGGTGCGGCTTGCCCGCGCTCGCCTCATCGACGGCTATCGCCGGCCGCATGACGGGCTGTTGCGCGGGCTCGGCGCCAGCGGCATGGCGATCGTCGTCGGCTCGGTCGCGCTCGGGCTCGCGGGACTGGCGCTATGGTCGGTCGCCAGCTTCTGGCGGTTTCCCGATGCGCTGCCGGTCTCCATCAGCTTCAGGATTTGGGCAAGCGAGGCGCCGATGCTCGCGGATGTGATCGGCCCGACGGTGCTGATCGGGCTTGCGGCAACGGGGGTTGCGCTCGCGCTCGTGCTCGGCGCGCTCGAAAACGAAAACCGGCAGCGGATCACGACCGGATCGCGCTCGCTGCTTCTCCTGTACATTCCGCTCATCGTGCCGCAAATCGCCTTCCTTTTCGGGCTCAAGATCCTGTTTCTATGGATCGGGCTCGATGCGACGCTCGGCGCCGTCGTGTTTGTGCATCTGATCTTCGTCATGCCCTATGTGTTCCTGTCGCTGGCCGACCCCTGGCGCGCCTTCGACCGCCGCTATGGCGTTGCGGCCGCCGGGCTCGGTGCCGGGGAAAACCGGGTGTTCTGGCGTATCCGCCTGCCGATGCTGGCCGCCGCGGTCGCGACGGCGGCAGCCGTCGGTTTTGCCGTCAGCATCGGCCAGTACCTGCCGACCCTGATCGTCGGCGCCGGGCGCTGGCCAACGGTGACAACGGAAGCGGTCGCGCTTGCCGCCGGCGGCGACCGGCGCGTCATTGGCGTCTATGCGCTCATTCAGGTGGTGCTGCCGTTCGTCGCCTTCGCGCTTGCCACCATCGGGCCGGCACTCGCCTTCCGTAACCGGCGCGGGCTAAGGATAGGCGCATGATTACACCCGTCGACACCTCCGCGGACCACGCCGGCCTCGTTCTTGACGACGTTGCCGTCGACCTGCGCGGGCGGGAACTGCTGCGGGTCAGCCTCAAGGTGCGCCCGGGTGAGATCGCCACGGTGATGGGGCCGTCGGGCTCGGGCAAATCGACCCTGCTTGCCGCCATCGGCGGATTTCTCGAGCCGACATTTTCGATGAGCGGTCGGGTCACGCTGCGTGGCGCCGATGTCACGGCGCTTGCCCCGCATGCGCGCCATATCGGCATCCTGTTTCAGGACGATCTGCTGTTTCCGCATCTCTCGGTCGGCGACAATGTGGCCTTTGCGCTGCCCGCCGACATTCGCGGGACGGCGGCGCGGCGCCAGCGCGCAGCGGCAGCACTTGCCGAAGTCGGGCTCGACGGCATGGGGTCCCGCGATCCGGCAACGCTTTCGGGGGGGCAGCGGGCACGGGTCGCGCTCGTCCGGGTGCTGGTTTCCGAACCGAACGCGCTGTTGCTCGACGAACCCTTTTCCAAGCTCGACACGGATTTGCGTGAACAGATCCGTTTGCTGGTTTTTGCCGAGGCGCAGCGGCTTGGACTGCCGACGCTGCTCGTCACCCACGATGCCGACGATGCGCGGGCGGCGGCGGGATCGATCGTCCGCCTGTAGACACCAGACCGGCGCGCGGTGCCGGGTCGCCACCGGGATTTGAAAAAGTGGTATCGATTGCGCTGGCATTCATGGCGGGATCACCCTACCTTAGACCATGCTGCAACGCGGAAGATAAGCCATGCCTGCAAAGAAGAGCGAACCTCGGAAAACGATCATCCTGACCGGCGCCAGCCGGGGGATCGGTCACGCGACGGTGAAGCGGTTTTCCGCCGCAGGCTGGCGGGTCATCACCTGTTCGCGCCATCCGTTTTCGGACAAATGCCCGTGGCCGATGGGGCCGGAGGATCACATTCAGCTCGACCTCTCGGATCCGGACAATCTCGGCGTTGCGGTCGCCGAGATGCGCAATCGGCTTGAAGAGAACGGCGGACGTCTCGACGCGCTCGTCAACAACGCGGCCATCAGCCCGAAAAACCAGGATGGCGGTCGCCTCGATTCGATCGCCACGCCGATGCATCTGTGGCGCACGGTGTTCCAGGTCAATTTCTTCGCACCGATCATGCTGGCGCGCGGGCTCTTCAAGGAGATGAAGACCGCCGGCGGCTCCATCGTCAACGTCACTTCGATCGTCGGCAGCCGGGTGCACCCGTTCGCCGGCACGGCTTACGCGACCTCGAAGGCCGCGCTCAATTCGCTCACCCGCGAGATGGCCGCCGACTTCGGGCCGCACGGCATCCGCGTCAACGCGATCGCGCCGGGCGAGATCGACACCGCGATCCTGTCGCCGGGCACGGAAAAGATGATCGAGGACATTCCGCTGCGCCGCCTTGGCCGGCCGGAAGAAGTCGCCGACACGATCTTCTTCCTGTGCACCCCGCCGAGTTCCTACGTGACCGGCGCCGAAATCCACATCAATGGCGGCCAGCACGTCTGAGTGCTTTCCTGTTCGCGGCCGTAAGACGGGTTCCCTGAGTTCTCAAGTCGCTGCGCTTTTGGCGCGCGCATAGCAACAGGCGACGACGAAACTCCAGCCTTTCACCGGCGGCCAAGAGCGGCCCCGCTCCTGACCCGGCTCCCGTTTGCCAGGGGTTCCTTTTCACCTGAGTCACCCTCTTTTTTCGGCTTCATCCTCCGGCTCGTCCGGAGGATCGGCCCCATGCGCGCACGCGATTTGGCTTGGCTTGCCGCGAGAGACCAACAAGGCCCGCGTCGTCTCCTTTTCAGACACCGCCCGCGGGGAGAACGATCCTCCGGTCGAGCCGGAGGATGACGGGAGAGGGGGTGGGGGATTCCCAAGGCGCGGAAGGGAGATCAGGGCTGGAGGATGGCAAGGCCCAATCGGCGGAGATGGCCGCGTGCCGGCATGGTTGTCTGGAGCGCCCGGGTGATGGCGGCATAAGACCATCGGACGGCGTTCCACTACGACCGCACAAGAGCGCCGCGTGTTGCCACTGCCGAGCGAGCCGTGGTCCAGAATGGGATTGGCACCTCGGGCTGGCTCACCCCTCGATGCCGAAGAAGCTCTTCAGCGACTCGTAGGTCGTGGGGTGCATGGCGTAGCGGCCCCAGCCGTCGTCATATTCCGTCCAGTCGTCCCAGCTCATCAGGAAGGCGGTCGGGTTGCCGGTTATGGTGCGCGTGCGGATGGTGATGCGCGACTGGAAGTGCGGCACGTTGTCGATGCCGACCTTGCGCAGTGCGCCGGCGCCGATGATCGGCCCCTGTTCGGCAAAGACCCGCAGGCCCTTCTGGTATTTCTCCGAGACGTTCTCCATCAGGAGCGCGAGTTCGTCGGCGCCGAGTGCGACGACATCGGCCATCTCGAAATCGGCGAACGCTTCGCCGAGGTCTTCCAAATTGGCATCGGGACCATCGCCCGCAGCGATCATCAGGAGCTCGATGATTTCAGCGCGGGCCGACGGGCTGAGCGCAGCAAGGTCTTCCGGGGAAAGTATCAGCTTCATCGCGAGGCCTTTCCATTGAATTGGCCATCTTGACTCCAAAACATTCTGTTTTGGATACGTGATTCAGATTACGCCTATCAAGTTAAATCGTCAACGATGAGGTTTTTCGCGATATTTTGCGATTCTAAATATCGATTTCAGATATTAAAAACTCCATGATGGATATTCATGGATGGAAAATGCATCCAAAATAAAATTTAATCTGCTCGCATTCGCAATCACGGTCAGGGTGACAAGGGTGAAATTTCAAGGCCACAAGGTATTTTTGGCTTACTTTTCCGCTCAGCGCCCACCTGATGCTGTTAAATAATACCTCGGCATAGCGAGAAATTGAACTGCAGTATTTCTCTAAGCTGCTGTTTTTCCACATTTTATTTGACTTCCCTCGGCGCATTGGACGACAGCCTCAAACGCCCGATTCCGACAGCAGAGCCGTGGTTCCCGCGGATGAGCGCGGGAGCGTTAGGAATGCGAGGCTCTTGCGCCGTCAAGCGGGCCCGGCTCGTCGCAATTCGGGTGAGAAGCCGGTCGCGGCCGCGAAAAAAGGCGGGCCCGAAGACCCGCCTTTTCCGATTTCTCTGGCAGCCGCGCGATCCGCGTCGCGGAGCGTTACGGCCGTTTGCGGTCACCGATCCGGCGAACGGCCAACGCACCGCTGGCGGGGTCGCCGGTTCGGCGAAACAGTTCAGCCGGCAGCGGCGACCGCGCGCTTGGCCATCACCGTCACCAGATTGGCGCGGTACTCGGCCGAGCCGTGCATGTCGCCGATCATGTCGTCGGCGGACACCGTCTGGTCCGCCACCGCGTCGACCGACCAGTTGGCGGCGAGCGCGGCTTCCATGCCTTCGTGACGGAAGACGCCGTTGTTGCCGGCGCCGGTGACGGCGACCCGAACCGAGCCATCGGCCATCTGGGCGACGAAGACACCGCACATCGCATAGCGCGAAGCCGGGTTCGGGAACTTGGCGTAGCCCGCCTTGGCCGGCACCGGGAACGAAACCCTGGTGATGATCTCGTCATCGTCGAGCGCGGTTTCGAACAGACCCTGGAAGTAGTCGTCCGCCGCGATCGTGCGCTTGGTCGTGGTGACGGTTGCGCCGAGCGCCAGCACGGCGGCCGGATAGTCCGCCGCCGGGTCGTTGTTGGCGATCGAGCCGCCGATCGTGCCCATGTGGCGGACATGCGGATCGCAGATCAGGCCGGCGAGGGTCGCAAGCGCCGGAATGGCGCCGTTGACCGCGTCGGAATTGGCGACGTCGGCATGTGCCGTTCCAGCCCCGATGGTGACCGTGCCGCCAGCGACCTCGATGCCCTTCAGCTCGTCGAGCCGGCGGATATCGATCAGGTCGGACGGTGCGGCGAGGCGCTGTTTCATGGTCGGGATCAGTGTCTGGCCGCCGGCCAGGATCTTCGCTTCTTCGGCGCCGGCGAGCTTGGCGGCTGCATCCGCAACGCTACCGGCGCGATGGTAAGTGGTCTCGTACATATCTCTTGCCCTCCTCGAACCGTGCCCGCCTTGCGGGCGCCCCGGCCGGCGGTGCCGACCGGGTCCAGTTCGTGCCGGTTCCTGTTTAAGCCGAACGAAGTGCCTTCCAGACCGCAAGCGGCGTGGCGGGCATGTTCAGGTTGTTGTTGCCGATGGCGTCCGTGATCGCGTTGATGACGGCGGGCGGCGACCCAATGGCGCCGGCCTCACCGCAGCCCTTCATGCCGAGCGGGTTGCCCGGGCAGATGGTCTCGGTGGTCATCACGCGGAACGACGGCAGATCGTCGGCACGCGGCATGGTGTAGTCCATGTAGGACGCGGTCAGGATCTGGCCGGACTCCGCATCATATGCGCAGCCTTCCAGCATGGCCTGGCCGATGCCTTGCGCGATACCGCCATGGACCTGACCCTCAACGATCATCGGATTGATGATGGTGCCGAAGTCGTCGGCCGCAACGAACTGAACGATCTCGGTCTTGCCCGTGTCGGGATCGACCTCGACCTCGCAGACATAGGAGCCGGCGGGGAAGGTAAAGTTGGACGGGTCGTAGAACGCGCCCTCCTTCAGACCCGGCTCCATGCCCTCGGGCAGGTTGTGCGCGGTGTAGGCGGCGAGGCAGACCTCGTGCCACAACAGCTTCTTGTCGGTGCCGGCAACCTTCACCTCTCCGCCCTCGATGACGATGTCGCCCTCGGAGGCTTCCATCAAATGGGCGGCGATCTTCTTCGCCTTGGCCTCGACCTTGTCGAGCGCCTTGACGATGGCCGACATGCCGACCGCGCCGGAACGCGAGCCGTAGGTGCCCATGCCGAACTGCACCTTGTCGGTGTCGCCATGGACGATCTGGACGTTTTCGACCGGCAGGCCGAAGCGTTCGTTGACCAGCTGGGCGAAGGTCGTCTCGTGACCCTGGCCGTGGCTGTGCGAGCCAGTGAGGACCTCGACCGTGCCGACCGGGTTGACCCGGACTTCAGCCGATTCCCACAGGCCGACGCCGGCGCCGAGAGAGCCGACCGCCTGGCTCGGCGCGATGCCGCAGGCCTCGATGTAGCAGGACAGGCCCATGCCACGCAGCTTGCCGCGCGCCTTGGCTTCCGCCCGCCGGGCTTCGAAACCGTCCGCGTCGGCTGCGGCAAGGGCCGCATCGAGCGAGGCGTCGTAGTCGCCGGCGTCATAGGCCATGATGACCGGCGTCTGGTAGGGGAAGGTGCGGATGAAGTTGGTGCGCCGCAGATCCGCCGGGGTGACGTCGAGTTCACGCGCGGCGGTCTCGACGATGCGCTCCAGAACGTAGGTCGCTTCCGGCCGGCCCGCGCCGCGATAGGCGTCGACCGGGACGGTGTTGGTGTAGATCGCCCGCACATTGCAGTGGATCGCCGGGATGGCGTACTGGCCCGACAAGAGCGTGGCGTAGAGATAGGTCGGCACGGCGCTTGAGAACAGCGACATGTAGGCGCCGAAATTGGCCACCGTGTCGACCTTCAGCGCCGTCATCTTGTTGTCGGCGTCGAAGGCCATTTCCACGTGGGTGACGTGGTCGCGGCCATGGGCGTCGGTCATGAAGCTTTCGGTGCGGTCGGCGACCCACTTGACCGGCACGCCGGTGCGCTTGGAGGCCCACAGGCAGACGATCTCTTCGGGGTAGATGTAGATCTTGGAGCCGAAACCGCCACCGACATCGGGCGCGATGACCCGCAGCTTGTGCTCGGGCGCGACCTGATAGAAGGCGCTCATGACGAGCCGCGCCACATGCGGGTTCTGGCTCGTGGTGTAGCAGGTGTAGTGCTCTTCGGCCGCGTCATAGACGCCAAGTGCGGCGCGCGGTTCCATCGCGTTCGGCACCAGGCGGTTGTTGACGATCTCCATTTTGGTGACGTGGGCGGCGCTCGAAATGGCCGCGTCGACGGCAGAGCTGTCGCCGATCTCCCAGTCGTAGATCATGTTGCCGGGGGCTTCGGGATGAAGCTGCGGCGCGCCATCGGCCATCGCGGCGACCGCGTCGACCACGGCGTCGAGCTCTTCATATTCGACGACGACGGCTTCGGCCGCATCGCGCGCTTCGGCGCGGGTCTCGGCGACGACGACGGCGATTGCCTGACCGACATGGCGGACCCGGTCGGTGGCGAGCGCCGGCCAGGCGCCCATGTTCATCGGCGAGCCGTCCTTGGAATGGATCATCCAGCCGCAGATCAGATTGCCGATGCCGTCGCCCTGAAGCTGCGTGCCGTTGAGGACGCCGATGACGCCCGGCATGGTTTCAGCAGCCGACGTGTCGATCGACAGGATTTTAGCGTGCGCGTGCGGGCTGCGCACGAAGGCGGCATGGCACATGCCCGGCACGACCATATCGTCGGTATACCGGCCGCGGCCGGTGATGAAGCGCTTGTCTTCCTTGCGGGTGACGCGCGCACCAATCCCTTCAACACCCATGGTGTTCCCTCCTAAAGGCTTTATTCGGCAGCGGCGGCGGGAGCCATGGCATCGGCCGCCGCTTTGATCGCCTTGACGATGTTGTGGTAGCCGGTGCAGCGACAGATGTTGCCGTCCAGCTCGTGGCGGATGGTCGCCTCGTCGAGGTTGCCTCCATGACGGTTGATCATGTCGATTGCCGAAATGATCATGCCCGGGGTGCAGAAGCCGCACTGCAGGCCGTGGTGTTCGCGGAACGCCGCCTGCACCGGGTGCAGTTCATCACCCGAGGCGACGCCTTCGACCGTGATCACCTCGGAACCGTCGGCAGACGCCGCCAGCATGGTGCACGACTTCACCGCCCGGCCGTCCACCAGAACGAGGCATGCACCGCATTGCGACGTGTCGCAGCCCACATGGGTGCCGGTCAGGCCGACATTGCCGCGGATGAAATCCACCAGCAGCGTGCGGTCCTCCACGTCGCGTTTAACCGTCCGTCCATTTACCGTCATGGTCACTGAAGCCATGGACATCTCCTCCCTTGCAAAGCGATACGGGGCGGTTTTCCGCCCTTTTGTTTTTCAGGTGCCGATGTCCGGCACCTTTGTCGTGCGCTCGCCAGCAGAGCTCTGCGGCCCCGCCGGTGAGCAACATCCGATTGTCCGCTACTGGCGGAGCTCGAGCAGCATCATGACGATGATGATGAAGCCGAGCAGCCACAGTGCCCAGGCGACAGGACCGCCGAGGAAGCCGCGGGCAGCGGCCTTTTCGAGCTTTTCTTCCGCCTCGTGTTCGACCCGCTTGGCCGCGTCGACCACCTTGCCGGCGACCTCTTCGGCCTCGTGCACGGCGTGTTCGAAGCCGACCTCGCGCAGTGTCGCGTCCGGTTCGGCCGAGGCTGCCGCCTCGCTTTCGCCGCCGACGATCTCGCTGAACTTGGAGAAGAACTCGTCGGCCATCTTCTTGGCGGTGGAATCGATCAGCCGCGAACCGAGCTGGGCGAGCTTGCCGCCGACCTGGGCCTTGGCGGTGTAGGTGAGGATCGTGCCCTCGCCATCCTCGGCGAGGTGCACATCGGCACCGCCCTTGGCGAAGCCGGCGACGCCGCCCTTGCCCTCGCCGGAGATCGTGTAGCTCTCCGGCGGCACGATATCGCCGAGCGTGACGTGGCCCTTGAAGGTCGCCTTCACCGGGCCGACCTTGGCGACCACCGTCGCCGTCATTTCATTGTCCGCAACCTGTTCCAGTTCCTTGCAGCCGGGTATCGACGCGGCCAGGATTTCGGGGTCGTTCAGTGCCTTCCAGACCGTCTCGCGGGGTGCGGCGATCCGATATTCGCCCGTCATTTCCATGAGGCTGCTGGCCTCCCATTCCTTGAAACGCCCGCCGAGGGGCCGCCAATTCGACCGGGGCGAACGCTCATTGTTACGCAGCTATTCCGGGTATTCTCGACGAAAATGGCCGAATTCCGGTTTCTTCGTTTTGCGTGTTCGGACAACAGATTGCCCTTTCCCGAGGCCTGCGGCAACAGGGCGCATCAGGATTTTTTCGCACGACTTTCGGCGAAGGTGCGAAAGGGCGCGATTGACCCGCTCGGCACCGCCGGACTACTCGTAGGTTCGAAATTTGCCGATCAGGAGATCCGTGGTGAAGAAAGCCACCACCAACAGCACGCAACCCCAGGAAAAGACTGCCGGCGACGCCACCCCGCGCACGGCTCCGGCGAAGGGGCCGGCCGAAGGCCACTGGCCGGTGATGCTGACCACCGAGGGCTGGGACGACTACCGCCTTCTCGACATGGGGCACGGCGAGAAGCTCGAGCGCTACGGTCACCTGACCATCGTGCGGCCGGAACCGCAGGCGCTTGGCGCGCGCCGCCTGCCGGACGCGGTGTGGGACCGTGCGGACGCGACCTTTACCGGCGATGTCGAGGAAGAGGGTCCGGGCCGCTGGCGCTACCGCGGCTCGCTCGACGAGACCTGGCCGATGCATTGCGGGCCGGTGCGGTTCCATGGCCGCTTCACCTCGTTCCGCCATGTCGGCCTGTTTCCCGAGCAGGTCGCGCACTGGATGTGGATGCGCGAGCGCATCAAGCAGGCAGACCGGCCGGTGCGGATCCTCAACCTGTTCGGCTATACCGGCGTCGCCTCGCTGATGGCGGCGGAAGCCGGCGCCCATGTCACCCATGTGGATGCTTCCAAGAAGGCGATCGGCTGGGCGCGCGAAAATCAGGAACTGTCCGGCCTCGAGGACAAGCCGATCCGCTGGATCTGCGACGACGCGGTGAAGTTCGTCGCGCGCGAGGGCCGGCGCGGCAATGTCTATGACGGCATCCTGCTCGACCCGCCGAAATACGGCCGCGGCCCGAAGGGCGAGATCTGGCAGCTGTTCGACAATCTGCCGGAAATGGTCGCGATGTGCCGCGACATCCTTTCGCCCGAAGCTCTGTTCCTGACGCTTACGGCCTATTCGATCCGCGCCTCGTTCCTGTCGATGCACGAGCTGATGGTCGAAACCATGAACGGCTATGGCGGGCGGGTCGATTCCGGCGAGCTGGTGCTGATGGAAAAAAGCACGGGCGACCAGACGGGCCGGGCGCTGTCGACCTCGCTTTTCGCACGCTGGAGCGACAAATGAGCGACGCAAAGACCTCCCCTGTTCGGCCGGGCGTGGTGAAAACGGTCACCAGCCTTGCCAATCCCACCGTCAAGGACATCCGCTCGCTGCAGCAGCGCAAATTTCGCCAGCAGACCGGCCGCTTCGTCGCCGAGGGGCTGAAGCTCGTCACCGATGCGGTCGAGGCCGGCTGGCCGATCGAGATCTTCGTGCACGCGGAAAAGATCGGCACGCAGGACGCGGTGGCGCAGACGGCGGCGAAGGTGAAGGCGCGCGGCGGGCTCATCCTGCAGGTGTCGGAAGCCGTGCTTTCCAAGATGACGCATCGCGACAATCCGCAGATGGTGATCGGCGTGTTCCGTCAGCGGCTCAAGAAGCTCGCCGATATCGACGCGTCGGGCGCGACCGTGTGGGTGGCGCTCGAAAACATCAAGGATCCGGGCAATCTCGGCACCGTCATCCGCACCGTCGATTCCGTCGGCGCGTCCGGCGTCATTTTGATCGGCGACACAGTCGATCCGTTCTCGATCGAAACGGTGCGCGCCACCATGGGCTCGATCTTTGCCGTGCCGGTGGTGAAGGCAAGCGTCGAGGAGTTCCTTGCCTGGAAGGACACGTTCCCCGGTCCGGTGATCGGCACGCATCTGGCCGGCGCCGTTGACTATCGCACCATCGACTATCCCGAGCCGATGATCCTGTTGATGGGCAACGAGCAGTCGGGCCTGCCGCAACGGATCGCGGATTCTTGCGACCGGCTGGTGAAGATCCCGATGGCGGGACGCGCCGATTCGCTCAATCTCGCGGTTTCGACCGGCATCATGCTCTATGAGGCGCGCCGCTCGCGGCTCGTTCTTTGACCATCTGCCGCGGTTTGCGGCAGGTTGCGGCCAATCGCTGTTGCGGTTCGGTAACGATTACGCTTTTTCAACGCATCGACGAGAAAGTGAATTGCGCGACCACGATTGTAATGCGTAACCATGTGACGCGCGTCACCGCTCGGCGCCGCTTTCCGGACTAGGGTCCGGGGAGCTCGGCAAGCCGTCGGGCGCTTTTTTGGTTTCAGCATCGCGGAGCATGGGCGTGCGCGGGATTTCTTCACTGTTTTCAACCAGCGGCAAGCGGACTTTCTCCGCGCCCTCCTTCGTGCGCGGCGTCGCCGCTGCTGTCGTGATCGGCGGTCTTGCCGCCGGTTGCCAGACCTCGGGCCTCAGCCCCTACTCGATCAGCCTGTCGAGCCATGGCGACATGTACGCCTCGGTGGAAGACGGCGATTACAAGCTGCCGCCGATCAATCTGAAGCGGGTCAACAAGCGCTTCCTGCGCCAGATGGTCGACTACAAGACCGAGGAAAAGCCGGGCACGCTCGTCGTCGACACCAAACAGCGCTACGTCTATCTGGTGCTGCGCAACGGCAAGGCGCTGCGCTACGGCGTCGCCATCGGCAAGGCGGGCTTCGCCTGGTCGGGCCGGGCCTATATCGGCTGGAAGCAGGAATGGCCGAAATGGTTCCCGCCGAAGGAGATGATCGCGCGGCGTCCGGACCTCAAGCCGTACAAGGACGGCATGGACCCGGGCCTGAAGAACCCGCTCGGCGCGCGCGCCCTCTACATCTATCAGGACGGTCGCGACACGCTGTACCGCCTGCACGGCACCAACCAGCCGTCGTCGATCGGTCGCGCCGCATCGTCGGGCTGCGTGCGGTTCTTCAATCAGGACATCATCGACCTGTACAGCCGCGTGCCGGAGAAGACCCCGATCGTGGTGCTCTAGGCCGGATCGAAAGTCCGCGTTCGCGTCACACACTCCCCGTCATCCCGGACAAGCCGCCGAGCGGCGCGATCCGGGATCCAATGGCGGGTGCGCCGAGTGAGGGCGTTCGAGAGTGGGCCTGGTATATGTCAAGACCGCACCGGCATACCGTTTCGACAAGGGCAATGGACCCCGCATCAAGCGCGGGGTGACGGGGAGCGTGTGGCGCGAAAGCCGTACTAACAAACGGTAGCTGTAGAATACTCATCGAACCCATCGGGTTCGCAAGGCCGACCGGCCGCCGCCCGATAAGGGCGCCCTCGCGGAGGCTAGCGGACGATGGTCCGCGCTCAGCCGTGAGCGGGAAATCAAATCCCATCGTGTTCGCAAGGCCGACCGTAAACAAAAACGCCCGCGAGATGCTCGCGGGCGTTTTCTTTTTGCGGCGGAAAGCCGGGATCAATTGGTCGGGTTTTCGACCATGCCGTAGAACAGCTGCTCGCCGTTGATCTTGTAGCCGTTGATCGCCGCCTGACCCTCGCGCGACAGCATCCAGTCGGCGAATTTCTGGCCGAGATCGGCCTTCACATGCGGGAACTTGTCCTTCGACACGACGATGGCGCCGTATTCGTTGCGAAGGCGGGTGTCGCCCGACACGAGCAGTTCCAGATCGCCGCGATTGGCGAAGCTCAGCCAGGTGCCGCGGTCGGTGAGCGCGTAGGCATCGGAGCCGGCGGCGACATTGAGCGTCGCGCCCATGCCAGAGCCGGTCTCACGGTACCATTTGCCCGACGAGGCGACCGGATCGATGCCGGCGGCCTTCCACAATTCGCGCTCGCGCTTGTGGGTGCCGCTGTCGTCGCCGCGCGAGGCAAACATCGACCCGCTGTCGGCAATCCTGTTGAGGGCGGCGGCGACGTCGGCCTCACCCTTGACGCCAGCCGGATCCGATTTCGGACCGACGATGACGAAGTCGTTGAACATTAGCGGGTAGCGCTTCACGCCGAAGCCATCGGCGACGAACTGCTCCTCCGACTTCTTGTGGTGCACCAGCAGCACGTCGGCATCGCCCGAGCGGGCAAGGCGGATGGCAGCCCCGGTGCCGACCGCAACGACGCGGACCTCGATACCGGTCTTTTTCTGGAAGACCGGCAGGATCGAATCGAACAGACCCGAATTCGCCGTCGACGTCGTCGATGCGACGGTGATGAAGCTGTCAGCCGCCAGTGCCGGAGCCGCCGCGGATGCGGCCAGACCCAGCGCGGCAATTGCCCCGACGATATGCCTAGCAAGTGTTTTCATGATTTCCGTCCTCTCCAGTGTAAATCGATTGGCGCCGCCACCACAGAAGGTCGCCTTTCAGGAAGGCGGCGGCGAGATCGTTCTGCGGCGCTTCGAAGAAGCTTGCCGCCGGCGCTCGTTCTTTGATCCTGCCGCGGTGTAGGAACAGGACCTCGTCGGCAAGGCGACGGGCCTGGTTGAGATCGTGACTGGTCATGATGATGCGCACCCCGATCTGAGCCGCTTCCTCGACCAGTTCCTCGACGAGCCCGGTCGTTGCCGGATCGAGGCTCGCGGTCGGTTCGTCGAGGAAGAGAACGCGCGGGCGCACGGCAAGCGCGCGGGCAATCGCCAGCCGCTGCTGCTCACCAAATGACAGCGCGCGCGCCGGCATCGTCGCCAGCCGCCCGAGGCCGGCGCGTTTCAACGCGGCGTGCGCGCGCTCGCAGCGCTCTGCCTTCGGCACCTTACGGACCTTCAGCGCGAACAGAAGATTGTCGAGCGCGGTGCGGCGCAGCAGCACCGGGCGCTGGAACACCATCGCCTGGCCGTCGCGCACGGCCTGTGGATCGGGTGCGTTCGGCCAGCGCACGGCGCCGGTTTCCGGCTTGAGAAGCCCGTGGGCGACGCGCAGAAGCAGGCTCTTGCCGGCGCCGTTCGGACCGATGATCAACGTCTTCTTGTGGCGGTTGTCGAAGACGCACTCGATCTCCTTCAGCACGGTCTTGCCGCCGCGCCTGAGCGAGACCTTGTCGATGACGATCGGCAGCATGTCGGTCACTTCCCTCATGCCGCCCCCTTGGCTTCGCCATAGAGGCGCACGCCGTAGACCGCGATATTGATGGCGAGCGACAGGGCAATCAGGATGATGCCAAGACCGAGCGCCAGCGCGAGGTTGCCCTTGCTCGATTCAAGCGCAATCGCCGTCGTCATCACCCGGGTGACGTGGTCGATATTGCCGCCAACGATCATCACCGCGCCGACCTCCGCCGTCGCCCGTCCGAAGCCGGCAAGAAGGGCGGTTACCAGCAGGAAACGGCCATCCCACAACAGCGCGCCAAGTGCCTGATGGCGGCGGGTGCCGAGCGAGGCAAAGGTCTCGCCATATTCCTGCGACAGCGGGCCGATGGTCTCGCGGGTCAGCGAAACGATGATCGGGGTGACCAGAATGACCTGTGCGATGATCATGGCGGTCGGGGAGAACAACAGGCCAAGCACACCGAGCGGGCCGCTGCGCGACAACATGAGATAGACGATGAGGCCAACGACGACCGGCGGCAGGCCCATCAGCACGTTGAAGAGGACGGCGATACCCTGTCGGCCGGGAAACCGCGTGAGCGCCAGGATGGCGCCAAGCGGCATGCCGATCAGCGCGGCGAGCGCGACGGCGGACAGGCTGACGCGCAGCGACAGGACGATGATCTCGGCGAGTCGCCGGTCCATCTGCCCGATCATGGTGACCGCGGTCGCGAATTCGTCGGCAAAGCCGGTCATGGTGCTCCGTCTCGTTGACCCGCCACCTTGGAGCGGGACCGCATTTCGCTACGGTCGGGCCTCAGCTCTTTTCCGCCTCGTCGTCGCGCTCGCGCAGATAGTCATCCGTGGTGCGCGGCGCGGGGCGCGGCCGGGAGGCGAAGGGATCGCTGACATTTTCCGCCATGTCGACCACGCGACAGTCGGAACACATCTGCAGCCGCTTCAGCGCATCCGGGTTGCTGAACATGGCGTGGCCCGACATGCGCGCGACGATGGTATCGATGGTCGAACGCGTTGCAAACGGCTTGCCACAGCGCACGCATTCGAACGGCTGATCTTCCTTGATGATGCGCAGATTGCGCGCTTCGCCGGTAAAGGTCAGGCGCGGCTCGAGCACGATCGCCTTTTCCGGACAGGTGCGGGCACAAAGACCGCACTGGACGCAGGCTTCTTCGAGAAAGCTGAGGCGCGGGAAGTCCGGATTGTCCTTCAGCGCATTGGCCGGGCAGGCGCCGACACAGGCGAGACACAGCGTGCAGGCGCCGGTATCGACCTGAAGCGTGCCGAAGGGCGACCCTTGCGGCATGGCGAGCACGTCGACCGGCACCGGAGCGACCTTGTGCAGGGCCGACAGCGCCAGATGCATGAGATCCCGCTTGCCGCCGGTCGGGGTGAAGGCGGCCGGCAATGCCGTCACGGTGGCGGCTTCGCCCGCATGCGCCCAAAGGGCGGCGGCGACCTTGTCGGGATCGATTTCAGCGATAATCGCGGTCGCGCCGTCGACATAGCCGAGGCCGTCGAGGATATGGCTACCAAGGCGGACGGCGTCGTCGATGCCGCCGGTTTCGTCAGCGGCCGAGGGCGGCACCAGCAGCAGCGTCTTCGCGGCACCGAAGGCGCGCGCGGCAAGCACCGCGTCGAGGCCCCATTGGGTGACCGCGTTGACGGCAAAGGGAATGACATTGGCCGGCAGGCCATCGCCATGGTCGGCAAGCGCGTCGATCATCGCCTCGCCGTGCTCACCGTCATGAACGAGCAGCACCGGCGCCGAACCACCGGCCTTGCGATAGGTGCCGAGCACGGTGCGCAGGCGGGTCAGCAGCGCGACGCCGCCCGGCATGGTGTAGCGGGCCGCACCGGTCGGACAGACACTGGCGCAATTGCCGCAACCGGCGCAGATGCCGGCGTCGATCGACACCACATTGCCGGACGGTGTGATGGCGGCGGTCGGGCAATTGTCGATGCAGCGCTGGCAGCCGACGATCTCGGAGCGCGCATGGGCGCAGAGCGACGGCTGATAGTCGACATAGCGCGGCTTTTCGAAGGTGCCGACCATGTCGGCGATCTCGAACAGCGCCCGCTCGACCGCGATCGGATCGCGCGGATCTGGATTGAAATAGCCGCTTCGCTTGTCGGGCGTAGTGAACAGCGGCGCTGCGCCGCGCAAATCGAGGATGATGTCGCAGTTCGATGTGCCGGGCTCCGCCGACGGCATGTCGAAGGCAAGCGCGCCGCGTGCGGAGGGTCTGGCGGCGGCGAAATCCTCGATCGAAACTGAAAAGCCGCCGAAGGAGCCCTTGGCCGAGACCGCGCCGCCATGGAAGACGGGCACATCGGCGATGCGCGGCGCGAAAGGCCTCTCGCTGCCGGTGAGGACGAGGGTGACGTCGAGGCGTTCGCCGAGCCGCATGGCGGCGTCCATGGCAACATCGCCCGGCCCGATCACAAGCACGATGCCGGCGCTGACGATACCCATCATCTGCGGGCCGTCGACATTGAGCGCGGCTTCGGCGATCAGCGCGGCCATCTTGGCGCCCGCCTTGGTGCCTTCCTTCGACCAGCCGGCCTTTTCGCGCAGATTGACGAAGCGAAGGTCGGCGGCAAAGGCGATATCCTCGGCGATTTCGAGGAACAGGGGCGCTTCCTGGGTGCAGCCGACAACAAGGGTCTCATTGCCGTCGGCGAGGTCGCGGAATCGCTCGATCTGACGGCGGCAGAGCTGCGTCGCGGGCGCTTCGAGCGCTTCGCCGAGGCCGGCCTCGATCGTTTCGCGGTCGAGGGTCATCGAGCCGTCGCAGGAACAGGTGATAATTGCCAAACCGTTGTTTCCCCTGGATTTCTTCGTTTGTTTTTGTTCTTGTTGGACCCGCTCGACAGGGTGTTCGAAAACTCTCGTCACGACCATATTGCGTTGAAGTGTCGCAGTTGTGCAAGATGGGTCGGGCAAGGAAACGCGACGAAGGAGCGGCCATGACGGCTGACGCGACAATGCCGGTCGGCATCGTCATCGAACGACGGGCGAGCGATCATCCCTGGCAGGATGCGACATGGGCGCCGGTTGCGGTGATCCCCCATGCGGGGCCGGTCGACGCGCCACGGCTGTTGGTTGAAGATGGCACACGAACACAGTTTCACGTCGCGACGCTGCCGCTCGAACTGTTCCGCGGCGAGACGGAAGGCTACTCGCTTAACCTGTCGCAGGCCGAGCCGGTCGTCTACGTGGTGCTGCGGCCCGACGACGAGGCCGACAGCGGGCTGAAGGCGTTCCTCGCCACCGTCTGCCCATTCGAGGCGTCGAGCTATGTGGAGAGCGGCGACGAGATCACCCAAGGGGTGGCGATGCCGGACGAGGTCAACGCCTGGCTGAGCCAATTCGTCGACACCCACCACAAGGAAGAGCCGTTCAAGAAGCGCAAAAACACCAAACAGCGCTCGGAACAGAGCTGGACGCGCCCGCGCGGCCGGTTCGGGCAAGTGGGTGGCGAATGATGGCGGGTGGCGCGTGATGGCGGACGATCGGGACGGCGGCATGGAAGGCGCGCTGTCGCGCTGGTCGCAGCGCAAGGCGGAGGCGCGCAAGATGCGCCGTGGCAGCGCGGCACCGCGGATCGCTGCGGCGGAGCCGACGTCACCAGAGCTCGCGGAAACGGCTGCGGAGATACCGGCAGCCGCGGAAGACGCCGCACAGGTTCTGAAAAGCGATCCAGACGCACCCGGTACGCTGCCGCCGCTTGGCTCCGACCCGGCCGAACCGCTCAGCGAAGAAGATGCGCGCGCGCTGACCGAGGAGCTCGGCCTGCCGGCACTCGACGAGCTCAACCGCGAATCCGATTACACCGGGTTTCTGGCAAAGGGCGTTCCGGCCGCGCTGAAAAACGCGGCGCTGCGCAAGCTGTGGGTCAGTGACCCGGTGCTTGCCAATATCGACAAGCTCAACGACTATGATGAAGACTATCGCGCGGCGCAGGCGCTCGGCGAGGCGGTGAAGACCGCATACCGCGTCGGCAAGGGTTTTCTCGATGACGACGAGATTGCGCCGCCATCGCCCGCCAACGCCGAGGCGGCGACCGACGGCGAACAGATCGCCGACACCGCAGCTAAGGAAAGCGTGGCCGAGTCAGGCGAAGCGGACGCATTCGAGGTGACTCACGAGGCAATCGACGCCGGCGGGAGCGATCCCGTGGAATGCGGTGAAGCAGCTACCAATAACGCCGCGCGGGACACCGCCGACGCTTCGGACAGTCGCGAAACAGACGAAATCCGGTCTCCGCAGAAACCCGGATGAGCAATATTAGCGTGCGCTAATTTAGTAGGTATTTGTTGAATACTTCGTATCGGATTAATTCCGCGAGTATTGCTGCGGTGCAGCAAGGCCGGAATCCCTTTATTTCTCCCATATTGCTTTCCTGAATTCTCCGAACTACGCAGAATCCACATGCGGAATGCGGCGAGTTGACGCAATATACTATTGTCAGGGTCCCATTCGCCGGGATATAAAACCGGTAGGAGGAAGACCGGATGGAAGAAGAGCGGCACATCGCCGAAGAAGATCGCCTTCGCGCCCATCTCTATGCCTTGATCGCGCGTGCGCTCGCCGCAGCGCCGGATCAGGATTTCCTCGATATTCTCAGCCGTTTGCATCGCGACGAAACCCCGCTTGGCCAGGCCTTCGGCGCCCTTGCCGCAGCGGCACGCGACCTCACCGCAGCGGATGCGGAAGAGGAATATACGCGGCTGTTTTACGGCATGGGTCAGGGCGGCGAAGTGCTGCCCTACGCCTCGTATTATCTGACCGGCAATCTCAACGACCGCCCGCTCGTGCGTCTGCGCGCCGACATGGAACGCCTCGGCGTCGTCCATTCGGGGCAGAACGGCGAGCCGGAGGACCATATCGCCTATCTCATGGAGATGATGCACGGGCTCATCCTCGGCACACTGACCGATGAGCCGCTCGATCTGGACACCCAGCTCGCGTTCTTCACCGCGCATATCGCTCCTTGGGCGGGCGAATTCTTCAACGACCTGAAAGCGGCGAATTCGGCCCGGCTCTATGCGGCCGTCGCCGAACTCGGCAAGGCGTTTCTGGCGATCGAGGGCGATGCCTTCACGATGGCGGCCTGAGCGGCACCCGCCGTACCGCAATCCTGGGCATTCTCTGCGACGCTGGACGACAACGAAGGAAAAGCCATGACGGAAAAGAATAAACCGCACGATATGAGCCGCCGGGACTTCTTCCGGCAATCGGGCATGGCGGTCGGCGCAGCCGGCGGCGCAGCGGTTGCGCTGGCGACGGGAGCCGAAGCGGCGGAGCCGGAGACGCGCGGCAAGAATTCGGTCGGCTATCGCGAGACCGATCACATCCGGACCTACTACGAACTGGCGAAGTTCTGATGATCTGACCGGCCGGAGATTTCCGGGCGGGGGAAACCGACGCGCGCCTGTGGCCGGCAATCTTTTGCGGGCGACAGCCTTAGAGGTTGCGAAGCGGCGTGTGAACGAGACGGCGAGAGGCAAGTCCGCCCGAATGGCGGCAACAAGCCGAAATGGGAGAAAAACCATGCTGACCAAGACATCCAGCGGCACGGCGCAGCGATCCCGGTTGAAACAGGTGCTCGGCGCAGTCAACGGAACCGGCATCGACCGGCGAACCTTTCTGGCGCGCTCGGGCCTGACGGCCGGCGGCGCAGCGCTCGCATCCGCACTGCCGCTCGGCATGGTCAAGAAGGCCGATGCGCAGGAAGCCGCCAAGGCCTATGGCGCCGAGGTGAAGCAGATCAAGTCGGTCTGCACCCACTGTTCCGTCGGCTGCACGGTGATGGCCGAAGTGGAACGCGGCGTGTGGACGGGCCAGGAGCCCGGCTTCGAGAGCCCGATCAATCTCGGCGCCCATTGCGCCAAAGGCGCGGCGGTGCGCGAACATGCCCATAACGAGCGTCGGCTGAAATATCCGATGAAGCTCGAAGGCGGCAAGTGGAAGCGCGTCTCCTGGGACGAGGCGATCAACGAGATCGGCGACAAGATGCTCGAGATCCGCCAGGCGTCCGGCCCGGACTCGGTGTACTGGCTCGGCTCGGCCAAGTTCAACAACGAGCAGGCCTATCTGTTCCGCAAGTTCTATGCCTTCTGGGGCAGCAACAACGGTGATCATCAGGCGCGCATCTGTCACTCGACGACGGTTGCCGGCGTGGCCAATACCTGGGGCTACGGCGCGATGACCAACTCGTACAACGACATGCACAATTCGCGTGCGATGTTCCTGATCGGCTCGAACCCGGCCGAGGCGCATCCGGTCGCGGTGCAGCACATCCTCAAGGCCAAGGAACAGAACAACGCGGCGCTGATCGTCTGCGATCCGCGCTTCACCCGCATCGCCGCGCACGCCGACGAGTTCGTGCGGCTGCGTCCGGGCACCGACGTCGCGCTGATCTGGGGCATTCTCTGGCACGTTTTCGAAAACGGCTGGGAAGACAAGGAATTCATCCGCCAGCGCGTCTGGGGCCTCGACCGCGTCAAGGCCGAGATCTCCAAGTGGACGCCGGAAGAAACCGAGCGCGTCACCGGCGTGCCGGGATCGCAGCTGCGCCGCGTGGCGCGCACGCTCGCCAGCAACAAGCCGGGCACCATCGTGTGGTGCATGGGCGGCACCCAGCATACCAACGGCAACAACAACACCCGTGCCTACTGCATCCTGCAGCTGGCGCTCGGCAATATGGGTGTTGCCGGCGGCGGCGCGAACATCTTCCGCGGCCATGACAACGTTCAAGGCGCAACCGACATGTGCGTGCTGTCGCACAGCCTGCCGGGCTATTACGGCCTGGCCACCGGCTCTTGGAAGCACTGGGCGCGCGTCTGGGACGTCGACTACGAATGGCTGAAGGGCCGCTTCGCCTCGCAGGAGCTGATGGAATCGAGCGGCATTCCGGTGTCGCGCTGGATCGACGGCGTGCTCGAGGACAAGGGCAACATGGACCAGCCGGACAATGTCCGCGCGATGGTGCTGTGGGGCCACGCAGTCAACTCGCAGACCCGCCTTCCGGAAATGAAGAAGGCGATGGAAAAACTCGACATCATGGTCGTGATCGACCCGGTGCCGACCTTCGCCTCGGTGATCCCGGACCGTGAGGACGGCGTCTATGTGCTGCCGGCCTGCACCCAGTTCGAGACCTACGGCTCGGTGACCGCGTCGAACCGTTCGCTGCAGTGGCGTGACAAGGTGGTCGAACCGCTGTTCGAATCGCTGCCCGACCACGTCATCATGTACAAGTTCGCCCGCAAGCTCGGTTTCGAGCAGGAGATGTTCAAGAAGATCACGGTCGAGAACGACGAACCGCTGATCGAGGACATCACCCGCGAGTTCAACGGCGGCCTGTGGACGATCGGCTATACCGGCCAGTCGCCGGAACGCCTCAAGCTGCACATGGCCAACCAGTCGACCTTCGACCGCACCACGCTCCTGGCGAATGGCGGTCCGGCGGACGGCGACTATTACGGTCTGCCGTGGCCGTGCTGGGGCACGGCGGAGATGAAACACCCGGGGACGCCGCTGCTTTACGACACGTCGAAGCCGGTGGCCGAAGGCGGCCTCACCTTCCGCGCCCGTTACGGCGTCGAATATGAGGGTGAGAACCTTCTCGCCGAAGGCTCCTACTCGGTCGGCTCGGAAATCGAGGACGGCTATCCCGAGTTCACCATGGCGATGCTGAAGAAGCTCGGCTGGGACGGCGATCTGACCGACGAGGAACGTACCGCGATCGAAGCGGTGGCCGGCGACAAGACGAACTGGAAGACCGACCTTTCCGGCGGCATCCAGCGCGTCGCGATCAAGCATGGCTGCGCCCCGTTCGGCAACGCCAAGGCGCGCACCTTCGTGTGGCCGTTCCCGGATCCGATCCCGCTGCATCGCGAGCCGCTCTACACCAACCGGCGCGACCTGTTGCCGGACTACGCGACCTACGCGGACAAGAAGGCCTATCGCCTGCCGACGCTGTACGCCTCGATCCAGGAGAAGGACTACTCGAAGGACTTCCCGATCATCCTGACCTCGGGCCGGCTGGTCGAATACGAGGGCGGCGGCGACGAGTCCCGCTCCAACAAGTGGCTGGCCGAGCTTCAGCAGGACATGTTCTGCGAGGTCAATCCGCGCGATGCCAACAACCACGGCATCAAGGAAGGCGGCATGCTGTGGGTGCACAGCCCGGAAGGCGGCAAAGTGCTCGTCAAGGCGCTGATCACCGAACGCGTGGCACCGGGCGTTGCCTTCATGCCGTTCCACTTCGGCGGCCACTGGCAAGGCAAGGATCTGCGCAGCAAGTATCCGCCCGACGCATCACCCTGGGTGCTCGGCGAAGCCTCGAACATGTGCGGCACCTATGGCTATGACTCGGTGACGCAGATGCAGGAAACCAAAGCGACGCTTTGCCGGATCGAAGCGGCTTAAGGCAGAAGGAGGACTGTGACATGGCACGGATGAAATTTCTCTGTGACGCCGAACGCTGCATCGAGTGCAACGCCTGCGTTACCGCCTGCAAGAACGAGAACGAGGTCGCCTGGGGCATCAACCGCCGCCGCGTGGTGACCATCAACGACGGCAAGCCGGGCGAGCGCTCGATTTCGGTGGCCTGCATGCACTGCTCCGACGCGCCGTGCATCGCGGTGTGCCCGGTCGACTGCATCTACCAGTCGGAAGAAGGCGTGGTGCTGCACTCCAAGGATCTGTGCATCGGCTGCGGCTACTGCTTCTTCGCCTGTCCGTTCGGCGCGCCGCAGTATCCGCAGGAAGGCACCTTCGGCAGCCGTGGCAAGATGGACAAGTGCACCTTCTGCGCCGGCGGTCCGGAAGAGGACAACAGCGCGGCCGAGTTCAGCAAATACGGCCGCAATCGCCTCGCCGAAGGCAAGCTGCCGCTGTGCGCGGAGATGTGCTCGACCAAGGCACTCCTGGCCGGTGACGGCAATGTGGTGTCGAACATCTTCCGCGAGCGCATCGTCTCGCGCGGCTTCGGCTCCGGCGCCTGGGGCTGGGGCACCGCCTACCAGCAGAAATCCGGTTCGTAGACCCGGGCACGGGTCCGGAGCGGCAAGCCCCGGGCCCGCATCGACCCCGCCACAAGCGGAGAGACCGGCGTTCCAGATAATCGGGCAGAACACAAAAACAGCCCGCGGAACAGCCTGAGCATCGTGCAGCCAATTGGCGTCGCCAAAGATGCGGCAAATGCTCAAGGGGGGAGACCGGAACCGGCGCGGCATGTCCGCGCCGGTTTTGTTTTGGCTGGTTCTGTTTATTCGGCCGGGACCGTCGTCTGCCCGAGCATCCCGGCCATGAAATCGACGAGCGCGGCGAGTGCTGCTTCATCGGGGATCGTCTGCACCGGCATCTTGGTGCCGGGGAAGACCGTATCGGGCCCGCGGCGAAAGAGATCTGCGATCGTCTCCGGCGTCCAGACGATCTTCGAGTTGGCAAGCGCCGGCGTATAGGCATAGCCGGCGACACTGCCGGCGCGGCGGCCGAACAGATCCGTGAAATGCGGGCCGGAGCGTTGACGTTCCTTCGCCGTCGTCGCGTGGCAGACGGCGCATTTGCGGTAAACGACGGCGCCGGGATGATCGCTCGTCAACCAGGGTGTCGGGCGTGGATCATCGGCAATCGTCTCACCGATGCGCGCACCGCTTTCGAGATGCCAGACCTTGATCCGCTCATCGCTGCTTGCCGACAGGAGAAACCGTCCGTCGGCGGAGAGCGCGACCGCCCAGACCGGGCCGGCTTCCTCACGGATATGGGCAAGCGTGCGGCCCCGCCCGGTGTCGAGCTGGCGGACATCGCCATTGAGGAAACCGACGACGACGCTGGTGTCGTCGGGCGAAAAGGCGAGCGACAGCGGCTTGGTCACAGGGTCGGCGAGAAAGGCGAAGCGCTCGGCAAACGGGTCGAGCGTCCAGACCCGCACCATGTTGTCGAGACCGATGGTGGCGAGCTGGCTTTTGTCGGGCGAGACCGCCATCGCCGTCAGCCCGAGATCGTGGGCGGGAATGGTGGCGGTCAGGATGCCATCCCTCCGGCGGTAGATTTTCAGTTCGCCATCGCGGGTACCGGAAATCACCTGCGCGTCGCCCACCCCGAAGGCAGCAGCGATAACCGGGGCGCCGACTGCGATACGGCGCCTTTCGGCACCGGTGTTGGCATCCCAGAGCGCGAGCGTGCCATCCCAACCGCCGGACAGCAGCGTAGCGCCATCGCCAGACACGGCAATCGCGGCTGCCTGGCCGCGATGGGCGTCGAGTATGCGCGCCGGCTTCGCCTCGCCGGTTCCAAGGCGCCAGACGATCAGCCTGCCGTCGCCGCCGGCCGAAACCGCACCGCTGCCGGACAGGAAGGCAACCGCGTTGACAGGTCCGGCATGGCCGGAGAGGACATCGAGTGCGGTCTGGTCGTCGAACCGCCAGCGGCGCAGCGTGTAGTCGAAGCTTGCGCTCAACACGGTCGTGCCGTCGGCGCTGACTGCGATGTCGCGCACGAGGCCGCCATGGCCGACCATGTCCGCCTCGGCAGCGCCACCGTGCAGGCCGAGAAGAAAAAAGCCGAAAAGGGCGCGTTTTACGGTCGACAACGGCGTCATTCCGGGAAACCATTGCACCTGCAATTAGTTTACAATCTCAACAAGGCGCTGTCATGCAGCGCTGCCGCACAAAATCCTTAGGGGACCAAGAAGAATGGCAACGACCGGCGGCGATTTCTGGAAGAACTCCGGCTATCACCTGCTCGAAAAGGGGGAGGACGGTTATCTGCGGCCGACCGATGCTTTCCTGCGCGCCTATCTGCTGCGGCCGGAGCTGGAACCGGTGCCCGAATCCTGCCCAGCCGAACTCGCGCTGCACGCCGCCCTCCTGGACGAGCCGACACGAGACGTCGACGCCGCCACGCTAGGCGAACTGGCCGACGCCGACGCGCGCGAGAATTACGAAGTGTTTCTCGGCTACCGCGACCGGCTTCTCTCTGAGGGCTCGCTGGAACGCTGTTACCTGTCGCTGGTGCGCAAAACGGCGCCGGTGCGAGTGCCGGCGCTGTTCATCGATCACCTGGTGCATGCGATCGCCCGCAATATCTTCGATGGCACGACGGATCCGTTCGTACTGCGCGCCGCCGAAATCCTGTTCCGCGAGCAGATGGTCAATCTGGTCGGCGGCTCGGTGCTGTTCATGGACAGCGAGATCTCCGGCATGATGCGCGAGCGTCAGGAGCGCGGCCATATCAGCCTGATCGAGATCGCCGCCAACCCGTTGCTGCTGCGCCAGACGACCGAACTCGACGTGTTGTCGCTGGAGAACGCCAGCCGCTATTTCGAGCGCTCCGACCGCTACGATTTCGCCCTCGACATGACCTATGGCCGGCCCGGCGGGCGGGCCTTTGCCACCATGCTGGAACGCTGGATCGCGCATTTTCTCAAGATCGCGGTAAAGATCGAGCCCGTCGAGGAAATCGATGACGACCATTGGAGCTGGCATGTCGGGCTCGATGTCGACGCGACCGCGCTCCTTAACGACCTCTATGACGGGCGCGAGGTGGACGACGAGCGCATGGCCCGCCTGATGGCGCTGTTCCAGCTCAATTTCGTCGACAGCGAAAGCCAGCGGGCCGATATTGCCGGACGGCCGGTTTATCTGGCGCTCTGCCGCAAGGCCGACGGGCGGCTGCACATGAAGCCGCAGAACCTGCTGGTCAATCTGCCGCTCGCGACGCCCGCCTGACCCGTTTCCATCCGCGCGCCGAAAGGACGCCCGCATGATCGATCTCTATCCTTTTGCCGGCTTTCCGGTTTTCGTTCTCGGGCTCGGGGCCCATGGCTGCAAGGCGGCCGAAGCGTTGCGGCTGTCCGGCGCGGAGGTGATGGGCTGGGACGACGACCCCGCCAACCGGCGGGCTGCAGCGGCGAACGACGTGGTGCTGCAGGACGGCGCGGAGTTCGACTGGCGCGAGCCGGTCAGCCTGATCGTCGAAGCCGGGATCGCGCATGGCGATACCGATCCGCACCCGATGGTGGCGGCGGCGCGCGAAGCCGGCTGCGAGGTGATCTCGGACGCCGAATTGCTCGCCCGAGCGGAGCGGGATTCGCGCTATGTCGGTCTCGTCTCGGAAGCGCAGGAGAGCGCCGCGCTCGACCTGCTTGCGCACGCGCTCAAGGTCAGCGGGCGGGAATGCGAAATCGGCGGCGATCAGGATCGTCCGCTGCTCGGCCTCCATCCGCTCGGCAATGGCGGCATTTACGGTCTCGCCATGCCACCGGTGCGGCTCGACATCACCCTGTCGATCACCTTTGACGTGGCGGTGCTGCTCGATATCGGCGCGGCGGCGAAATCGGTCCTCGGTGCGGATGCGGCGGGCGCCGCCCGCCTCGTCTTCCATCGCCAGACCGGCGGCAATGGCGCCATCGTCAATGTCGACGATCGCGAGACGCGGCAGATCGCCGAAGCGCTGCAGGCGGCAAAGGAGCAGGTGGTGATCCCGGTATCGGGCCGGGCGCGGGTGCCGGGCGGGGTCTATGTCGCCGGCGGCGTGCTCTATGACGACATCGCCGGCAACGCGGACGCCATCGTCGGCCTCGACCTGCCGGCCGGCAAGGACGGCGAGGATGCGGGCCGGCTGGCGGCCGCCGTCTATGCGAGCCTTCTGGTGCTCGACGTTCCGGCACACGCGGCGATGGCCAGCATCCGCGGCTATTTTGCCAGCGAATAATACCGTTCTATCCGGGTCTTGCCTGTCTTACTCGATTGCCTTCAGACGCGGATCGAAGAGCGTCATGCCGTAGGCGGCGATCGCGATGATGTCGTCGTAGTCGATTTCGATCGGCTGCACGCGCAGCGGCAGATCTGTCGGCGGCTTCTGGTCGGGCAGGAAGGTGATCGACTGATGCGGGTTGCGGGTGTGGAAGGTCTCGTAGCGCTCGCGGCCGTCCTTCATGCTTGCCAGCACGCGGAAGGACGGCGTGCTGCCGATGCCGCCGAACTTGTTGTAATCGCCGATAACGTGGCAGGCGGCGCAGTGCTTGATCGACAGTTCCTTGCCACGCTCGATGAGAACCGGATCGTCGTCGGCCAGCGCCGCCCCAAATCCGGTCAGGCCCGCCGCCAAAACGGCGAGCGCATAGAGGGCCGGTGTCTGACCGGCCCTTCCGTTGACTCGCTTACGCCGCGCCGGAGCCATCGCCTTTTGGCGTGTCTTCGAGATATTCGGCGAGATACTCCGCCAGGCCGATGACCTCGAGGTCGATCTCGCGCTCATCGAGCGCTTCTTCCAGCACCGTGCGACAGTTGGCGCAGGGCGAGACCAGGAGTTCGAGCCCCTCGATGGCATCGAGCTGCTGTTTCTTGCACTCGAAGGCGGTGTTCTGCAGCTCGGCGGCGCGCGGATTGGCGCTCACCCCGCCACCGCCACCGCAGCAGATATTGGTGACGCCGGCGTGCTCCATCTCGACGAAGCCGCCGGAAAAACTCTTCATGATACGGCGCGGTTGAGCGACGACGCCGCCGCGGCGGACAATCTGACAGGGGTCGTGCAGGGTGACGACCCGCTCGTCGCGGCCGGTGGTACGGATACGGCCCTCACGCTGCAACTGGTCGAGCAGTTCCAGGATATGGATGACCTCGAACTTGAACGGCCGGCCAACGAGGTTCGGACCCTCCCAGCGCAGCGCGCCATAGGCATGCCCGCATTCCGGACTGATGACATATTTGACGCCGAGTTCCTCGGCCGCGTCGACGACCCGGGTGACGAGCGTCTTGGCCGTCTCTCGGCTGCCGATCTGGACGCCGACATTGGTGCCCTCATAGGCCTTGGTGGAAATCGTCCAGGTGACGCCGGCCTGGGAAAAGATGCGGGCAAGCGCGCCGAAGATTTCCGGGAAGCCCATGATCTCCATCGACGACAGGATGACCATGTAGTCGACGCCGGGTTTGTCGAGCGGGATTTCGCAGCCGCAGATGCGTTCCTGGGCGGCGACCTGCGCCTTCAAGGTTTTCGGCGTGATGCCCATCGGGCTGCCGGTGGCGATCGCGCGCTGCTCGGCGGTGACCAGGCCTTCCGGCGCAAGGCCGGCCGCGGTGAAGCCCTCGCGCATCTTGCGGATCGAGCCGGCGATGTCGATGCCCATCGGACAGACCAGCGTGCAGCGGCCACACAGCGTGCAGCTGTCGTAGACGAGTTCGGTCCACTCGTTCAGCTCGTCCTCGGTGACCTCGTCGGGCACCAGGCCGAACATGCGCTTCAGGCCGGAGAACGGCGCCTTGTGCCGCTTGTAGGCCTTGACCATCGGGTTCAGCTTGTAGGTCGGCGTGTAGCGGGCGTCTTCCTGGGTCAGGTAGAAATGGCAGGCCTCGGCGCACTGACCGCAATGGACGCAGCCTTCCAGATAGGAGGCGATGGCGCTGTCGGTGACGGCGAGGAATTTCTCGACCGCCGTTCCGGCGATGTTGGCGTTGGCGTTCATGGCGTCACTCCCCGGCGGCCATAGATCGCGCCCGTGAAGCCGCGCGTCAGGACGAAGGTGAAGGCGTGCATCAACCGGCTGAACGGGAAGTAGATCAGCCACAGATCGACGAACAGCATATGGATGGCGCGCAGCATGACCTGGCTTTCCTGCAGGGCGAGGCAACCGGTCAGCATGACGAGGAAGGTCAGCCAGGTGCCGACATGATCGTCGCGGTCGGCGATCTGGCGCATGACGGGATCGCAGATGCGGCGGATCCACAACAGGATCAGCCCGGCAAAGGCGATTTCAGCGGCGACGATGAAGGCCCAGCGCGGCAGTGCCGGCCAGCCGAAGCCGAGGATGCGCTCCTCAATGAAGGCGACATGCGGCGCGGCGAACAACAGCAGCACGAAAAGGCCGAGATGGAAGGTGTAGCCGCCGACCAGATGGACCCAGGTGCGGAAGGCGAAATTGGTGCGCGGCACGAAGTGGCGCAGGTTGCCCTTGATGAAGCCGGCGGTGGCGGACCCGCGCGCGACGCTCAGATCCTTCTTGCGGCCGAAGCGCAGCAGGCCGATGATCCGCCAGGCCGCGCCGAGCACGAACACCGTTGCGGCGAGGTACCAGAGCGGCCCTTCGACAAATTCGACAAAACCCATTCCTGCCTCCTCGGGTTTCTATCCAGCCTGTCCGAACGCCTGCACCCTGCCGGTTGAATTCGGCCGGCGCCCTGCGTTGCGCTATTCGGCGGGAACCGGCACCCCGTCTGCGTCTTCATCCCGGGCGCGCTTCTTCGCGGCCTGCTCACCCATCACCTTTTGTGCCCACAGATCGTGGTGCTGGATGGCCCAGTTCTCGTCGACCTCGCCCTTGGTCATGCCCTCGAGCGCGCCTTCCATGCCGAGCGAGCCGATATAGATGTGGCCGATCGCGACCGTGATGACAGCGATCGCGGCAACGGCGTGGGCAACATGGGCGATGTTGAGATAGCCGGTCTTTTCAGCGAGCCAGGGGAAGTCGAGCAACAAGCCCGACAGGCACAGCACCGTGCCGCCGAGGGTCAGCAGCCAGTACCAGCCCTTCTCGCCGAAATTGTTCTTCTCCGAACTGGCGTGGCCGCCGAACAAGCCGCCGCCCTTGAGGATCCATTTCAGGTCGACAAGGTTGAAGCCGTTGCCTTTGAGGAACATCAGCACCATGGGGAAGAACACGACGACGAAGATCGGGCCGAACAGATTATGTCCCTGCAGGGATGCGCTGGCGAAGACGGCGAACGCCTCCTTGCCGATCAACGGGATGAGCCCGACGCGACCAAACAACAGGATCAGGCCACTGAGGCCGAGCAGAATGAACAGGCAGGCGACGAACCAGTGCATGGTCCGGTGCCAGAGCTGGAAGCGCGGCACGGTGCGCCCGCTGCGCCCACCTTCTATTCTGATGCGGCCGCGGATGACGTAGAACAGCAGGATCAGCAGCGTCATGCCGACGATGGGTATCGCGCCGTAGTAAGGCAGCCATTGCGAGCGGATCACCCGCCATTGTTCGCCGCTTTCGCGAACCATGATCGCGGCGTGGGGATCGGGAATCGACACCCGGCCGGGAGTACCCTTGCGGATCTGGCGCCAGAATTCCGAATCATTGGTCGTGCCGCTTGACCGGCCCGGCACCGCGCCACCGGTCAGCGCGCTTGGCGGCACCGGGTTGATGCCGGGAGCCTGCGCGCGGGCGCTGTCGCCAACGACGAACAGAGCCACGAAACAGAGGAAAACGACGGACAGGAAAGCCGGTAGGCGCCGGATCATGGTTCGGCAACTCCCTTTGGACTGCGCGCCTTGTGCTGCGCCTTCATCGTTTTCACCGCCCGGCACGGAAGCCGGAGGCGGCGTTGTTTTTGTTTGTTGGACTATTGTGTAATCCGAAAAGAAAAGTTGCAAGTCTTCCGTTTCTTTTGGCGATTTTTGCCGAAAGGCCAGCACCAAGCTGCTTTATAAGGAACTAATAATATACAACTTGCATATATCGATCCCGAACAATTTGAAACACTCGGAAAAACGCAGCGTTTTTCTCGTCGAAGGTGTAATTTTCCCCAAATACCGCCGGAATACTTGGGGCGACGGGCCTTTGTCTGAACCGGCGCGGAACCGAGAGGCAAAAAGAAACGGCCCCGCCGAATTGGCGGAGCCGTGTGAAGCAGCGTCGGGCGCCTGCCCCCGCTTCAGCGGCAAGCGCCTGCCGCGTCAACCGGATCGAACCGTTTAGAAATCAGAACTGATCGTCGTCGGAATCGCCGTCCATCGGCTGACCGCCCTGCGCGCCGGCTTTCTTCTTTTGATTCTTCTTTCCCTTGCGCAGGAACGCACCGAGTTCGGCCTCACCGGTCGCCTTGTTGTAGACGCAGATCGCCCGCTCCCGCTCGCCCGTATCGAAGGAAACGCCGCGCACGATCGCCATGGCATAGCTCGCCGATCCGGTCGGGTCGACCAGCGTTTTCGGATCCTCGAAGACCTCGGAGCCGAGGTTCTTGCAGGCCTCACGAACAGTGCGGCGCATTTCGCGGTCCGCATTCTGGGCAAAAGCCGGCGCCGCCGCGACGACCGCCGCCGCCACCGCGGCACCAAGCATGAGATATTTCATCGCTTCTTCGTCCTTTCGCTGGTTGCGCCGCGCCAACAGGCCTTGCCGGTCCTGCCATGCGTTGCCGCAACTCCACCGCCGGGCTATGGCACCTACCATCGCCGTGCGGCCGATATCGCCCTTCCACCAATCTATATGGACCGGCCCAATGATGAATTGAAGTCCGGCCCAGCCTCTTTCACCACGCCGTTCAGCCAAGCAGCCGGCCGATCACCTTGGCCGTGAAATCGACCATCGGGATGATGCGGCCATAGTTGAGCCGAGTCGGGCCGATAACGCCGAGCGCGCCGACGATGCGCTGTTCGCTGTCGCGATAGGGCGCGACGATCACGGAAGAGCCGGACAGGGAAAACAGCGTGTTTTCCGAGCCGATAAAGATGCGCACGCCATCGCCCTTTTCGGCAAGGCCGAGCAGGCGGATCAGTTCCTGCTTGGTTTCCAGATCGTCGAGCAGATGGCGCACCCGTTCCAGCTCGTCGAGCGCGGTCAGGTTTTCCAGCAGATTGGCGCGACCGCGCACGATCAGCCGGCCCGGCACATCGGCATCGGCGCCGGCCCAGCTCGCGAGGCCCTCCTCGACCACCTTCTGGCTCAGCAGATCCAGTTCGGCCTGCGCATCGGCCTTGCGCTGTTCAAGCGCGGTCTGCGCTTCCGACAGGGTGAGGCCACGGATATGGCTGTTGAGATAGTTGCCCGCCTCGGTCAGCGCCGATTGCGGCAAGCCGGCGGAAATCGCGATCAGGCGGTTTTCGACCGTGCCATCCTCGCCGACCAGCACCACCAGCGCCTTGGTCGGCTCGAGGCGGACGAACTCGATGTGTTTCAGCCGCATGTCGCTCTTGTGGCTGAGCACGACGCTGGCGCCGCGCGACAGGCCAGAGAGAAGCTGGCCGGCATCGGACAGCAGCGAGTCGAGCGAATTGTCGCGGCCGCTTGCCGCCACCTCGGCCTCGATGCGGGCGCGCTCCTCGCGGCCGAGATCGCCGACCTCGAGCAGGGCATCGATGAAAAAGCGCAAGCCCAGATCCGTCGGCAGCCGCCCGGCGCTGGTGTGCGGCGAGTAGATCAGCCCGAGATGCTCAAGATCCGCCATCACGTTGCGCACCGAGGCGGGCGACAGCGGCATGGGTAACAGACGGGAAAGATTGCGCGAACCGACCGGCTCGCCGGTTTCGAGATAGGACTCGATGATGCGTTTGAAGATCTCGCGCGAGCGCGCGTCAAGCTCGTCGAGACCAACGGCCGATCCGGTCGGGACGGTTATTCTCGATTTTCCGTCGGCAGCCACGCCTCGCACCCTTCTCGTTTCGACAAACGGCGAAAACGCCCGCGAACGGACGGTGAATTTGGAAAAACTTAAGGCCAAATCGGCCCGCCCATGCAAGCGGTACTTTACGGCGCTTTGCGGGCAGGGCTACAAGGCGGGCCATGAGGGCGCCGCGACGCGCCGGAAAACACGGAAACGGAGATTGCCATGCGTCCTTCCAAACGGGCCGCCGATGAAATGCGCCGGGTGACGCTGGAGCGTGCCTTTTCCCGACACGCCGAAGGCTCCTGCCTGATCAAGTTCGGCAACACCCATGTGCTGTGCACGGCGAGCCTGGAAGAGCGCGTGCCGCCCTGGCTGCGCGGTCAGGCCCAGGGCTGGGTCACGGCGGAATACGGCATGCTGCCGCGCGCCACGTCGGACCGCATGCGCCGCGAGGCGACCGCCGGCAAGCAGTCCGGCCGCACCCAGGAAATTCAGCGCCTGATCGGCCGCTCGCTGCGCGCCGTCGTCGATCTCAAGGCGCTCGGCGAACGCCAGATCACCGTCGACTGCGACGTTATCCAGGCCGATGGCGGCACCCGCACCGCGTCGATCACGGGCGCCTGGGTGGCCCTGCACGACTGCCTTGAATGGATGCGCGCCCGCGACATGATCACCGCCCCGGTGCTGACCGACCATATCGCGGCGATTTCCTGCGGCATCTATGAGGGCACGCCGGTGCTCGATCTCGACTATCCGGAAGACTCCGCCGCCGAGACCGACGCCAATTTCGTCATGACGGGCTCGGGCGCCATCGTCGAGGTGCAGGGCACCGCAGAGGGCGTGCCGTTCTCGCGCGACGAATTCAACGCGCTGATGGACCTCGCCGACGACGGCATCAAGAAGCTCGTCGATTTGCAGAAGATGGCGATCGCCTGACGGCGGCGCTTTCGGGAGGCTCCATGACCGCGCGCATCTTTTCGGAGAAGAAACTGATCGTTGCCAGCCACAATGCCGGCAAGGTGCGCGAGGTTGCCGATCTCGTCGCAGGCATCGGCGTCGAAACGGTCTCGGCCGGCGATCTCGGCCTTGCCGAGCCCGAAGAGACCGGCACGACGTTCGAGGCCAACGCCCGGCTCAAGGCGGAAGCGGCGGTTGCGACGGCCGGTCTGCCGGCGATTGCCGACGATTCCGGTCTTGCGGTCGAGGCGCTCGGCGGCGATCCGGGCATCTATTCGGCGCGCTGGGCGGGACCGACCAAGGACTTCGCGCAGGCGATGCGCAACATCGAGGAGAAACTGCAGGCGCTCGGCGCGACGACGCCGGACCAACGGCGGGCGAAATTCGTCTGCGCCCTCTGCCTTGCCTGGCCGGATGGCCACCTCGAGGAGGTGCGCGGTGAGGTGCACGGCACCCTCGTTTGGCCGCCGCGTGGGACGGCCGGCTTCGGCTACGATCCGATCTTCCTGCCGGACGGCTTTGAGCGCACCTTCGGCGAGATGACGGCGGAGGAAAAACACGGCTGGGTACGTGGCCAGGGCAATCCGCTGTCGCACCGGGCGCGCGCCTTTGCCGAGTTGGTCGCGCGGTGTTTCCCGCAATGAAGACCGCCGAGCCCGGTTTCGGCATCTACGTGCATTGGCCGTTCTGCGCCGCCAAATGCCCTTATTGCGATTTCAACAGCCATGTCCGCCATGGCGGCATCGACGAGGAACGCTTTCGCGCCGCCTATCTGCGTGAGCTGGAGACGATGGCCGCGCGGGTGTCGGGCCGTACGGTGTCCTCGATCTTCTTCGGCGGCGGCACGCCGTCGCTGATGGAGCCGGCAACGGTCGGTGCGATCCTCGACGCCATCGCCGGCTACTGGTCGCTCGACGAGAATGTCGAAGTCACCCTCGAAGCCAATCCGGGCAGCACGGAAGCAACACGTTTTGCCGGCTATAAATCTGCCGGGGTCAATCGCTTGTCACTCGGCGTGCAGGCGCTCGACGACGAATCTCTCGGTTTCCTCGGCCGCATCCACTCGGCGGATGAGGCACGCAAGGCGATCGGTATCGCCCGCGATATCTTCCCGCGCCTCTCCTTCGATCTGATCTACGCCCGGCCGGAGCAGGCGCCGGACGCCTGGCGTGCCGAGCTGACGGCAGCGATCGATCTCGCCGCCGACCACCTGTCGCTCTACCAGCTCACCATCGAGGCCGACACGCCGTTTCAGCGGCTGCGCGATGCCGGCAAATTGGTGGTACCCGCCGAGGCACCGGCGGCGGAGCTCTATCAGGTGACGCAGGAGATCTGCGAGGGCGCCGGCATGCCGGCCTACGAGATCTCCAACCACGCGGTGCCGGGCGCGGAATGCCGGCACAATCTGCTCTACTGGCGCTATGGCGAATATGTCGGCATCGGCGCCGGCGCGCATGGCCGTCTGGCGCAAGAGCACGGACGCCACGCCACCGCGACCGAGCGCAATCCGGAAGCCTGGCTCGGACTTGTCGAAAAACACGGCAGCGGGCTCGTCACCGACGATCTGCTGATCCCCGAAGAGATCGGCGACGAGTTCCTGGTCATGGGCCTGAGGCTCGTCGAAGGCGTCGATATCGCCCGCTATGAGGCGCTGTCGGGACGCGGGCTCGACGAGCGCCGGCTTGCCAATCTTGTCGAGCTCGGCCTCATCGAGGACCTCGGCGGCGACCGGCTGCGCACAACGCCGGCGGGTATGCTCGTGCTCGACGCGGTGGTCGCCGACCTCGCCAGCTGATGCGGTATCCCGAGCGTTTCGGCCACCGTCCGCGACCGGACGTCCCGTCATGCGACGAAAAGCCGAAGGCGTCCCCGGATTGCCATTCCGGCGCATCGCGGCAATAAAACCCTCATGAACAGGAGCCGATCCACACGTGGCGCCGTTGCCGCAGGCCATGTCGCCTGCGTCGATGCCGCCGCCGAAATCCTCGCCGATGGCGGCAATGCCTTCGATGCGGCCATCGCCGCGCTATGGACGTCCTGCGTGGTCGAGCCGGTTCTGGCGTCGCCGGGCGGCGGCGGCTTCCTGATGGCGCGGCCCGCAGCCGGCGCCGTCATGCTGCACGATTTCTTCGTCGACACGCCGGGCCGCAAGCGACACGAAGACGATATCGAATTCACCGAGATCCACGCTGATTTCGGCACCGCGACGCAGGCCTTCCATATCGGCGCGGGCGCGTCCGCGACGCCCGGCTTCGTGCCGGGTCTCTTCGCCGTGCATGAGGAACTCGGCAGCCTGCCGATGCGCCGGCTTGCCGAACCCGCCGTGCGCGTAGCGCGCGACGGCGTCGCGATGACGGCCTTTCAGGCCTTCCTTGCCGAAGTGGTGTCGCCGATCCTGACCTGGACGGCGGAAGCCCGCGCCCTTTTCGCGCCGGACGGTGAGCTGCTGAAGACCGGCGCGCTCTACCGCAATCCCGATCTCGCCGACACGCTCGACGTGCTGTCGCGCGAGGGGCTTCGTTTCGCGACCGAGGGCGAGCTTGCCGGTGCCATGGCGGCCTGCTGCAGCGAGGCCGGTCATCTGACACAAGCCGATATCGCCGGTTATCGGGTGGCGCGGCGCGATCCCTTGATGCGCAAACTCGGCAGCTGGCAGGTGGCGCTCAACCCGCCGCCCTCTCTCGGTGGCGCGCTGATCGCGACGATGCTGAGCGATCTGGAACAACGCGGCGAGCCGGGTCCCGCCGCACTTGCCGCTGCCGTCGACCGCACCGACCGGCACTGGCGCGTGGCGCCGACCGATCCCTACCGGCTGCTCGGCGCTTCGGGTGGCAAGAAATCGGCCGGCGTCGCCAGCCGTGGCACGACCCATGTCAGCGTCGTCGACGAGGACGGCAATGTCGCCTCGGCGACCGTCTCGAACGGCGAAGGAAATGGCCGCATTGTGCCCGGCTGCGGCTTCATGGTGAACAACATGCTCGGCGAGGAAGACGTCAATCCGGGCGGTTTCCACCGCTGGACGCCGGGCCACCGGCTCGCCTCAATGATGGCGCCGACAATCGCCGCCGACAAAGAAGGCGCGCTGCTGGCGGTCGGCAGCGGTGGCTCGAACCGCATTCGTACCGCCGTTCTGCAGGTGCTGTCGCGCAGGCTGCGCGAAGGTCAGCCGCTCGAAGAGGCGGTGACGGCGCCGCGCATCCACGTCGAAAAAGGCCATTGCGATTTCGAGGACTTCTTCTCGAGCGACGAGCGCCATGCGCTCGTCAGCGCGTTCCCGGATCATCGCGCCTGGGCCGAGCAGTCGCTGTTCTTCGGCGGCGCGCATAGCGCGGAACGCAGCCGACGCGGCGGGTTTTCGGCCGTCGGCGATCCGCGCCGCGAGGGTGCCGCGCGGGTCGGGTGACCGGGCAAGACTTTCTTCTCATTTGCGTTGCGATTGGGACGTTGCGATGGGGGCGGCGGGCTGCGAAGATGGCCGGTCGGCTTTTGGGAGAGGACGCGCGCAATGGCGAAGGGATATTGGATCGGCCGGGTCACCGTGACCGATCCTGACGGCTACAAGAAGTATATCGAGGCGAACGGCGCGGCTTTCGCCAAATACGGCGCGCGGTTTCTGGTGCGCGGCGGCCAGTTCGAGAGCTTCGAGGGCGAAGCCCGCGACCGCAACGTGGTGATCGAATTTCCCGACTACGAGACGGCCCTCGCCTGCTACCGCTCGCCGGAATATGCCCGCGCGCTGGCGTTTCGCGTCGACGCCGGTATCGCCGACATCATCGTCATCGAAGGCTATGACGGACCGCAGCCCGCCTGAGGCGGATGCATATTGCACGCGCGCCCTGTGCGGGAAACGCGTGCCGGAACTGAAGCCATGCTGAGCCCCGAAGGTGATATCCGCCCTGCCCGCGCACCCGAGACGACGGCGTTGCACGATCTCTGGCTCGCCGCGCCGGACCGGCGCGACTGGACGCCGGCGGAAGGTCCCGGGGCGCCGCTTCTTGCCGAACTCGACGTGCTGGTCGCGGAAAAGAGGGTCTGGGCGGCCTTCAAGGACGGCCAGCCGATCGCAGTGGCGGCGGCCGGTGAAATCGATTCCGCTCTGTTCCTGACCATGCTCGGGGTCGCAGAAGACTGGCGCGGCTGCGGCTACGGCCACGCGTTGCTGCAGACGGTGCGCAACTTCGGTTCGGTGGCCAATTATCCCGCGATCTATGCGCTTGCCAGCCGGCTTGGCCCGGGCTTCGGCTTTTTGCGCCGCAACAGCTTCGTCACGCTTGACGAAGACCGCCTGACGCCGGGCTTTGCCGCGCTCCTGAAAGATGCCGGCGGGCCGCATCGCTGTGCCGTTCTGGCGTTGCCTCTCTAGAGCACTTCTCGTGATCCATGGACCACTCGATATGCTCTAATCATCTGTTTTGACGCGTATTCTTATCCGAAAACCGGTGCCCACTTTTCGGGAATACGCTCCAGGCGAACACCTACGTCCATTTGCGGGTTTGCTCGGGCTTTGCCGTCACCCGGCAGCCTGCTATACCGCTGCAGTGCACAGCAAACGGAGCAGGTCATGAGCGATATGCGTCTTGTCGTCGTGGGCGCGGGCGGCCGCATGGGCCAGGCGCTCATTCAGGCTATCACCGCGATCGAGGGTGCTGTTCTGTCGGCCGCCGTTGAGCGCGAGGGCTCCGAGCTGATCGGCCGCGATGCGGGCGAGGTCGCCGGCGTCGGTCCTCTCGGCGTTGCGATCACCGACGATGCGTTGCCGGTCTTCGCCGCCGCCGAAGGTGTGCTCGACTTCACCCAGCCGGCCGGCACGCGCTGGTATTCCGAACTCGCTGCGCAGGCGCGTATCGCGCACGTCATCGGCACCACCGGCCTTGATGACGACGACACCGCGCGGATCGAAGCAGCCGCACGTCACTGTCCGGTGGTCAAATCCGGCAATATGAGCCTCGGCGTCAATCTGGTCGCCAACCTGGTGCGCCGCGCGGCGGCAGCGCTTGCGGAAGATTTCGATATCGAGGTCCTCGAGATGCATCATCGGCACAAGGTCGATGCCCCGTCCGGCACGGCGCTGCTTCTTGGTGAAGCGGCAGCCGAAGGACGCGCCATCGATCTGGCCAGCCGCTCGGTGCGGGTGCGCGACGGCTATACCGGACCGCGGGCGAGCGGCGACATCGGCTTCGCCACGCTGCGCGGCGGCTCCGTGATCGGCGAACACTCCGTCATCTTCGCCGGCGAAGGCGAGCGTATCGAACTGACGCACAAGGCGCAGGACCGCTCGATCTTCGCTCGCGGCGCGGTCAAGGCCGCCCTTTGGGCGCGCGGCCGCAAGCCCGGTCTTTATTCCATGGTCGACGTGCTCGGCCTCGCCGACTGAATTTCTTCAACAGGAGCATGAAGATGGAACGCCTTCTCGTCCTCGTCCGGCACGGACAGAGCGAATGGAACCTGAAAAACCTTTTCACCGGCTGGAAGGACGTCGACCTGACCGACAAGGGCGTCTCGGAAGCGAAAGCCGCGGGCGAACGCCTGAAAGCCGCCGGCTACGATTTCGACATGTGCTTCACCTCGGCGCTGAAGCGGGCGCAACGCACGCTCGATCTCATCCTCGGCGAACTCGGCCGTAGCGAGCTGCCGATCACCCGCGATCAGGCGCTCAACGAACGCGACTATGGCGACCTCGTCGGCATGAACAAGGACGAGGCGCGCCAGAAGTGGGGCGACGAGCAGGTCCATATCTGGCGCCGCTCCTATGACGTTCCGCCGCCGGGCGGCGAAAGCCTGAAGGACACCGAGGCGCGCTCGGTTCCCTATTACGAAGCCAACATTCTGCCGCAGGTGCTTGCCGGCAAGCGGGTGCTGGTCGCCGCGCACGGCAACTCGCTGCGCGCGCTGATCATGCATATCGAGGGCCTGACGCCGGAAGAAATCCTCAAGCAGGAACTCGGCACCGGCGTGCCGATCGTCTACCGCCTCAACGAGGACGGCTCGGTCGCCTCGCGCCTCGATCTGAAGCCGGAATGAGTTCAACGGGCGAAGATGCCGTAGGCATCCGCCCGTTGCGATACTCGCGATTTTCCCTTGTGCGCCAAACGCATGGGAAATTCGCGAAAGGAATACCGGGACGTCATCTGCGATGACCCCCGGTATCGTGTGCCCAAGCGAGACGCATCATGCTGAGCCCGGAAGAACTCGAACGCTACGCCCGGCACATCGTGCTGGCCGATGTCGGCGGGCCGGGCCAGCAGAAACTCAAGGCGGCGCGGGTGCTGGTCATCGGCGCCGGCGGGCTTGGCGCGCCGTGCCTGATGTATCTGGCCGCTGCCGGCGTCGGCACGCTCGGCATCGCCGACGATGACGAGGTCAGCCTGTCGAACCTGCAGCGCCAGGTGATCCACGACACCGCCCGCATCGGCGACAAGAAGGTCGACAGCGCGGGAGGCGCAATCGGCCGCATCAACCCGCATGTGACTGTCGAGCCGCATGCGGTGCGGCTGAGCGCGGAAAATGCGGCGGAGCTTGTCGGCGGCTACGACATCGTCGTCGACGGCAGCGACAATTTCACCACCCGCTACCTCGCCGCCGATACCTGCGCGGCGCTCGGAAAACCGCTGGTGACGGCCGCTGTCGGCACCTTCGACGGGTCGATCACGACGCTGATGCCGTTCACGCGCGATGCCGAGGGCAGGCGCAATCCCGGCTATCGCGATCTCTTTCCCGATGCGCCACCGGACGGGCTGTTGCCGACCTGTGCGGAAGCCGGTGTGCTCGGCGCGCTGACCGGTGTCGTCGGGGCATTGCAGGCGATGGAAGTGATCAAGCTTATCTGCGGCATCGGCGAGCCGCTGATCGGCCGGCTTTTGATGATCGACGCCCGCTCTATGCGGTTCGAGACCATCGCCTACGCGGCGGCAAATTCCTGATTTGAAGTCTTACATGCCCGTCCGCTGGCGGATCGCGGCGGACAGCGTGCCCTCGTCAAGATAGTCGAGCTCGCCGCCGACCGGCACGCCATGCGCCAGCCGCGAGACGGTGACCTCGAGATCGGCGAGCTGCTCCATCACATAGTGCGCCGTGGTCTGGCCCTCGACGGTGGCGTTGACCGCGAAGATGATTTCCTTCACCGCCGGGTCGCTGGCGCGCTCGATGAGGGCTGCGATGTTGAGATCGTCGGGCCCGACGCCGTCGAGCGCCGACAGCACGCCGCCGAGCACGTGATAGCGGGCGTTGATCGCCGCCGCGCGCTCCAGCGCCCACAGATCGGCGACGTCCTCCACGACGACGAGCACGCCCGGATCGCGGCGCGGATCGGCGCAGATGGTGCAGGGATCGCTGGTGTCGATGTTGCCGCAGCTCTGACAGACAACGATCTTTTCCAGCGCCGTCTGCATGGCGGCGGCCAGCGGGGTTAGAAGCTGTTCCTTCTTCTTCACCAGATGCAGCGCGGCGCGCCGGGCCGAGCGGGGGCCGAGCCCCGGCAGCTTGGCGAGGAGCTGGATCAACCGTTCGATTTCGGGTCCGGTGACGCGGCGCGCGCTCATGCGAGGTCGTTGGCCGGAACTAGAACGGCAGCTTCATGCCGGGAGGCAGG